>JAFAXA010000116.1 GCA_019241425.1 Acetobacteraceae bacterium | reverse complement strand
GGCCGAACGGCGTTCGCCAGGCGACGCCCACGCCCGCACCGACGCGCGGTGTCGCGATGTCGGATATCGGCGGACAGCTATTGCGCGTGGGAGGCGGCAGTAGGGGAAAGGCGTTGTTGCAGGTGCCGGATTCGAAACTCGCATTGGTGAGCGCTCCGACATCGACGAACGTCCGCCCCGAAAGGCCGATATCCGCGGAAATCGGCAGCGGGAACCGCAATTCGGTCGATTGCGTCCAGATGAGTCGTCCGCCCAAGCTGTCGCCCGTGAATTCGTCGTGCGGACCGGCGCCGCCCGCCTGGAACCCGCGCAGATTGTCGCCGCCGAGAAAGAACCGGTCGATGATCTTTTCCTGATTGCCGAGATCGAAGAAGTAACCCGCGCCCGCCGAGATGGCAAAGCCCCAGTCGCTGTTGCCGGTGAAGCGGTCGAGCGGCAGGTAATATGTTCCGTCGATCTTGGTGCGAACGAACTTGGCGTCGCCGCCAATCCCGGCGAAATCCGTGCCGAGCCGGGTGATGAATCCGGTATGCGGATCGACGGTGCTGTCGCGATAGTCGAGCGAGAGCGTTTGTCCGATTTGCGACAACAGCGACCAGCCGGCCTGATCGCGGATGTAAAAGCTGGCATTCGTCGCCACGTCGAACACGTCACGATCAACGACCGTGTAGTTCCAGGATTGCCGCAAATGCTCGTTGAACTCGTAGCCGAGCCGCAAGGCGGCCCCGGCCCGCCTTTCGCTGTATTGCGAGATGTCCTGGTTGTTCGTCGTCACGAAGAACAGGTCGAAGCCGGCGACCAGATTGCGATCCAGGAAGTAGGGGTCGGTCATCGACAGGTCGATGGAGCTGTTTCTTTGCGCGAGCACGCCGGAAAGGCTGGCGTCGACGCCGGTTCCAAGCAGGTTGCGCTCGCGGATTCCCGCACTGATCAGGAAGCCCGCATCCGTCGAATAGCCGCCGCCGAGCGTCAGTTCGCCGGTCGCCTTCTCCTCGACATTGGTCGTGAGAATGGCCCTGTCCGGCGCCGAACCCGGCGAAGGATTGATCGTCACGCTGCTGAAATAGCCGAGATCCTGAAGCCGCTGCCGCGTCCGCCTGATCGCGGCGGCGTTGAAGGCGTCGCCCTCCGCCAGCCGGAACTCGCGCCGGATCACCTTGTCTTCGGTCCGGGTGTTGCCTTGAATGTCGATCCGCTCGACATAGACGCGCGGACCTTCACCCACGTCGAAGACCAGATCGACGGTGTGCTTGGCTTTGTCGCGCGAAATGCGCGGCTTGACTTCGACGAAGGCATAACCGCGGTTCTGCACATCGTCGGTGATCGTCTGCACGGAGCGCTCGACCGCGTCGCCATCATACCAATCGCCGGTTTCGAGCTGCACGTCGGGCAACAGCTCGTCGCCTTTCAGTTTCGGCAGTTGCGAATTGACGGTGATCTTGCCGACCGTGTAGCGCTCGCCCTCGTTGAGGGTGAAGGTAAGAAAGAACGCGCTGCGGTCAGGCGCCAGTTCCGCGCTGGCATCCGTTACCTCGAAATCGGCATAGCCGTTCTTGAGATAAAAGCGACGGAGCAGCTCCTTGTCGAAATTCACCCGCTCCGGATCGTAGTTGTCGCTCGAGGAAAGGAAGCGCCACCACCTTCCCTCGCGGCTGTTGATGACCTCGCGTAGCTGATCCTCGGAAAAGGCGCGATTGCCGACAAAGGCAATACGACTCAGCAGCGTCGACTCACCCTCGTTGATTTCGAACACGACATCGACCCGGTTCTGATCGAGACGGATGATCTTCGGCTCGACCCGCGCGTCGAACCGTCCCTTTTTCGCGTAGGCGTCGAGGATGCGCTGGCGGTCGGCCCGCGCCAGCTCGGGCGTGAACACCGCCCGCGGCCGCAATTGCAGCTCGGTGCGCAGGTTCTCATCGGTGAGCTTATGGTTGCCCTCGAAAGCGATGCGGTTGACGATCGGGTTCTCGACCACCTTCACGACCAGCGTGTTGCCCTGGCGGCTCAGATTGACGTCCTGAAACAGGCCGGTCGCATAGAGCGTCTTGAGGCTGCGATCGAGCCGGTCCGGATCGAACGGGTCGCCCGGTCCGACCAGCATGTAGGACCGAATCGTTCCCGCTTCGATCCGTTCATTGCCCTCGATCCTGACGTTTTGGATGGTGCCCTGACCGAGCGAGGGCTGGGTCGCGGCGGAGGCGGCGTGCGCGCGCGCGGGGGGACGGTTTCGGCCGGCCGGTGCCGCTCCTTGCGCGAAAGCCGACGGTTGAGCCAGGGCGGGGAACAGACACGCAGTGGCAAGAAGCGCGGCACGAGAACGATTCAAGCGGCTGGTCTCCCCAAGTAGCGCCCGAATCGGAGGGGGGTGCCGCACGGGCGACGCGGCCCGTCCGGGCGGCCGGGACAATAGCGGCGGCTACCCGACCGCGCTACCCGGGGCGGCCGAGTCCCCGCAAATCACACGGGGCGTGTGACGATCGCCCATTTGCCGTTCGAAAGCGCCGGTGAGGTTGGCGTCGGCAAGCGGCGGAGCTGCCTCAACCGATGAGGCCCGCGAACCATCGGACAATACCGAGATGCGACAGGTCGTTCCAGGTCGCGAACACGAAAAGCCCGACCAGCAGCGCCAAACCGGCCCGGAAGCCATATTCCTGCGCGCGCGGCGGGATCGGCCGGCCCCTCACCGCTTCGGCGAGGTAGAACAGCAAGTGGCCGCCATCGAGGACCGGGATCGGGAACAGGTTGATGAGACCGAGATTCACCGACAGCACGGCGATAAAGGAGACGAGGCTCGCGAAGCCGAGCTGCGCGACCTGTCCGGAAAGCTGGGCGATGCGCAGCGGGCCGCCGAGGTCTTCCGTGCCGCGCCGTCCGCTCAGCATCTGCCAGACACCGGCGACCGTCTGGTCCGTCACATCCCAGGTCTGCACGATGCCGGCCCACACCGCCTGCAGCGGTCCCAACCGCTCGAATTCGGTGTTGCCGCCGCGGATGCCGAGCACGCCAACCGGGCCGTTGCTGGTTTCGCGCGCGTCCGTCGTGACATCGACCGAGCGTTGGGCGTTGTCGCGAACGACCCCGAGCGTCAGACGCTGGGACGGATGCGCCGTGACGATCCGCTGGATGTCCTCGAAGGTCCGGATCGGCTGACCGTCGATCGCAACGATCCGGTCGCCGGCGACAAGGCCGGCCTTCTCGGCGGCCGAGTGCTCCAGGATCTCGCCCACGACCGGAACCGCGACGGGCTTGCCGGAGATCGCGAACAACATTGAAAACAACACCATCGCGAGCAGGAAATTGGCCACGGGTCCGGCGGCAACGACGATGGCCCGCGACAGCACGTCTTTTTCGTGGAAGGTCCGCCCGGCCATCCAGCGCGCGCGGTCCTCTGGCGGCACGTCCTCCGGCCGCTCCTGTCCGTGCAGCTTGACGTAGCCGCCGAGCGGCAGCCAGGCGAGCTTCCACACCGTCCCGACCCGGTCGGTCCAGGTCGCAATCGCGCGTCCGAAGCCGATGGAGAACACCTCGACATGCACGCCTCGCCACCGCGCCGCCAGATAATGTCCAAGCTCATGCACGAACACGAGAACGCCCAGCACGACCGCGAAGGAGAGGCCGGTGCGCAAGGGGTCGGGCAGGGCGTGAAACAAGGTTTGGCTCTCTCGTTATGCGCCCCGGCCGGGCGCGCGCGGCTGTCCGGCGGACGCCAGGTTCGTCAGGCGGCCTGCGCCGAGCCGACGAACGATGCGGCGATCCGCCGCGCGTCCCGGTCGAGCGCAAGCACGTCCTCCAGCGAGTCGGCTCCCGGCGCTCCCATCGCGTCCATCACCTTCTCGACGGTGGACGCGATATCCAGAAATCCGATCCGTCTGGCCAGAAACGCCGCAACCGCGACCTCATTGGCCGCGCTGAGAATGGTGGGGACCCCCTGCCCGGCCCGCAAGGCGTCCCGCGCCAGCCGTAGGGCAGGGAACCGCGCCGGATCGGGCGGTTCGAAGTCGAGCCGGCCGAGGGAAGCGAGATCGAGCCTCGGCGCAGGCGTCCGCATCCGCTCGGGCCAGGCCAGCGTGTGCCCGATCGGCACCCGCATGTCCGGCGAGCCGAGTTGAGCCAGCACGCTGCCGTCATTGTAGTAAACCAGCCCGTGGATCACGGACTGGGGATGCACCAGGATGCCGATCCGCTCGTCCGTCAGTCCGAACAGCCGGGCCGCCTCGATCAATTCGAGGCCCTTGTTCATCATGGTGGCGGAATCGATGCTGATTTTGGCGCCCATCGACCACACAGGGTGCCGAAGCGCCGCTTCCGGCGTCGCCCGCGCCATCTCGTCGAGGGTCGCGCGGCGGAACGGGCCGCCGGAGGCGGTGAGCACGATCCGGTCCACGGCGTCGCGATTGCCGTCGGCCATCGCCTGGAAGATCGCGTTGTGTTCGGAATCGACGGGAAGCAAGGTCGCGCCGGCATCCCTGACGGCGCGCAGCATCACTTCGCCCGCGCAGACCAGCGCCTCCTTGTTGGCGAGCGCGACCGCGCCGCCGCCGCGGATCGCGGCCAAGGTGGGGGCAAGGCCCGCCGCGCCGGTGATCGCGGCCATCGTCCAGTCGGCCGGCAATGCGGCCGCTTCGATCATCGCCTCGCTGCCGACGCCGACCGCGATGCCGCTGCCCCGGAGCGCTGCCTCCAACGCGCGTCCGCACGCCGGATCGGCGATGATGGCACGCTCGGCCCGGAGCGCGCGCGCCTGTTCGGCCAGCAGAGTGGCGTTCCGCCCGGCGGCAACCACCCGCACCTTGTAACGGTCCGCCCCCGCAAGCAGGAGTTCGACCGTCTGGCTGCCGACGCTGCCGGTGCTCCCCAGAATCGTTACTGATTTCGTCATTGCCAAAGAACTACCCCGCGTCCGGCAAGCAGGGCCAGCAGGGCTGTAACGGGCGCTGCCGCCAGCACGCCGTCGAGCCGGTCCAGCAGGCCGCCATGGCCCGGAATGATCCGGCTCGAATCCTTCACCCCGAAACGGCGCTTCATGAAGCTTTCGAACAAGTCACCCGCCTGTGCGGCGATGCCGAGCAGCGCCGCGATCAGCGCGATCCGGCCGCTGAAGGAAGCGCCGCCGACCAGACCGGCCGCCGCTTCCGCGATCAGCACCGCGGCAACCAGACCGCCGACCGCGCCGGCCCAGGTCTTCTTCGGCGAAATGCGCGGCGCGAGCGGCGGACCGCCGATCAGCCGGCCCGCCGCATAGGCCCCCACATCACTCGCCCACACGACCAGCATCATCAGCAGGACGTTGACCCGGCCGGCCGCCGGGTCTGCACGCAACGACAGCATGGCGATGCAGGCGAAGCCGATATACGGCACCCCGGCGGCGAGGCTGAGGCGCAGGTGATGGCGCCCACCTGCCCAAGCGGCGACGGCAAAGCCCGCCGCCAGCAAGGCCAGCGCAGCCACCGGATGGCCCGGCACGACGAGGCCGCCGGCGAGGAGGATCGCGACCGGGATCGCGAGCCCGGCCGCGCTGCCGAGCGACGCCCCGCACATGCGCACCCACTCGCCGGCAAGCCCGGCCGCCGTGCCGAGAATAACCGCCGCCCACAGCAGGCCGCCCTCCCAGATCGCGGCAATCGCGAGCGGGGCGAGAACAGCGGCTGAAATGACGCGGCTCCGGAGGTCCGTCCAGCGCGCGGGACTCGGCTCAGGCCGGTCTTGCACCGAAGCGCCGCTCCCGCCGCGCGTATTCCGCCAGCGCCGTGGCAAGGTGCGTCGCCCCGTAATCGGGCCAAAGCACGTCTTGGAAAACGAACTCGGCATAGGCCGTCTGCCAAAGCAGGAAATTGGACAAGCGCTGCTCGCCCGAGGTCCGGATCAGCAGATCGGGGTCGGGCATGCCGTCGGTGAACAGGCAGCGCGCCACCGCCTCCTCGTCGATATCCGAAGGGGCGAGATGTCCTTCGCGCACGGATAGAGCCAGGCTCCGCGCCGCTGCCGCGATCTCGGCGCGCGCGCCGTAGGACAGGGCGACGGTCAGGTTCAGCCTTGTGTTGCTCGCCGTACTGCGCACGGCTTCGCGCAGATCCGCCGTCAGATCGGCGCCGAACCGATCAGGCTCGCCGATCACCCGGAGGCGCACGCCGTTGGCCCTGAGTTCGGCCAGCTCGCTTTTCAGGTACTGCCGGAGGAGGCCGGTCAGATCGAGCACCTCGCCCGCAGGACGTCGCCAGTTCTCGCTGCTGAACGCGTAGATGGTGAGCCAGCCCACGCCCTGTTCGATCGCCGCTTCGACCGTCCGCCGCACGGCGCGCGCGCCCTCGCGATGGCCGGCGATGCGTGGCAGTCCACGCGCGGACGCCCAGCGGCCGTTGCCGTCCATGATGATGGCGACGTGAGCCGGCACCAGACTGCCGCCGGATGGCGCCGGGTCCGCCTGTTCGACCGGCGCGAGCGGCTTGCGCGAGGCCCGCATCATAGCGGCTCAAACCTGGCGAACGTCGCGCTCCTTCTCGGCGAAGCTCTCGTCGATGCGCTTGATGTACTGGTCCGTGAGCTTCTGCACCTCGTCCTGCCAGTTCTTCGCATCGTCCTCGCCGATCTCGTGCTTCTTCTCGTGCGCCTTGATCTGGTCCATGCCGTCTCGGCGCACTGCGCGAACGGCAACACGCGCCCCCTCGGCATACCGGTTCGCCGCCTTGACCAGCTCGGTCCGGCGCTCGGCGGTCAGGATCGGGATCGGGATCCGCACCAACTGCCCATCGGAGGCGGGGTTCAATCCGAGCCCGGCATCCCGTATCGCCCGCTCCACCGCCCCGACCATGCTGCGATCCCACACCTGCACGGTCAGCATGCGCGGCTCCGGCACGTTGATGGTGCCGACCTGCGGAATGGGCATCTCCGTCCCATAGGCCTCGACGCGCACCGGCTCCAGCAATGCGGGGCTGGCGCGCCCGGCCCGCAAACCCGCAAATTCGCGCCGGAGCGTCTCGAGAGCGCCGTCCATGCGCCGCGCGAGGTCCGCCTTGATCGCATTCAGATCGGCTATCGCCATACGTCCCTCCCCGGGTCGCTAGTGCGGTTCCACGATCCGCGTGAAGCGGCCGCCGCCGCGCATTACCTGAGCGAACGCACCGGCGGCGTGAATGTTGAAGACGATAATCGGCAACCGGTTCTCGCGCGCCAGGCTGATCGCCGCCGCATCCATGACGGCGAGATCGCGGGACAGGACCTCCAGATATGTCAGTGTCTCGAAGCGCTCCGCCGCCGGCACCTTGCGAGGATCGGCCGAGTACACGCCATCGACTTGCGTGCCTTTGAGCAGCGCGTCGCAGCCCATTTCGGCCGCGCGCAAGGCGGCGGCCGTGTCGGTCGTGAAAAACGGGTTGCCGGTGCCGGCGGCGAAGATCACCACCCGTCCTTTCTCCATATGCCGCTCGGCGCGGCGCCGGATGTACGGTTCACACACGGTCGCCATGGGAATGGCCGACTGCACGCGCGTCACGACGCCGTTTTTCTCAAGCGCGCTCTGCATCGCGAGCGCGTTCATGACCGTCGCCAGCATTCCCATATAGTCGGCTTGGGCGCGTTCCATGCCGGTCGCCGCGCCCGACATGCCGCGGAAGATATTTCCGCCGCCGATCACGACGCAAACCTGAACGCCCATCTGGACAACGCTGCCGATATCCGCCGCGATGGTCGACACCATGTTCCCGTCGAGGCCATAGTCCCGGCGGCCCATCAGCGCTTCGCCCGAAAGCTTCAGGAGGACGCGCTTATAGGCGGGCTGGTCTGACATGCGAACCTTTGCGGCGCGACGCGGCGGGAGGCGCCGCACGACTGGGTGCAGAAGCGGCCGCACCGTAACGGTCGCGCCCCCGCCGAACAAGCCGAAGCGAGCGTGGCGGCTCGCTTCCATTGCGAACCCACTACTCGGCCGGGCTGTGCTCGGTCCCGGCCGCCGCCGCCACCTCGGCCGCGAAATCGCTCGATTGCCGCTCGATTCCCTCGCCGAGCTGAAAGCGGGCGAAGCCGGCGAGCGTCGCGCCGGCCTTCTTCACCACAGCCTTTACGCGGCTCTCGCCGTCATGAACCCAGACCTGCTCCAGCAGCACGACCTCTTGGTAGTATTTGCGGATCCGGCCATCGACCATCTTTTCGATGATCGCCTCGGACTTGCCGGACGCCCTCGCCTGCTCGCTGAGCACCGCCCGTTCACGCTCGAGCGCCGCCGGATCGACGGCGTCGACGCCGAGCGCCTCCGGACGGGCGGCAGCCACATGCATACCGACCTGGCGGCCGAGCGTTTCCAGCGCCTCTATTTCGCTCGCGCCCTCGACCGCGACCAGCACGCCGATCTTGCCGAGCCCGGGACGCACCGCGGCGTGCACGTAGGTCGCGACCACGCCTTCCGCGACCGTCAGCACGCGCGCGCGGCGGATCGTCATGTTTTCGCCGATCGTCGCGACCAACTGCGTGAGTTCTTCGCCGACCGTTCGGGCGCTGTCCGGAAACGGCGCGGCCGTGATCGCATCCACATCCTCGCCGACGGCGAGCGCGACGGACGCCGCCGCCGCCACGAAAGCCTGAAACGTCTCATTGCGCGCGACGAAATCGGTCTCGGCGTTGACCTCGATCATGGCGGCGCGGCGCGGCGCCGAAGCGACACCGATCAATCCTTCCGCCGCAACCCGCCCCGACTTTTTGGCGGCGGCGGACAAGCCCTTCTTGCGCAGCCAGTCGACTGCCGCCTCCAGATCGCCGTCGCTTTCCGAAAGCGCCCGCTTGCAATCCATCATGCCCGCGCCGGTTTTGTCGCGCAGGTCCTTCACCAATGCTGCCGTGATCACGGCCATCGCACCGTCTCCCTCCAAACATAAACGACGGCGGCCAGAGCGGCCGCCGCATGTTCAAACCGCCGCGGTCTGGACCGCCGGTTCAGGTGCGGGCTCCGGGAGCGCATCCGCCGGCAATTCCTCGGCCGCCCCGATATCGCGGCCGGACGCCGCCATCTCGGCGCTGATCCCGTCCAGCACCGCGCCCGCGATCAGGTCGCAGTACAGGGTGATGGCGCGGATCGCGTCGTCATTGCCCGGTATGGGAAAGGTGACGCCCTGCGGATCGGAATTGCTGTCGAGCACGGCAACCACCGGTATGCCCAGCTTATTCGCTTCCTCGACCGCAAGCTTCTCCTTGTTGGTGTCGATGATGAACAGGATGTCCGGCAACCCGCCCATGTCCTTGATGCCGCCGAGCGCGCGTTCGAGCTTCTCCTTGTCGCGCGTGATGTCCAGGATCTCCTTCTTGGTGAGACCGCGCACATCTCCCGACAGCATGTCGTCGATCTGACGCAGACGCTTGATACTGCCCGTGATCGTCTTCCAATTGGTCAGCATGCCGCCGAGCCAGCGATGGTTGACATAGTACTGGCCGCATCTTTTCGCGCTGTCCGCGACATATTCCGCCGCTGCCCGCTTGGTGCCGACGAACAGCACGCGGCCGCCGCCGGCCACGACATCGCGCACAGCGCGAACGGCGCGGTCGAGCATCGGCACCGTTTGCTGCAGGTCGATGATGTGGACCTGGTTGCGTACGCCGAAGAGATACGGCGCCATGCGCGGATTCCAGCGGCGCGTATGGTGGCCGAAATGGACGCCCGCTTCGAGCAGCTGGCGCAGGGTAAATTCGGGCATCGCCATCGGCGTGTCCTTTCCTTCCGTCCGGTTGAACCTCCGCGGGATCAGAGCCCTATCGGACACCGGACCCAGGACGCTCGCGCGACCGGGAAAGGCACCCCGCGTGTGAATTACCGCGCCCCGGAGGGCGTGGCCGCCCGGATATGGCCGGACCGTTCGCGAAAAGCAAGCATTTCCGGGTCAGCCGCGGATCAACCGCGCCCGGCCCACAAGCGCCGCAGCGCCCCTTTCGCGCCATGGACCGGATCGGTCTGTGGAACCGGCACCGCCGCGATGTTCGCGAGCACGCGCTTGCGCTGGCTCGGATCGTCCCGGCAGAGATCGTAATGGCCGCCGCCCGGATAGGCGCCGACGATCAGAAGATCCGCCGTTTGTCCCTCGTTGCAATGGCCGACCCCGGCCGGGATCACGACGACGTCGCCGGCCGAAAGCCGGACCGACACGCCGCCCCGCCCACCGAACGCCACGTCCACCACACCGGCGGCAATGCCGAGTACTTCGTGAGCGATGCTGTGGAAATGATGATAGCGGAAAATGCCGTTCCGCCAGCCATTGGACCAGCCATTGTCGCGGAAACATGCCTCCATCGCGGCGGCGTCAGGAGGCAGCGCTTCGCGATAAAGCAGCAGCGGAAGAGGCGAGTTCGGAACGCCGTCCGCGTCCGCGAAGCTGAGGGATTCGGGTTCGGCCATCCGATCAAACCTCCTCGACCCGCTCCACCCCCGGAATAACCTTGATCGCCATCGCGAGGCGCGGCGTGACATGAAAGCCGCCCGGCAACGCGATCTCGACCGATTGCGCGTGATCGAGCCGCGGAATGAGCACGACCCGCCCCTTGCCCTTGGGGTCGGGCCGCAATAGGGCCCGGATATGCTGCACGGCCTCGGTTTTTTGCAGCCAGATTCGCATCCCGGCCCCTGCTTGCGAAACGGCGTCCTCCAATGCGACGAGATCGTGCGCGGTCATCCGCAGCGCCTCGCCCTCCGGCTTCAAGTCGACGGTCGCGATGACGGCGGCGCCTTCGCCGAGGATCGCGCGGCTCCGAGCCAACACCTCGCTGAACACGGTGATTTCAAACGAACCGGATTCGTCGGACAACCGGACCCAGGCCATGCGGCTGCCGGTCCGGGTCACGCGCTCCTTGGTGCCGACCACCACGCCCGCAAGCTTCACCCGTCCGCCGTCCGACCGGCCCTCCAGCACGCGGCTCGGCACGACGCCGATCCGGCGCAGCACGGCGGCGTACATGCCGAGCGGATGCGCGGTGAGGTGAAAGCCGATCGCCTCCGCCTCGAACGACAAACGCTCCAAGGGCGGCCAGTCCGGCAAGTCGGGCAGCCGTAGTCTTTCTCGCTTGCCGGTTGCGGCGAACAAGCCGATCTGGCCGCTTTCCCTCTCCTCCGCGTCCGCCTGCGCGCGCCGAAGCACCGTTTCGGCGCCGGCGAACAGGCGGGCACGGTTCGGTTCGAGGCAATCGAATGCGCCGGCTCGGGTCAGATTCTCGAGCTGCAATTTGTTGAGCTGTTTCGGATCGACGCGCGACGCGAACTCGGCAAGGTCGGCGAATGGCCGGTCGCCGCGCGCCCCGACCACCGTTTCCATCGCCGTCAGCCCGACCCGCTTGACGGCTGCCAATGCGTAGCGGATCGCAAGCGTACCGTCTCCCGCCCGCTCCACCGCGAAATCCGCGCTGGACTCATTGATGTCAGGCGGCAGGATGCGGATGCCCATCCGCTCCGCTTCCTGCTTGAGCGCCGCGAGCTTGTCGGTGTTGCTGATCGCGAGGCTCATGCAGGCGGCGATAAAGACGACGGGGTGATTGGCCTTCATCCACGCCGTTTGATAGGCGACCAGCGCGTAAGCCGCGGCGTGCGACTTGTTGAACCCGTAATCGGCAAAACGGGCCATGAGATCGAACACCTCGGTCGCCTTCGCCTCCGGAACGCCGCGCGCGGTCGCGCCATCCACGAAGGTCTTGCGCTGCGCCTCCATTTCCGCCCGGATCTTCTTGCCCATCGCGCGGCGCAGCAGGTCGGCGGCCCCCAAACTATAGCCCGCCATCTTCTGCGCGATCTGCATCACCTGTTCCTGGTAGACCATGATGCCGAAGGTCTCTGCCAGGATGTCGCGCAATTCCGGGTGCGGCGCTTCCCATTTCTCGCCATGCTTTCGCCGGCAATAATCCGGAATGTTCGCCATCGGCCCCGGGCGGTACAGCGCAACCGCGGCGATCAGATCCTCGAAACGGTCCGGCCGCATCTGGCGCAAGACGTCGCGCATACCCTGGCCTTCGAATTGGAACACGCCGCCGGCATCGCCCCGGCCGAGCATGTCGTATGTTCGCGGATCATCGAGCGGCAGCCGATCGAGATCCACCGCCTCGCCGAGACCGTCGAGAAACTGCACCGCACGGCGCAAGATGGTGAGGGTGGTCAGACCGAGGAAGTCGAATTTGACCAGCCCGGCTTGCTCCACATGCTTCATCGAGTATTGCGTGACCAGGAAATCCGATTTCGGGTCCTTGTACAGCGGCACGAGTTCGATCAACGGCCGGTCGCCGATCACCACGCCCGCCGCATGCGTGCTGGCGTGCCGGTACAAGCCTTCGAGCTGCAGCGCGACTTCCATCAGCCGCTTCACCGCCTCGTCGCGATCGCGCATGTCTTGCAGACGCGGCTCGCCGTCGATCGCCTGCTGCAACGTCACCGGCTTCGCCGGGTTGTTGGGGATCAGCTCGGCGACCTTGTTCACTTGGCCGAACGGCAAACCCAGCACGCGGCCCACATCGCGGATGGCGGCGCGCGCTTGCAGCTTGCCGAAGGTGATGATCTGCGCGACCCGATCGGCGCCATATTCGCGGCGCACGTAGTCGATCACTTCGTCGCGCCGGTCCTGGCAGAAGTCGATGTCGAAATCCGGCATCGACACGCGCTCGGGATTGAGAAAACGCTCGAACAGCAGGTCATAGCGCATTGGATCGATGTCGGTGATGCGCAGCGCATACGCCACCAGCGAGCCCGCCCCGGATCCTCTTCCCGGTCC
>JAFAXA010000024.1 GCA_019241425.1 Acetobacteraceae bacterium | reverse complement strand
CGCCGAAACTATCTTGTCCTTCATCAGGCTCCCCCCTTGCGGACCGCCCGGACGCTACTCCTTGCTGGCGAGCCAGTCCGCGATGCCGGGACCGAGCAGTTTCTGCGACCGGCCGCCGACGAACACGCCGACATGGCCACCCGGAAGCGGCAGCTCGGAATAATCGGCGGTGCCCACCTTGTCCTTCAGCGCCGTCGACGTGGCCGGCGGCACGATATGGTCTTCCTGCGCATAAACGTTCAGCACCGGCATCGTCAGGTTGCCGAGTTCCACCGTGGTGCCGCACAATTTGAACTCGTTCCGCACCAGCTTGTTGTTCTGGTAGAGATCCTTGAGCCACTGCTTGGCCGCCTCGCCCGGATGATCCGGACGGTCGGCGATCCATTTCTCCATGCGCAGGAAGTTCAGCATCTTCGCTTGGTCGTCGACGATCTCCAGCATGTCCAAATTGTATTTCAGCATGGAGCGCATCGGCGTCATCAGCGAGAACACCGCGCCCATGAACTCGCCCGGCAGATTGCCGTGCGCCTCGATCATGCGGTCGATCTCGGCCGGTTCGAGGCTGCGGGCCCAGAGATTGATGAACCCATGACCGAGCTTGGCGCCCTTGTCGGCGTGAAAGTCGATCGGCGTGATGGTCAGCACGAGCGCCCGCACCTTTTCGGGATGCAGCGCCGCGTAGCAGGTGGTGAACACGCCGCCTTCGCAGATCCCGAGCAGGCTCACCTTGTCGACCCCGGCACGGTCGCGAATTTCGTCCATGCATGCATCGAGATAGGTGCCGATGTAATCATCGAGCGTCAGGAACCGGTCGGCGCGGGACGGATTGCCCCAATCGACGACATAAACATCGAGCCCGAGCTTCAGCAGGTTCTGGACCAGCGAGCGATCGTCCTGCAGATCGGCCATCGTCCAGCGCCCGACCAGCCCGTAGGCGATCAGCACAGGGGTGCGGACCCGCTGCTCCGCAAGCGGCAGGTAGCGATAGAGCGTCACCTTGTCGAGGCGAAACACTTCTTCCTTCGGCGTGGTCGCGATCTGCACGTCGCTGTCGCGCAACTCGTTCAGGAGCTTCGCGCCCTGCATCATCTTGGTGCCGAGCTTGGCTGCTTCCGAAACCGTTCCGGCAGCAACCGATTGGGACTCCTCTGGGGCCGGCATGGCGTTTCAGCTCCTCACTTTGCGCGACCGCGCGGGCACCGGGGCGGCGGCCGCGACCGGTTCCGGCTCGGGCGCGGGCTCCGGCTCGGGCGGCGCGATACGCTTCTCCGCGTGGTGGGTCGTGGGCCGCAGATCACGCCGCAGCGCCCGCAACTCGCGGCGCAACTCCGTCACCGTCCGGTGCACGTCGTCGAGTTCGGTCCGGGTCGGAAAGCCGAACATCCCGCCGTAGTACTCGGCGATCTCGCGCTGCGCGAATTTGAGGTCGGTGCTCGCCTTCAGCAGCCCCGCCTGGCTGTGCAGAAACCGCTCCGAGCCCTGAATTTCCAGCAGCCGCTGATTGGCAAGATCGACCCAGATCGTCAGCAGTTCCTTGCCGGTCTTGCGCTGACCCTTCGCCTTCAAGCCGGTTAGCTGTTCCGAGAAATTGTTGGCAGCCTTCAGCCACGCCTCCAGCACCACCGTCATGTGTTCGAGGCTGCGTTGCCGCAGCGCCAGCCAGGCGCGGAATACCCGCACCATCTTGCGCTCGGTTTCCCACAGATCGGCAAAACGCGGCCCCTCCGCCATGCGCTGCAAGGTGTCGTCGAGATCGCCGGTTCCCGACATCCATGCCCGCGGGTCGAACATCTTGCGGAACACCAGCGCCGACGCCGCCTCGTCCGCCGTGTCGGTCGGCAGCACCGCATTCAGCGTCGTCGCGAGTTCGGCGGCCGACCCCCACATCTTCATCAGCGCCTGTCCGGCGGCGGTGACCTCCGCGGATTCCGCTTGCAGGTTCGGCATCGTGAATGTGTCGCCGATGCCGGCCGACATTTTGCTCACATTGTCGGAAAAGGCGCGAAACGCGTTCTCCTGGCCGCTCAACAGAGCCTTGCCGCCGAGGGTCCAGAAATCCGCGAGCGCCTTGCCGTACTCGAAGATGTCCATCCTTCAGAACTCGATCACTTGCCGGACGGCCTTGCCCTCATGCAGCAGGTCGAAACCCTCGTTGATCTGTTCGAGCTTCATGCGGCCGCTCATCAGCCGGTCCACGGGCAGCTTGCCGCGCTGATACAGCTCGATGAAGCGCGGAATGTCGCGCGACGGCACGCAGGTTCCGATATAGCTGCCCTTCACCGTACGCTCCTCGGCGACGAGGTTGACGACCGGCAGCGGCATCGTCGCCGTCGGCGGCGGCAGCCCCGCCGTGATCGTGGTGCCGCCCCGCCTGGTGATCTTGTAGGCGAGTTCGAACGCGCGCACCGAACCCGCCATTTCGATCGCGAATTCGACGCCGCCGCCCGTCTGCTCCTTCACCTGCTCCACGGCGTCGGCGTCGCGCGGATTGACGGTCGCGGTCGCACCGAGCTGGCGGGCCAGCCCGAGCTTCTCGTCCGACAGGTCGAGCGCGATCACGTGGCGCGCGCCGGACGCGACGGCCCCGAGCAGCGACGCCAAGCCGACGCCGCCGAGCCCGATCACCGCGACCGCCTGCCCCGCCGTCACCTTCGCCGTGTTCACGACGGCGCCGACGCCGGTCAGTACCGCGCAGCCGAACAGCGCGGCTTCCACCAGCGGCAGATCCTTGGTGATCTTGACGACGGAACGGCGCGACATCACCGCATGCGTCGCGAACGCGGAAACGCCGATATGGTGATACACCTCGGCACCGTCGCAATGCAGCCGCCGGCCGCCGGACAGCAGCGTCCCGGCGGCGTTCGCGACCGCGCCCGGTTCGCACAAAGCGGGCCGGCCTTCCGCGCACGGCAGGCAGTGACCGCAACTCGGCATGAACACCATCACGACGTGATCGCCCGGCGCCAGATCATCGACGCCCGGCCCGACCTCCTCCACCACGCCGGACGCTTCGTGCCCGAGCGCCATCGGCATCGGCCGCGGACGATCGCCGTTGATGACGGACAGATCGGAATGGCAAAGCCCCGCCGCCGCCACGCGCACCAGCACTTCGCCGGCGCCGGGCGGATCGAGATCGAGTTCGCGGATCTGGAGCGGCTTCGATTGTGCATAGGGCGTCTCGGCGCCCATGCGGTCCAGAACCGCCGCCCGAATTTTCATGTCCTCGCTCCCCTTCTTTTTGCGTAACTCAGGCCAGCGCCGGCGCCGGCACCTTGTTCCGCAATTCCTCGATCAGCACGCGGGTGTTCTCGGTGTAGTCCACCGGCACCGTCACCAGATGTACGCCGCCGGCCTCGAATGCGGCGTGCAAGGTCGGCACCAGACCGTCGGCCGTTTCGACCCGGCTGCCGCGCGCGCCATAGCTTTCCGCGTATTTGATGAAATCCGGATTGCCGAAGGTGAGGCCGTAATCCGGGAAATCGTCCGCCGCCTGCTTCCAGCGGATCATGCCGTAGGCATTGTCCTGCAATATCAGCACGACGACGTTCAGCCCGAGCCGCACCGCCGTTTCCAGCTCCTGGCTGTTCATCATGAAGCCGCCATCGCCGCACACCGCCAGCACGCGCCGGTCCGGATACAGCATGGACGCCATCATCGCGGACGGCAGCCCGGCACCCATGGTCGCCAGCGCGTTGTCGAGCAGCAGCGTGTTGGCGACCCGCGTGCGATAGTTGCGCGCGAACCAGATTTTGTACATGCCGTTATCAAGACAGACGATACCGTCCTCCGGCATCACCTGCCGCACGTCGTGCACGATACGCTGCGGCGTCTGCGGAAACCGGCTCTCCTCGGCGCGGTCGCTGATATGCCCGAGAATCTCCTCGCGGAGCGGCAGCAGCGCCTTGGCGTTCTTCAACCGCCCTTCCAGCCGGTCGGCGAGCAGCGCGAGGCTCGGCCCGACATCGCCGACCACCTCGGCATGCGGGTAGTACACCTCCTCCACATTCGCCGGGAGATAGCCGATATGGATCACCCGCGGCCCGTTCGGCCCCATGATGAAGGGCGGCTTCTCGATCGTGTCGTGGCCGATGCAGATGATAAGATCGGCGCGGTCCACCGCCTGATGCACGTAGTCGCGCTCGGACAGCGCCGCCGTGCCCATATAGAGCTTGGAGCCGCCCGCGACCGACCCCTTGCCCATCTGCGTGTTGAAGAACGGAATGCCGCAGCGGCGCACGAAATCGGAAAGCTGGTCGGCGAGCCGCGGCCGGCTCGCCGCCGCGCCCAGCATCACGAGCGGCCGCTCCGCCTGCTGGATCAGCGCCGCCGCGGCGTCGATCGCGTAAGGATGCGCCACCGGAATGTCGATCGGATGCTTCGGCACGGCCGGCAGATCCTTCGCCTCCTCGCCCGCGATGTCCTCCGGCAGTTCCAGCAGCACCGGCCCCGGCCGCTCCTGCTGCGCCACGCGGAACGCTTCGCGCACGATGGTCGGGATCGTGGTCGGGCTGACGATCTGGCGCGCCATCTTGGTGAGCGGCGTGAAGCTCCGCACCACGTCCACGATCTGAAACCGCGCCTGCTTGCTCGCCAGAATGCCTTTCTGGCCGGTCAGGATGATCATCGGCATCGCGCCGAGATGCGCGTAGGCCGCCGCCGTCGAAAAATTCAGCGCGCCCGGCCCGAGCGTCGAAATGCAAACGCCGGGCTTGCCGGTCAGGCGTCCATAGGTCGCGGCCATGAAACCGGCCGCCTGCTCGTGGCGGGTGATGATCAGCTCGATCGTCGAGTTGCGCAGCGATTCGACGACGTCGAGATTTTCTTCCCCCGGTACGCCGAAGATGCGTTCGACACCCTCGTTCTCCAGCGCGGCGACGAGGAGATCGGAACCCTTGGTCATGATACTGCAATCCCTGACAGCGTTGGGGCCGTGACCCCCGTTCGTTATGCGGAAAGCTGGCCGATGATGGCCTGCGCGAATTCCCTGGTGCCCGCCGAGCCGCCCATGTCTCCGGTGCGCACATTCGCCTTGTTGATGGTGGCGTCGATCGCGCCCCGCAGCTTTTGCGCGAGGTCGAGCCGGCCGACATGCTCCAGCATCAGCCCGGAGGCGAGCAGGATCGACACCGGATTGGCGACGCCCTTGCCGGCGATGTCGGGCGCCGAGCCGTGCACCGCTTCGAAGATCGCGGCGCTTTCGCCGATATTGGCGCCCGGCGCGAGGCCAAGCCCGCCGACCAGGCCGGCCAGCAGGTCCGACAGAATGTCGCCGAACAGATTGGTCGTAACGATCACGTCATATTGCCACGGATTGAGCACCAACTGCATGGCGCAGGCATCCACGATGCGGTCGTCCATCGCGATCCGTCCCTCGTAGTCCTTCGCAACCGCGCGTCCGGCTTCGAGAAACAGCCCGGTCAGCGCCTTCAGCACATTGGCCTTGTGGACAACCGTCACCTTCTTGCGCCCGTTCTTGAGCGCGTATTCGAACGCGTAGCGGATGATGCGTTCGGCGCCGCCCCGCGTGTTCACGCCGGACGAAATGGCGACCGCGTGCGGATCGTCGCCGACCGGAATGTAGTGCTCGAAGGCGACGTACAGCCCCTCGATGTTCTCCCGGATCAGCACGATGTCGATATCCTCGTAGCGCTGGCCGGGCAGAATGGTGCGGGCCGGCCGGACATTCGCGTAAAGATGGAACTCCTCGCGCAGCCGCACATTCACCGAGCGGAAGCCGCCGCCGATCGGCGTCGTCAGCGGACCCTTGAGGGCGAGGCGCGTCCGGCGGATGCTGTCGAGCGTGTCTTTCGGCAGCGGATCATTGGTCGCCTCGATCGCCGCCAATCCCCCGAGCTGCCGGTCCCAGCGAAACGGCGCACCCAACGCGGCGAGGATGTCGACCGTCGCATCCATGATTTCCGGCCCGATGCCGTCGCCCGCGATCAGCGTCGCCTCGATCGTCTGGGAGCCGGGCGCGCTGTTCACATCATAATCCTCTGAAAGTGGCCGCGCTCGATCGAACAGGCAGGCACGCTCCCGCCCGCCCCGCGCGGGCGGAGGCTGGCGTGAAAATGGGATCGCCACCGGCCCGTTCGCACGAGCGGCCGCGGCAAAGAGGCTATCAAGGGCACCCCCCAGGCGCAACACGGCCCCCCGCCGCCCTCGACGGGTTAAGTGCGGCGCCCCTAAATTGTCCTCGTGACAGCGCTCGACCTCATCCGCAGCTACCAACCGGGCCTGGTCGAACTACGGCGGCATCTGCACGCCCATCCCGAATTCGGCTTCGCCGAGCACGCAACCGCCGCCCGCGTCGCCGACGAATTGCGCGCGCTCGGGATCGAGGTGCACGAGGGCATCGGCGCCACCGGCGTGGTCGGCGTCCTGCAATGCGGCAACGGCAGCGGCACGATCGGGCTGCGCGCCGACATGGACGCGTTGCCGATCACCGAAGAGAACACCTTCGCCCACGCCTCGCGCCACCCGGGTTGCATGCACGCCTGCGGCCATGACGGGCACACGGCCACCCTGCTCGGCGCCGCGCGCTATCTCGCCGAAACCCGCCGCTTCAACGGGCGGGTCGTGTTCATCTTCCAGCCCGCGGAGGAGGGCCTCGGCGGGGCTCTGGCCATGCTGGAAGACGGGTTGTTCGCGCGCTTTCCGTGCGATGCGATCTTCGCCATGCACAACACGCCGGGCATGAAAGTGGGGCGCTTCGCGATCAGCCCCGGCGCCATGATGGCCGGCGGCGCATTCTTCGACGTCACGGTGAGCGGACGCGGCGCGCATGGCGCGCGGCCGGATCACGGCGTCGACCCGGTGCTCGCCGCCTGTCACGTGGTGAGCGCACTGCAAAGCATCGTGTCCCGCAACGTCGATCCGCGCGACCCGGCGGTGCTGAGCGTCACCCGCGTCGATGGCGGCAACGCGTACAACGTCATCCCCGAACGGGCGGTCATTCGCGGCACCGCCCGCGCCTTCCACGCCGAAACCATGGACCTGATCGAGCGCAATCTGCGCCGGATCGCCGAACACGTGGCGGCCGGCTTCGGGGCAACCGCCGCCATCGACTTCTGCCGGCTGTTCGCGCCGCTGGTCAACGACCCATCCGAAACGGCGGCGATCGCCGATGCCGCCTCCGCGCTGGTCGGGCCGGAGAACGTGAACCGCGAGGGCTGGCGGACGGTCGCCTCCGAAGATTTCTCGTTCATGCTGGAGCGGTGTCCCGGCGCCTATATCCGGATCGGCAACGGGGACGGCGCGCCCGTCCACCACCCGCGCTACGAGTTCAACGACGACATCCTTCCGCTCGGGGCCGCGTTGTTCGCAACCCTCGTGGAACGCAAGCTGCCGCACGCCGCGTAGATTCATTGGCTCGCAGCAGTGACGGGTCACGCCACCGGGTCGAGTTCCCAGAACCGGGCGATCCGGTGGGTCGCGGACAGGCGCGCCTGAGCGACCCACTCGGATGCGTGGCCCGAGCCGTGGATCGGATAAGCGTGCCCGAGATCGTCGAGCGTCCAGCGCTCGACCGCCGGGCGGTCGGGATCGCCCCAGGTCTCGCGCTTGATGCGGGGCGC
>JAFAXA010000280.1 GCA_019241425.1 Acetobacteraceae bacterium | reverse complement strand
TGTGGCGGCGCGGTGCCCGGACCCGCGAAGGTGATGATCCAGCCGAGATCCATGACGACCGACATGCCCAGCAGATCACCGTAGAACCGCCGCGCCTCGTCCAGCGTGGGTGCGGCGATGTTGGCAACGACGCGTTTGACCGCCATGACGCTGCCGCGCCTCCCTGACCAGCCGGCGGATGCACAGAGAGGGGCCGGCCGGCTTACCGCCGGCCCCCAACTGATCAGCTCTTCATACTGGCGGGGACCTTGCCGCCATTCTGCTCGAGTTTGGCGACCACGGCCTTGTGGAGCGCGATATTCTGCTCGGCGCTGCCGTCAGCGCCCGCATGGACGTTCAACTCATTCGCGAGCTGCTTGCGGGCGTCCAGACTCGAATCGAGATCAAGCAGCTTGAGCAAGTCGACGATCGAGGTCTGGTAATTGCCGCCGCCGCCCTTCTTGCCCGCCATATCGGAAAGGACGGCCCCGATATCGACGGCCTGCCCGGCCCCGCCTTGCGCTCCGCCCGGCGCGCCGCCCGCTTGGCTCGGCGAAGCGCTGCCGGCATCCGGGGCGGCGGACGCGCTGGACGCCTCCGCGGCCTTCGCGGGGTGGAACAGCTTGTCCATGATGGAGCCGAAGATGCTCATCTCTTTCTCCTTTAACTGAGCGTCAACGTGAAGCAGGCCGCATAGAACATGGGCGCCGGAGAGCCGACGCAAGACGTTGTTGTGACAAAGCCGGACGGGCTTGGGCTA
Source organism: Acetobacteraceae bacterium (assembly GCA_019241425.1). Classification (GTDB taxonomy): domain Bacteria; phylum Pseudomonadota; class Alphaproteobacteria; order Acetobacterales; family Acetobacteraceae; genus JAFAXA01. Next base: position 4,890 of record JAFAXA010000280.1, on the reverse strand, counting down.
GCATGGCTGTTCGCACTCTGGGAATGAGCACGCATGACGGATCGCCGCCGGGTTCTGGTGACGGGTGGGGCTGGGTATGTCGGGAGCCACGTCGTGCTCGCGCTCGCGGCGCGCGGCGACCATGTGGTGGTACTGGACGATCTCAGGCAGGGCCACCGGGCGGCGGTGCCCCCGCAGGCCGAGTTCGTGCAAGCGAGCGCCGGCGACCGCGAGGCCCTCGACCGGGTATTGGGCGCGCATGACGGCTGGCACGCGGTTCTGCATTTCGCGGCGCTTTCGCTCGTCGGGGAGAGCATGCGTGAGCCGTACCGGTATCTCGGGGAGAATGCCGGGGACGGGTTTGCGCTGATCGACGCGTGCGTCCGCCACGGCGTGCCCCGGTTCGTCCTGTCGTCTACCGCCGCCTTGTTCGGGTTGCCGAAGACCATTCCGATCACCGAGGACGCCCCGGTCGATCCCGGCTCGCCCTATGGCGAAAGCAAGTGGATGATCGAGAGGGCGCTGCTCTGGGCGGACCGGCTGCACGGGCTTCGCTCGGCGTGCCTCCGCTATTTCAACGCGGCGGGCGCCGATCCCGGCGGGCGAATCGGCGAAGATCATGCGCCGGAAACGCATCTCATTCCGCTGGTGATCGACGCCGCCCTCGGTCGGCGGCCGACTCTCGACGTGTTCGGGGACGACTACCCGACGCCGGACGGCACCTGTGTCCGCGACTATGTCCATGTGAGCGATCTCGCGGAGGCCCATTTGCTGGCGCTCGACCAACTTGGGACGCGTAGCGTCGTCTACAATCTCGGGAACGGCCGCGGCTACTCGGTGCGGGAGGTCATCGCCGCGGTGGAAGCGGTGACCGGCCGCTCTGTGCCGTACCGAGTGGTAGCGCGGCGTGCGGGCGATCCCGCGGTGCTCGTCGCCTCATCCGAGCGCATCCGGGCTGAAACCGGCTGGACCCCACGGTTCAGCGATCTGCAGGACATGGTGCGGACCGCATGGCTTTGGCGGGAGGCGAATCCGCACGGCTTCGGCGATCGCTGACCCCGTCGCCACTGAGGGGGAGCGCCGATCGCGACGGGCCCGGTGGGCGGTGCCGCGGCGCGCGCCTCTGCCCCTCAGCGATGCCGGGCCGGTCTGGCGGTGGCCGCGCGCAACTGCATCCGCAGGGCTTCCCGTTCGTCGATGGTGAGTGGCTCGCGCTTGGCCAGTTCGGCCCTAATCTCGGCCGCAAGTTCCGGATTGGCGCGCCGGATTTGCAGGACACGGAGAGCGGCGGCGGGGCCCGGCGCCGGCTCGATCTCCCAGGATTCCAGAAACAGCAAATCCGCGACCGACCGCTGATCGCCCATGCCGGAAAGCACGCGCTGCAACGCTTCGGTGCGCGGTGAATACGCGCCGGCCATCATCGTGTAGTACCTCCCCAGTGCCACAGCAATGCTTCGCCGTGGCTTACAGCGGCCCTTACCTTGCCTGCGGAAGCTTAACGAAGCTTAAGCATCCGCCGACCGGTGAGCTTTTACTTAGAGTGCGTCCCGATGAGAGAACTACCCTCTCACGATGAACTTACCATTAAGACGAGGCGAGTCGTCAATACCTTCCTAATCCGGCGGTAGTTGCTTGGCCGTCACATCAATACCTATAGAGGTCGTGCTTGAAGGGCCCGGCTTGCGGCACGCCGATATAGGCGGCCTGCTTGGTGGTGAGTTGCGTGAGCAGGGCGCCCACTTTGGCGAGGTGAAGCGACGCGACCTTTTCGTCCAGCTTCTTGGGCAGGGTATAAACGCCCAGACCGTATTTTCCGGCGGGCGCGGTCCACAGCTCGATTTGCGCCAGCACCTGGTTCGAGAAGCTGGCGCTCATGACGAAGCTTGGATGGCCCGTGGCATTGCCGAGATTGACCAGCCGCCCTTCGCTCAACACCACCAGCCGCTTGCCGTCCGGGAACACGACCTCGTCCACCTGCGGCTTCACGTTCTCCCACCGGAAATTGCGGAGCGCTTCGATCTGGATCTCGCTGTCGAAGTGGCCGATGTTGCAGACGACGGCGCGGTTTTTCATGCCCCGCATGTCGTCGATCGTGATCACGTCCACATTGCCGGTCGCCGTGACGAAAATATCGCCCCGGCCTGCGGCGTTCTCCATCGTCACGACCTCGTAGCCCTCCATCGCCGCCTGGAGCGCGCAGATCGGGTCGACTTCGGTCACCAGCACCCGGCACCCGGCCTGCCGCAGCGAGGCGGCGGACCCCTTGCCGACATCGCCGAACCCGGCGACCACCGCGACCTTGCCCGCCATCATCAGGTCGGTGCCGCGCCGGATCGCGTCGACCAGGCTTTCCCGGCAGCCATAGAGATTGTCGAATTTCGACTTGGTGACGCTGTCATTGACGTTGATTGCCGGCACCAGGAGCTTGCCGTCGCGCGCCATGTCGCGCAGGCGATGCACGCCGGTCGTGGTTTCCTCCGAAATGCCCCGCACGTCCTTCAGCATGTCCGGGTGCTTTTCGTGCATCAGCAGCGTCAGGTCGCCCCCGTCATCGAGGATCATGTTGGGTGTCCAGCCGTCCGGCCCGCGCACGGTCTGCTCGATGCACCACCAGAACTCCTCCTCGTTCATGCCCTTCCAGGCGAATACGGGAATGCCGGCCGCGGCGACGGCGGCGGCGGCGTGGTCCTGGGTCGAGAAGATGTTGCAGGAGGACCAGCGGACGGTTGCGCCGAGCGCGGTGAGCGTCTCGATCAGCACCGCGGTCTGGATCGTCATATGGAGGCAGCCGGCGATGCGGGCGCCCTTCAAGGGCTTGGCGGTGCCATACTCGTCGCGGATCGCCATCAGACCGGGCATCTCGTCCTCCGCCATGGCGATTTCCTTCCGCCCCCACCCGGCGAGGCCGATGTCCTTCACCTTGTAGTCGGGGGCGATCGCGGTATCCGGCATGCCTAGCTCCTGTCTGACGGCGCCGTCATATAAGGATATCTGCATGTTTGCAATCAGACCGGACGTGCGCCCGCCTCGCGGGTCCGGGCGGTTCAGGCCGCAGCGGCGGCTGCGCGCTTCTTGGATCGACGGCGGCCGTTGGTGGCGGCCGCCGCCGTAACGGCCGCCTCGATCTGATGCAGCACGTCGGCGAGGCTGGCCCTCAGGGCGGCCGCGCGCGCGGCGGCGTCCGTTCCGGCGAGCGGAGCGTCGCCTGTGAAGCTGCGCTGCATCCGCACGGTCGTGTCGGCGTCATGCTGCTCGAGCAGCACGATCCCGAGCGTCACCCGCGCCCGCCCGCTCGCCAGATCGGCCCAGAAAGCGTTGAGGTCGCCTTCCAGCACGAAATCGGCGGCGAGGCGGCTGCCGGGTCCGATGACCGCGGCAAAGGCGCCGCTCCCGGCCAGCCACCGCCGGAGATCGTCCTCGATCGCCTGGGCCGGTGGCACCGACCATTCCTCGTAGAAGCTGGTGTCGAGGCTGCCATCCGGCCGCAGCGATTGCAGCCCGCGCGCGTCGAGGCCGGGCGCCGCGCGAATTGTGCGCACGAGCAGCACCCGACCGCCCCGGCGCGGCGGCAGCGACACCGGGCGTGCCACGACGAGCGGCCATTGCCGGCGCTCGAGATAGGGGCGCTCGGACAGGCCGCAGCCCCCCAACCCCAGCGTGGCGGCCAGCAGCACGCGCCGTCTCACCGGCCGCGTTCTCGCGGGGGCGGGGCGCCCAGCAGAACCTGCGCCGGGTATTGCCGCAGCGCTTCGGTGGTTTCCCGGAGATTGGCCGCCGTCGCCTGCATGTCACGCAGCAGCGGGACCAGGCTCGCCTGAAGGTCGGCGGTGCTGTTGCCGGCGCGGCGCGCCGTTGCATCGACGCTGCCGATGAGCTGCGGCAGCTTGGCGAGCGCGTCGGACAGTTTGGCGCTCGCGGCGTCGAGGTTGGCGAGCAGCGTTCGGAGCTGCGGGCTTTCCGCCAGATCCCGGACCGAAGCGGAGGTGCGCCGGAGATCGGCGCTGAGTTCCGGCAACGCGGCCGCCTGCACCGTCCCGCGCAGCGTTTGCAGCAGGTCGGCTGCATCCGCCAGGGCCACATGCGCGTCGCCTTCGCCGAGCTGGCGGCGAAGATCCGCGATCAGGCCCGAGATGGAACCGGCCAGGGCGTCGATGTCGATGCGGCTGAGTTTGGCCGCGAGATCCTGGGCCGCGTTCTGCACCTGGCTGAGCGTGCTCGGCATCGATGGGATGTATTCCGCGTGCGGTTTCCACGGGATGCGGTTGACGCGGTACTGGTCCGGGTTGACGAAGTCGAGCTCGATATAGGCGAGACCCGTCAGCCCCTGCGGCGCGAGCCGGGTGCGCAAGCCGAGGCTGACCGCCGTCGCCACGTCCGGCACGCGCCCGACCTTTTTCAGATCAACGGCGAAGCGGACGAACACGAGCCGGTAGTCGGCGTGCTGGATCTCCTGGGCGAGATCCGCGCCGCCATATTCGGCGCCCACCAGACCGATATCGGTCACCTGCCCGATCGTGACGCCGCGATATTTCACGGGGGCGCCGACGTCGAGGCCCTGCACCGACTCACGGAAATAGGTTTCGTATTTGGTGGCGGAGGCGAGCCGCGGGCCGCCGAGGAACAGGATGAGCAGGATGCCGACGACGGCGGCGCCGATCACGAACAGCCCGACCCGAAGAAAGGCGGCGCGGCCGCGCATCACGCGGCCTCCGCCGTTTGTGGCACCTGCCGCCGGAAGAACGCGCGCACGATCGGATTGGTGCTCTCGTCGCGCAACCGGCGCGGATCGCCTTCGGCGATGATGCCGCCCTCATCCCTATAGGCGTGACGGTCCAGCATGATGCAGCGATCCGCAATCGCCAGGATGGAGCCGAGTTCGTGCGTGACGATCACGAATGTCGCGCCGAGATC
>JAFAXA010000156.1 GCA_019241425.1 Acetobacteraceae bacterium | reverse complement strand
CGCGACACGGCTGATCGCCTGGATGTTCCCGGTCATCGCCGGGGCGATGATCCAGACCTTCGGCGGCATCCCGAGAACGGCGATGGCGCTCGGATCGATCTACATACTCGGGCTGATCGTGCCGTGGTTCCTGCCGGAAACCAAGGGCAAGCCGTTACCGGAGTAACCCTTGGCCGGAACCGGCTTCAGGCGTTGGGCGGGTGTTTGTGGATCGGGTCGATCCACAGCACCGATTCAGGCTTTTCGACCGGCTCAATATCGAGGTTGACCACCACCGCTTCGTTGTCGCTGCGCACCAGCACGCATTGCAGCGATTCGTTGTCGGATGCGTTGATTTCCTGGTGCGGCACAAAGGGCGGCACGAAGATGAAATCGCCCGGCCCGGCCTCCGCCACGTATTCCAACTGGTTGCCCCAGCGCATTCTGGCTTTGCCGCTCACCACATAGATCACGCTCTCAAGCGCGCCGTGATGATGGGCGCCGGTCTTTGCGTGCGGCTCGATCCGGACGGTGCCGGCCCAGATCTTCTGCGCGCCGACCCGCGCGGCATTGATCGCCGCGGCGCGGGTCATGCCCGGTGTCTGAGCCGTGTTCGGATCGAGCTGGTCACCGCGAATGACGCGGACACCGTCGTGTTTCCAGTCAGTCATGATCGCCACTCCCGGGCCAACTGCGCCCCGCCCCGATCGCCCCCGGCTGCTCGCTGCCGTCACATTTCACAGTGTGGCCAACGTGCCGTTGGGGGGCCGAGTGGTGCCCCACCCTTTCCAACCCGAGCACGCGGCGTGCCTGCGCGAATGCGTGGGCGAATTCACCTGTTCGGGGCCAGGACAACACTACCCCGCCACCAGGACGACGCCTACGACGGCCAGTGCCATTCCCAGCGCTCGCTTTATCGTCATGGGCTCACCAAGAACCAGTACGCCCAGAACGGCACCTCCGATGATGAACATGCCGTAGACTGGCACCACGACGCTCGCCGGTCCTAGCGACAAACCCTTGAACAGAGATCCCACGGCGACCGTCAGCGCCAGACCCGCTGCATAAGCATACAATGCACTAGGTTTCAGAAAGTCGGCCGCGGATTTCTCGACAAAGACGCCAGCGAGCCAGGCGTTCGCTACGGCCGCGACAGCAACCATGGTGGTCGCAATTGCGAGGACGGCGAAGGCGTTAAGCTCGCCCGTTCTGGTCGCAAGCTTCACCATCAGGGTCACCGTCGAGTAGCTGACCATGCCGAGAGCCGCCCATGCGATATAATGCATCAGTCAGCCTCCACGTTGGTCCGCCGGAGATCGACGATTTCCGCGACGAGGAACCCTGGTGCGACTGCATCTGCCGGGCGGTCCTTTAGTAGTCGCTCGACGATGACGCCTCCGGTCGTGGTCAAGATCGCCGCCGACATCCTTGCCGCCATAACCGCTTCTGCCACCCGACCTTGGCCGCCCAAAACCAGATTGCATAGGGATTTCTGAACAACTGCACTCGTCGTCGATCGCTGATCGTGCCATTGCCTCGCCCTACGGCGGTGAAGGCTCCTGAGCGTCGCCGGCTGCCATCGCATACGGCGAATATGCGTCCGGCCTCCAGCGCCAAATACATTCGGCGGACGGACGGGCTCCTGAAGCAGACTTTCGGATCGAACCGGAATCCTACATGGAGTGTGAGGACAGGAGGCTTGGATGACGAAGTTCTACAAATGGCTCGATTCCCCGATCGGCCGGCTCAAACTGGTGGCCAGTGACGCCGGGCTAGCCGCGATCGTGTGGGAAAACGACCAGCGCGCCTGGAAACACCTGAGCGGTCCGATGATCGAACGTTCTGACCATCCGATCCTATGCCAAGCCGAGAAGCAGCTTGCGGAGTATTTCGCCGGAAAGCGGCGGGCGTTCTCGGTCAAGCTCGACCTCCGTGGAACACCGTTTCAGGAAGCCGTTTGGACGACAATGCTTGCGATCCCGTTCGGCCAAGTGAAAAGCTACGGCGAGATCGCTCGTCAGATCGGTCGACCGGCTGCCGTTCGCGCCGTCGGCGCCGCGGTCGGCATGAATCCCGTCGCGGTCATGGCGCCGTGCCACCGCGTGCTCGGCGCCTCCGGCACGCTGACCGGGTTTGCCGGCGGGTTGCATGCAAGCGGGGGCTGCTCCATTTGGAGGACATCCGGCATCGCCCAAGCCCGCGTGATGGGCGACCTGAACGCAGCGCCGACCTGCTGGCGCATGCGGCGCCCGAGCTGTCGCCGGGGGCGCCTGCATGAACAGCCGGCAGGCCGTTCTGCCGCTCGACGAGGAGGCGCCGCCCGGCTTCGAGTTGGCGCGCGACTTGGTGTCCGCCGCGGAGGAAAGCGCGCTGATCGGCGAAATCGACCGGCTGGAGCTACCGCAATTCGTGTTTCAGCGCTGGACCAGTCGTCGCCGCACGCGCTCCTTCGGTTATGCTTACGATTTCCGCGATGCAAGTTTCACGACCGCAGAACCGATCCCGCCGTTCTTATTGCCGCTCAAGGCACGCGCCGCCGCCTCTGCGGGGGTGGCGGACGACTCGCTCGTGCAGGTCTCGGTTATCTGCTACGAAACTGGTGCCGGCATTGGCTGGCATCGGGACCGCCCCGAACTCGGGACCGTCATTGGCGTTTCCCTCGGCGCAGCCGCGACGATGCGGTTCCGCCGCAAATCGGCCGGAGCGACAAGGCGTACCGCAATAGTGCTCCCGCCGCGGTCTGTCTACCATCTCGCCGGAGAAGTGCGGCATGAGTGGGAACACAGCTTACCACCGGGCCGGCACCTCCGCTGGTCGATCACCTTTCGAGGGCTGACGGATGCTGGCCGTGCGCGCATAGGCGGATCGAAGCGGCCTTCTTCTCACGCAATGTTTGTCTTGCCGGCCAGCGCCCGATGAAAGCCCGACCGAAGTTACGGATGCATCAGGCGCCCGCGCTCCGTCACGCAGTCCAGGGAGAGATGCGGGTAGGCGCTGCGGGTCAGAAAGCCCTCGAAGGTGGATAGCCGTCGTCGCGCATGAGCACCGCCGTTAAGCCGAAACGACCCGGATCAGCGGCGCCCGAGTCACGGACCGGGTCGATGCTCAGGCCCGCCTCTCAGCTTTCCAGCACGGATCTGAATAACCTTTTGCGCGCGCTCGAGATCGACGTCGTGGCGCTCACGCAACTGGCGTTGCCGGCCGGCTATCGGGCCGAAATGGGAATGCTCGACGCGCCTGCGATTCATTTCAACCTGAGCGGCCATGGGCGCATTTCGATCAACGGCCGGCCGATGATGCCGCTCACGCCGCATCTGCTCATTATCGTGCCGCCAAGCACCCCGTTCGCTGTTGAGGTTTACCGTCCCGACGGCAAGCTGACCCGTATCGACCGCGACTGCTGGAAGCGGGAGGACGGGCTGCTGCGGATCGCGCCGCCCGACGAGACGCCCGTCCTCGTCCTGATCTGCGGCTTCTTCAACGCCGGGTTCGGCCAGTCGGTCGGACTGTTCCGCGACTTGCGCGAGCCGGTCATCGAGCAGTTCGAGCCGGCCGAAAAGATCGACAGCAAGCTACGCGAGGTGATGGACGAATTGCTCGCGCAGGAGATCGGCACGGGTGCGATGGCGGCTTCGCTGCTCAAGCAGGTGATCGTGGCCCTGGTGAGGCGGTCGTTGCACTCGTCCCAGAGTTGGACTGACCGCTTCTCTATCCTCTCCGACAAGCAGATCACCCGTGCTTTCGCCGACATGGTCGCCCGGCCCGGCGCGGCGCACACCGTCCAGAGCCTCGCCTACTGCGCCGGCCTCAGCCGGTCCGCCTTCATGGCCCGCTTCTCCGACCTGTTCGGCAGGTCGCCCATGGTGATCCTCCGCGACCTGCGGATGCGCCAGGCGGCGCGCGACCTGACCACCACGGCCGCGCCGGTCGACGTCGTCGCGCATCATGCCGGGTATGAAAGCCGGTCCAGCTTCGTCCGCGCCTTCCGCAAGGCCTACGACCTCGATCCGACCGAATATCGGCACAGCGCCCGGCGCCGGGAGGACAAGGCCGGCCCGTGACATCGTCGCCGGTCGTACATCTGCTCAAATTGTTCGTCGGCCTCGCGACACTGCCGGAACTCGCCGAGTTTCAGCAGCAGCGAAAGCTGGCGGCGGCCAAGGCGCGTGGCGGTGCAATGGAATTGAGCCACGTCACGCGGAACTGGCCGAAGCGGGCGGGCGAGCTATTGACCGGGGGCTCCATTTACTGGGTCATGTCGGGCGCCATCGTGGCCCGCCAGCGTCTTGCGGCATTCCGCCCGGTGACGGTGCACGACGTGCCGCATTGCCGGATCGTGTTCGACCCGGCGCTGATCGCCGTCGTGCCCCGGCCGCACCGGCCATTCCAGGGCTGGCGCTATCTTCCCGCCGCCGACGCGCCCCCGGATATCCAGAAGGGCCGCCGGCCCGACGGCATTCCCGCCGCAGTGGCGCTCGAATTGACCAGGCTCGGGCTGCTGTAAGGGCCGGCACACGGATGAAGGCTTGAACGCCGGATCTCACGCCGCGGCGGCGATCGCGTCCACCTCGATCAAGTATTCCGGCTTGATATGGCCGCCGACGATCAGCAGGAGCTGCGCGGGACGAATGTCGCCGAGATACTGCGCCCGCACCTTCACGTATTCCGCAACGTCTTCCCGTCGCGTGATGTAGGAGATCGTCTTCACCAGATGCTCGGGCCCCATCCCGGCCGCCTTCAGGATGGCGAAGATGTTCTGCCAGACCAGTTCCGCCTGCTCCACGATGCCCTCCGGCGCGACCCCGTAGGCGTCGATGCCCGGCGTACCCGATGTGTGCAGCCAGCGGAGATTGGCCGGGGCGGCCGCCCCGTCGCTGTAGTTGCCGATATGCCTGGACACCCCGACTTGATACTTCGCGATCGACATGGGCTGTTCCCTTCTACGATCGAGCGGCGATCGCCGCCTGCATCTTTTGGCTGAGTTGCCGGTAGGGCGCGCCTGTTGACGTCGAGGGCGTCTCGCCCGCACCCGCAGCGAGGTCGCCGGCCAGTAGCTCCTTGGCTCCCTGCGCCAGGTGACCCATGACGCGGGTGTAGAGCGCGGCGCCCAGGCTCAGCCGCTTGACCCCCGCCGCCTGCACCTCCTGCCACGGCACGGTGCCGGCCATGGTGCCGACGACGAGGTTCACCGGCTTCGGCGCGACCGCGCGCACGATGGCGCGGACCGCGTCCATGTCGGCGGGGTAGGGCGCGTAGAGCACGTCGGCGCCCGCCTCGGCGAAGGCGGTCAGGCGCTTGATCGTGTCCTCGAGGTCCGGACGGCCCTGGATGAAGTTGTCGGTGCGCCCGGTGAGCAGGATGCGGCCCCGGGCGACCCGGGCGGCCGCCCGCACGCGCGCGACCGCATCGTCGAACGCCCGGATCGGCTCCGCGGGATCGCCGGAGGTATCCTCGATGCCGATGCCGGCGAGACCGGCGGCGATCGCGGCCTCGACCGTCGCGGCCACGTCGTCCGGCGACGCCCCCAACCCGTCCTCGAAGTCGCCGTTGACCGGCAGTCCGGTGATGCGGATCAGCAGCTTGGCATTCTCGATGTGCTCCGCGCGGGTCAGATCGTGCTTGCCGTCGGCACGGCCCATCGCCAGCGCCATCGCGGCCGAGGAGGTACCGAGCGCCTCGAAACCGGCTTCCTTCAGGATCAGCGCCGAGGCGCCGTCCCAAGCATTGGGCATGATGAAGCCGCCCTCGCGCTGGTGCAGCGCCCGGAACCGCTCAAACAGCCCGGCTTGCTCGATCATCCGCGTCTCCCCCGACGGTGCAGCCGGACTCTATGCGCAAAGCCAGCGCGGCGAGTCCGGGGAAGGTCGCCCGAGGTCCGGCGAAACGGCGACGTTCGGGCACCAAATCCGGACCTACAGCGCGCCGAGACGCGGCAAGTGAGGCGTGCATGACGAGGACCGGCGACATGGCGCAGCCCAGCAGGGTCGAATTCAGGACGCTCGACGGCGTCACGCTCCGCGGCGACTTCTTCCAAGCGGCGGGAACGGGCGTTCCGGTGGTGGTGATGACGCAGGGGCTCACGCTGCTGAAGGAGCACTACATCCCGGACACCGCCCGGCGCTTTCAGGCGGCCGGCGTGTCGGCCCTCCTGTACGACCATCGCGGCTACGGATCGAGCGATGGCTTCCCGCGCCACCAAACGAACCCGGCGCAACAGGCGGAGGACTACCATGACGCCGTGACCGCAGCCGGGTCGCTGCCTGGCGTCGATCCGGCCCGGATTTGCGTTTGGGGCATCGGTCATTCGGGCGGCGCCAGCATGATCAGCGTCGCCGACGATCCGCGCCCGGCAGCGGTAATTCTCAACATGCCGTTCATTTCGGGCGCGATGGACGCGCGTGGTTTCCCGGACGGGCTGCTCGCCGCCGCCTGGCGCGAGCGCGAGGCGGCGACGCGGGCCGGATCGTGGCAGCCGAGCTATGTGCGCGTCTGGCCGGACTCGCCCGAGAACGCGCGCGGCACCGGCGAGCAGCCGCTGCTGCGGGGCGAGCAGCCCTACGCGTTCATCACTGGCGGCCTTGCGCGCTCAGAGGCGGCCGGGACGCCGTGGCATAACAAGATCACTCTGCAATCATTCTACCACTTGGCCCGAGCCGAACCGCGCGACCTCGCGCGCAAGATCAAGCAAAGGGCGCTTTACATCGCGGCCGTGGAGGACCCGCTGACGGCCACCGTCGAGGACCATCGTGCGGTGTTCGAGACGATGGGGCCAAACGCCACATTTGCCGTCGTGGAGCCCGACCACCTCGCCACCTATTTCGGTGAGCCGTTCGAACGCTCGGTCGCCGTGCAACTCGAATTCCTGCGCCGGGTCTTTGAACTGGGTTGAACGGGCGGAGGCGGGCATGGACCTCGGTTTAGTCGTGCGTGAAACGAGGTGCCCGTTTCTCGACGAAAGCCGCCATGCCCTCCTTCTGGTCGTTGGTCGCAAACATCGCGTGGAACACGCGCCGCTCGAACCGAATGCCTTCGGCCAGCGTCGTTTCGAAGGCACGATCGACGGCCTCCTTCACCATCATTGCCGCGGGCAGCGACATGGCGGCGATCGTCTGCGCGGTCTCCATCGCCTCCTGGAGCAGCCGCTCATCGGGCACGACGCGCGCAACGAGGCCGGCGCGCTCGGCCTCCGCCGCGTCCATCATCCGTCCGGTCAGACACAAATCCATGGCCTTGGCCTTGCCGACGACGCGGGTGAGCCGCTGGGTGCCGCCCATGCCGGGCATGACGCCAAGCTTGATCTCGGGCTGGCCGAATTTTGCCGATTCGGCCGCGATGATGAGGTCGCACATCATCGCCACTTCACAGCCGCCGCCGAGAGCAAAGCCGGAAACGGCGGCAATCGTCGGGGTGCGCACCGAACGCATGGCGTCCCAGCCGCCGAAGGCGTCCGCCGCGTACATTTCCGAATACCCGCGCGGCTGCATTTCCTTAATGTCGGCGCCGGCGGCAAACGCCCTTTCGGATCCGGTAATGACGATGCAGCCAATCCCGGGATCCTTGTCGAACTCGCCACAGGCCGCCACGATGTCGCGCATCGCCTGCCAATTCAGCGCGTTCAGCGCCTTCGGCCGGTTCAACCTGATGAGGGCCACGCGGCCATCGGTTTCGGTCAGGATGGTTTCCCACGCGCTCATCCGCGGCCTTCCTTTCGAATCGCCTCGATAATTCCGGAAAAATCCCGATCGCCCCCACCCGCGGCGGCGAACCGCTCGTATAGTTCAGCGGCGTGTCGGCCGAGCGCGGTGACCGCGCCCGTGCTTTCCGCGGCTTGCTGCGCGAGATGCAGATCCTTCAGCATCAGCGCCGATGAAAATCCCGGCTTGTAGTCGCGGTTGGCCGGGCTTTGCGGCACCGGACCCGGCACCGGACAATAGGAAGTCAGGGACCAGCACTGGCCCGATGATGTAGACGCCACATCGAACAAGGCTTGCGCTGAAAGCCCCAGCCTTTCGGCGAGCACGAAAGCCTCGGACACCGCGATCATGGACACGCCGAGGATCATGTTGTTGCAAATCTTGGCGGCCTGTCCGGCGCCGGGGCCGCCGCAATGCACGATCTGGCGCCCCATCGCCTGCAGGATGGGGTGCGCTTGCGCGAATGCGCGCTCCGTTCCGCCCGTCATGAAGGTGAGCGTTCCGGCGGCGGCGCCGCCTGTGCCTCCGGAGACAGGGGCATCGAGCGAGAGCAGCCCGCGTGCTTCGGCCAGCGCGTGCGCGTGGCGGGATGCTTCGACGTCGATCGTGGAACTGTCGATCACCAACGTGCCGGGGGCGGCAATTGCGGCCAGCTCGCGATGCACGGCGAGTACGGCCGCCCCGTTTGGCAGCATTGTCAGCAGGGTGTCGGCGCCGCTTGCCGTCTCGGCGACACCGCCGAGGATCGTGACTCCCGCGCTCGCGGCAGCTTCGCGGGACGCCGCTGCCAGATCGAAGCCCTGCACGCGATGGCCGTGCCGCACGAGGTTTGCGGCCATCGGGCCGCCCATGTTGCCGAGGCCGATAAAGCCGATGACCCCCATTCCCGGTCTCCCCCGATCGCGTCCGCCGAGGCGCCTACGGCGATGTTCCGCCGGGGATGATGGCGCGCCGCGGACGGGAGCACCACCCGGTCGGATAGGGCCTCGTGCCCGGCAGGGTTGGGTTGCGTTCCGAACGGTGGACAGCCCGTACGGCGTCCCGACCAATTGGGCTGCCCGCCGGCGGAGTGAGCGACATGACGACGTCCGAGCTGCAAGACGGCCGCGCCCGGCAGAACCGGATGGCGGTGGCGCGCGTGGCGGGTGCCGGCGCCATCTCGCTCGCGGTCGGTATGGGGATCGGCCGTTTCGCGTTTACCCCGATCCTGCCGATGATGCTGCATGACGGCGTGCTCGACCTCGGTTTCGGGAGCTGGCTCGCGACCGCGAACTACGCCGGATATTTGGCGGGCGCCGCGCTGTGCATGCTCGTTCCGCGCCTGTGGCCAACCGCCACCTTGGTCAAGGCCGGGCTCGGCGCGACCATTCTGCTGACATTCGGGATGGTTTGGCACGCGCCGGCACTGTGGCCGGCCATGCGGTTCCTCGCCGGTGTCGCGAGCGCCGTGGCGTTCGTCTACACCTCGGAATGGTGTCTGCGTCGCCTCGGCGAACTCGGCGCGCCCGCGACCGGCGCCCTCATCTTCACCGGACCGGGTGCCGGGATAGCGCTATCCGGCATCGTGGCGATGGCGGCCGTCGAAACCGGGCAGTCGTCGAGGCTCACGTGGCTGACCTTCGGCATCCTCGCCGCATGTTTGAGCGCCGCGATCTGGCCGGTGTTTTCCGGGCGTGGCGCGACACCGAGCGCGGACCGTCCCGTTCAGCCGCGACTCGCCGCGTGCGAAGGGCAGGCGAGCATGGCCGAGATGGTGATGTTGACGCTGGCGTACGGGCTGGCCGGCTTCGGCTACATCATCACGGCGACCTATCTTCCGGTCATGGCACGCGCCGCGCTCCCGGCCTCCGTTTGGCTGGATGTGTTCTGGCCCATATTCGGCGTAGCGTCGGTCGCCGGGTGCGTGTGCACGACCCGGGTGCCACGATCCGTGGATCCTCGCCTCGCTCTCGCGGCCTGCTTCGCGCTGCAAGCGGTCGGGGTTTTGGCAAGCCTGCTCGTCCCGACCCTCATGGGCTTCGTCGCCGGCAGCGCGTTTGTCGGATTTCCGCTCACCGTTATCGCGTTCTTCACCATGCAGGATGCGCGTCGCCTCCAGCCCGAGACGAGCGCCCGTTTCATCGGTTTGCTCACCGCCGTGTACGGCGTGGGCCAGATCCTCGGGCCGCTTCTGGTGGGCTTTCTGCTGACGGGAACCGCGGACCACGACCGGGGGTTCTCCGTCTCGCTCTGGACCGCCACCTCCGCGCTCGCCGCCGGAGGCGCGCTGGTTCTCCTCATGCGGCGGTGGTGGCCGCGCCCCGAGGCCAGGTAGTGCGCTCCCCCGCACTTTGGCTAAGGCCGCGTGGAGTAAGGCGTCGTCTTGCGACGCTTGCTCCGAAGACGAGAACAGGGCTTTGACGGCCACAGAAAGCGCAGAATCACGCTTCCGGCCGCGTTGCGTTGCATTCCAGACTCGGTGTTGACGTCCTGTAAACCCGAGCCGCCTTTCATTGAATTGGGGCATTGACGAACAATATCGAACTACCATACAGAATTGTTGACTGCTGCCGCATGACGTGTCCGAGGACTAAGTGTCTCCAGGGCGTCAAGGAAAAAGTCGGCGGGACTGACCAACTTAGGTATGCATTCGGCTCGGCGAGTTTCCGTCTTCGAATGCGTGCCGAGCGGCAGTCATTTAATTTAACTCAGGTGAAACATTTGACCGAACAACCGAAGGTGCATCGCTCCATTGAAGCGGACGCCCTTGCCGCATCGAGGTCCGCTTCGCTCGAAGCAGACCGACTGGATACCGCCGAGCAGAGAATGCGTCAGGCACTCGGCTTGCGGAACGGCGCGCCGCCGAACGCGCCGCGTGGGGCAGATCGCGCTTTGCCCTCTGCCAAGATGCGGACGCCGGAAGCCGGGGCCGCGCACCGGCGCCATCGCTTCGTCCAGGACGGTGAAGTACCGGTCGTGCATGTCGCACGGCGGGTGGAGGCTGGCGGCGAGCCGCTGACGCCGGGCATGAACCGCCTGCAGGCCGCAGAGGCGCAGCTTCAGGCGGAGCGTACGGCACGGGAGCGCGCGGAACGCGCCCTGCAATCGGCGCAAGCCGTTTTGCGGGAGATGCAAACCAAGCTCGGCCACGCCGAACTCGCCCTCGGCGAGGCCCAGGCGCAAGGGCGCAGCCGGGCGGCACAGATCGAGGAACTTCGTGCCGCGCTGGCGGATCATCAATCGCGGCTGACCGTGGCGGAAGAAGCGCATCGCTCGGCGGACGAGGCGGCGCAGGAAGCGCTGGCCGCGCTGCGGCAGGAAATCGGCGCCCGCAAGGCTACCGAAACGGCGGCAAACCGTCGGACAATGCGGGCCGCACGGCCGGAAAAGCCGGCGCCGGCCAAGGCGGCCATCCGCAAGCCCCGCGCAGCGAAACGCGAACCCGCGATCAAGGCCCGCGAGCCGCAGCCGGTGAAGTGGTGGCTGAGCAGCGAGCGAGGCAAGCGAGCGTCCCGCAAATCGCGCTCCTGAACCGGGACCGAAGCCGCGGACCTATCCCCCCGGCGCTCCTTGCGTGTTGACATAGAGCGCGTAGACCGAGTGGCTGCTCGCCATGAAAAGCCGGTTGCGTTTACGGCCGCCGAAGCAAACGTTGGCGCAGCGCTCGGGTAGGGCGATACGGCCGATCGGCGTGCTGTCCGGCGCGAAGATCATTACGCCGTCGAGTTCCGGCATGCCCATGCCCCAACCGGCCCACACATTGCCGTCCACGTCGCAGCGAATGCCATCCGGCGTGCCGCCCGGACCTGCGTCCATGAAAATCCGGCCATTCGCGAGACGACCATTATCGGCGACGTCGAACACACGCAGCTTGCGATACGGTTCGCCGCGCGACTCGACGACGTAGAGAAGCCGTTCGTCCGGCGAGAAGCACAATCCGTTCGGGCCGAGCACGTCGTCCGCAACAATCGCCGCCTGCCCGGTCTGCCCGTCTATCCGATAGACGCAAGCCGGAACTTCCTGTTCCGCCAACTCACCCTCGTAGTGGCCCTGGATGCCGAAGGGCGGATCGGTGAACCAGATACTGCCGTCCGATTTCACCACGACGTCGTTCGGCGAGTTCAGCCGCTTGCCGTTCCAGCGCTCCATCAGAACGGTGATCGCGCCGTCATATTCGGTTCGGCTGACGCGTCGGCCGCCATGCTCGCACGTCACCAAACGGCCTTCGCGGTCACGCGTGTTTCCGTTTGCGAAGCCGGACGGGGAGCGGAACACACTCACGGCGCCGTTCGTCTCGTCCCAGCGCATCATGCGGTCGTTCGGAATGTCGCTCCAAAGCAGAAACCGCCCGTCCCCGAACCAGACCGGGCCTTCGGCCCAACGCATCCCGGTCGCGAGGCGTTCGACGCTGGCGCTGAACAGGCGGTAGCGCGCAAAACGCGGGTCGAGGATCTGCACGGCCGAGTCGGGATAGCGGAGGCTCCCTTGCCACTCACTCACGGCGTCACTCCTGCGGCTAACGATCATCTGCAACGGAAACGGCCGCGCTTATTCGGCGCCGGCGCGGCGCGCGAGAAAGCCACGGCCCGGGTCATAGCCCCAAACGGCCGCCTCGAGAAAGATCAGCAGGAAGCCGGCGACGACCGCCGCCGACACCAGATTGACCTCGCCATAGAGGGCGAACCGGATCAACTCCACGGCATGGGTGAACGGGTTGCATTGGCAAATCCAGTAGAGGGTCAGGCTCGACTCCTTGACGCGCCAAAGCGGGTAAAGGGCGGAGGACGCGAAGAACATCGGAAAGATCACGAAGTTCATGACGCCCGCGAAGTTCTCGAGCTGCCGTATGAAGGACGAGAGAACCAGCCCGAGCGCGCCCAGCATCAATCCCGACAACAACAAGGCCGGCAGCACGAGCACATATCCGACCGGCGGCGGCTCGATCTCCCAGAACCAGGCGATCGCGAGAAACACGTAAACCTGCACAATCGAAACAACCACCCCGGCCAGCAGTTTCGACGACAGCAGAAACCAGCGCGGGAACGGGCTGATCATCAAGGTGCGCATGCTTCCCATCTCGCGGTCATAGACCATCGAGAGCGAGCTTTGCATGCCGCTGAACAACTGGATCATGCCCGCGAGACCCGGCGCGATATAGACCTCGTACGGAATGTAGGTGTCGTAGGGGGGAATGATCGACACGCCGAGCACCGCCCGGAAACCGGCCGCGAACACGGCGAGCCACACCAGCGGCCGGACCAGCGCCGAGACGAACCGGCCACGCTGGTTGACCCAGCGCAACAATTCGCGGCGGACGATTCCGCCAAGGCAGCGAAGATATTGAGCGGTGCTCAAGTCGCGATCGCGTCCTGGCTCGTGAGCGCGGCGAACGCCGCCTGCAAGCTGGGCGCGCCGGTCTCGGCTCTGACCTCCGGCACCGGTCCGCTGGCGAGAATGCGGCCGCGATGGAGCACGACCACGCGCGAATCATCCGATGCCTCGTCGATCAGATGCGTCGCCCACAACGCCGCGAGTTGCCGCGTCGCGCACAATCCCCGCACGTGATTGATGAGAAACTGCCGGCTCGCCATGTCGAGCCCGACCGTCGGTTCGTCGAGCAGCAGCAGATCGGGCTCGTGCAATAGGGCGCGCGCGACCTCCACCCGCCGCCGTTGACCGCCGGACAGCGTTCTCACCCGGTCACGCCGTCGCTCCAGCAAATCCACGCGCCCCAGCTCGGATTCCGCCCGCTGCAACGCGCGCGAACGCGGCATGCCGTGCAGCGAGGCGTGGTAGAGCAGGTTCTGTTCCACTGTCAGATCGAGATCCAGGGTCGGCTGCTGAAACACAACTCCCATCCGTGACAGCGCGGATTGGGGATTGCGACGGATGTCCGAACCGAACACTTCGATGCTGCCGCCGGACGCGTGATAGAGCCGTGTC
Source organism: Acetobacteraceae bacterium (assembly GCA_019241425.1). Classification (GTDB taxonomy): domain Bacteria; phylum Pseudomonadota; class Alphaproteobacteria; order Acetobacterales; family Acetobacteraceae; genus JAFAXA01. Next base: position 4,657 of record JAFAXA010000156.1, on the reverse strand, counting down.
ACCAGCGCGAACAGCGTCGTCTTACCGGCGCCGTTCTGGCCCAGGAGGACGGTGAAATCCCCGGGGCCCACGGCAAAGCTCACGCGGTCGAGCGCCTTGCGCGGCCCGAACGTGTGGCTGAGACCAGCCACCGCCAGGGCCGCTTGAGCGTCGGCAGCTAGGTTCGCAGCGCCCCCGACGCTTTCGCGACGTGGGTTGCGATCGCGTCCATCAGGGGCGGCGACAAGCAATCGTACGGCTCCAGTTTAAGTTCGCGCAGGCGGGCTCGGATCGCTCCCATCCGGCTGGGGTCGACGCCCGACTCGATGACGGACGAGACGAATGCCGCAAATTCCGGCGGAGACCAACCCCGCTCCTGCGAGCGTTCGGTGTGGATGAAGTCGAGACCGTGGAAGGGATGGGCTTTGTTTTCGATCCGTCCATACATGTGGACGCCGCAGCCGGAGCAGGCGTAACGCCCGATCGCGGCGGACTGATCGACAACGGCCAGTTTCTCCGCATGCTCGACGACGGTCACCTTGTCGCGCGGGACTACCGCCACCATCGAGAAGACGGCGCCCTTCGGCTTCCAGCATTTGGTGCAGCCGCAGACATGGTTATGGGCGGATTGACCGCTGATCTCCACCCGCACCGGATCGCTCTCGCATAAGCACACGAGCGTCCCGCCCGCGAAATCCGGCGCGGCCGGCTCGATGCCGTGATCCACGGAAGGGTGGATGCTTACTTCCTCTGCCATGCTCGTTTCCCCCGGCCGCGCCCGGCAATTCCGCCAGTTTTGACACCCGCGCCTGCGGCCAATCGCGCGGGATCACATCCAGAGTAACGGGAAACTGCTCGCCGCGAAACAAGCCGGGCGATGCGGGTTCCGGTTCACGCGCGGGCCGCCCTCCTGGCCTGAAGCGCCCGATGCGGGCGCTTCAGGATATCGGGCGCACCGCCTATGATCCGGCCGGATGCGGGAGGAAGGGATGGAGCAGATGACGCGCGACGCGACGGCTGCCGGCTGATGGAACGGCGGAGCGAACACGCCTGCTTCGGCGGCCGGCTCGGCTTCTACGCCCACCGCTCGGAGGAGACCGGCACGGAGATGCGGTTCTCCGTTTACCTGCCGCCGAAAGCGGCGCGCGAGCCCTGCCCGGCGCTCTATTTTCTGGCGGGCCTCACCTGCACGGAAGAAACCTTCATGATCAAGGCGGGGGTGCCCCGCCTCGCCGCCGCCGAAGGGCTGATCGTGGTAGCGCCGGATACCAGTCCGCGCGGCGCCGGCATTCCGGGCGAGGACGCCGATTGGGATTTCGGCACCGGAGCCGGTTTCTATCTGGATGCGACCGCGCCGCCCTGGTCGGCTCATTACCGGATGGCCAGCTATGTGTCCCGCGAGCTGCCGGCGCTCATCGAGCGGGAGTTTCCCGTGCGGCCGGATAGTCGTGGCGTGTTCGGCCACTCGATGGGCGGCCATGGCGCGCTGGTGACGGCGCTCCGCGCCCCCGGAAGCTGGCACTCGGTTTCCGCCTTCGCGCCGATCAGCAACCCGATCGCCGTGCCGTGGGGCCAGAAGGCGTTCGGGGCGTATCTGCGGGATCGCGCGGAATGGGAGGCGTGGGATTCCTGCGCGCTGATGCGGGAGCGCCCCTGGCCCGGGCCGATCCTCGTCGACCAGGGCACCGCCGACCAGTTCCTGGCCGAGCAATTGCACCCGGATGCGCTGGAGAGGGCGGCCGCCGCCTCGGGGCAGGACCTCACCCTGCGACGGCAAGACGGCTACGATCACAGCTACTGGTTCATCCAGACCTTCATGCCGGACCATATCCAACACCATGCCGGGCGACTGAACCGATGATTCGGCTCGTCATCCTGTTGCTGGCGGTGACGCTGGGGCCGGCCTCGGCGGCGGGACGCATGACGTTCTGGAATCTGACGAGCAATACGGTGACGTTCCTCTCGCTGGCGCCCGCCGGCAGCGAGGCGTGGGGTCCGAACCAGTGCGCCAACGACAAGGACGGCGCGGTCGACGCCGACGAGCGGCTTCCGCTGACCGGCGTGGACGCGGGCCGCTACGACGTGCGGCTCGGCGATCGCACGCGTAGCTGCGTCGTCAGGAATGTCGAACTGTCCGCCGGCAAGCCCTACGCCTTCTCCCTGTCGGATGCCGATCTCAAGGACTGCCAGCCGAACGCCGCGCCGCCGAAATGAAACGGCGGGAGGCGCTGCTGACCGGTTTGGCGGCCCTCGCCGCCCGGGCGGCGCGCGCCGAGTCGCTCCCTTTCCGCCTGACGGAGGTCGCTCCCGGCATCCATGTCCGGCAGGGCGCCATGGCGGAGGCGACGCCGGAAAACGCGGACGCCATCGCCAACACCGGCTGCATCATCGGCGACAGCGCCATCGCCGTCGTCGACCCCGGCGGCAGCTTGACGGACGGCGAACGGCTGCTTGCCGCCATCCGCGCCCTTTCCGATCGACCGATCCGCTACGTCGTGCAGACCCATTTCCACCCCGATCACTGCTTCGGTGCGGCGGCGTTCCTGCCGGACGGGCCGGTGTTCGTCGGCCATGCGCGGATGCCGGGTGCGATCGCGGCGCGAGGCGAGTATTACCGGCAGCGGCTGGCGGACAGTCTGGGCGAGGCACAGGCGGGCCGGCCGGTGGTGCCGACCTTTCTGGTGGCGGTCGAATCCAGCTTCGATCTCGGCAATCGGGTTCTCGACCTGCGCGCCCACCCGACCGCGCATACCGACAACGACCTGACCCTGTTCGACCGGCGCACGGCGACGCTCTGGGCCGGCGATCTGCTGTTCGTCGACCGCGTTCCGTCCATCGACGGCAGCCTGCTCGGCTGGCTTCGTGTGCTCGGGGATCTGGAGGCGGTCCCGGCCGCACGGGCCGTCCCCGGGCACGGGCCACCTTCCGTGCCGTGGCCCGCCGGGGCGGCGGCGGAGGAGCGTTACTTGCGTGTGCTCGAGCGCGAAATCCGCGATCTGCAGGCGCGCGGCGGCACGATCGAGGAGGCGGCGGCGACGGTCGGCGTGGAAGAACGGGACAACTGGCTGTTGTTCGACGACTATAATGGCCGCAACGTCACCGCCGCCTTCGCGGAACTCGAGTGGGATTGAACGGAGGGAACGCATGAAGAGCCACCCGATCCTCGGCATCGCACTGGGATTGCTGGCCCTCGCCGGACCGGCGCGCGCCGCCGAAGCCGAGGATGCCGGGCGGGCCGAGCGGTGGACCGAGTTGCAACACGCCGTGTTCGGCGAGCGCGCTTTGGCCGATGGGGCCGGGGTGATCGCGCTGGAGGCGCCGTCCCGCGCCATGGACGCGGCGATCGTGCCGGTTGCGGTGACCTTGACCGGCGCCGAGCATGTGAAGGCCGTGTATCTGCTGATCGACGGCAACCCGTCGCCGCTCGCCGCCACCGTGCATTTCGGGCCGGCCGCCGACCCGCGCGCGCTGCGCACGCGGGTCCGGGTCGAGCAATACACGCTGATGCACGCGGTGGCCGAAACCGAAGACGGCCGCCTGTTCGCAACCGAACGCTTCGTCAAGGCGGCCGGCGGCTGCTCCGCGCCCGCGAGCAAGGACCAGCAAGCGGCGGCGGCACGGATCGGCCAGATCAAGCTGAAGCGCGACCCGGCCTCGCCCGCGGCCGAAGGGCAGCCTGCCACCGCGCAATTGCTGATCAGCCACCCGAACAATAACGGGATGCAAATGGACCAGGTGACGCGGAACTACATCCCGGCGCGCTACATCCAGAACGTCACCGTCGATTTCGGCGGCGAGCGCGTGTTCGCGATGGACGCCGACATTTCGCTCAGCGAGGACCCGGCAATCACCTTCGGCTTCGTCCCGCACAATGCCGGGCCGATGACGGTTGCCGTGCGGGACAGCAAAGGCTCGCTGTTTCAGCAGAGTTTCGACTTTGCCGCCGGGAGGAGCTGAGCGGAACGGCCCTGGCGCCCCCGACGTTGCTGCTACAGCCGCCACCAGACCGGTAAGGCGGAAAGGGGGAGAGAAACATGAGGCTGCACCTAGTACTGTCCGCGGGCGCCCTGGCCGGGCTGCTGCTATCCGCGCCGGCTGCGTTTGCGCAGAACGGCACCACCTCCGGTCCGGCATCCGGATCGCCGGCGACCTTGGGCACCGGCGGCCAAAGCGCCGCCACGCCGCACCAGCGCGAGTCGCTTCAGAAGACCGGGCGCGCGGTGCAGAACGAGGGCCAGGGCCAGACCGGCGGCACGTCTACCGCCCCCGCCAAGCCGGGCTCGGAAGGCGGCCCGGCGCCGTCCAAACCGCATTGACGCCGCAAGGCGTTTAGCCCGCAGCCAGGCACACCCGAACGGGGCGTCGCCGCTCAGTTTTCCGGCGGTCCGGTTCCGGTGCGCCGCAGCGGTCGGGAGCGGGGCGCTCGCTCCATCCCCGGCAGAGGCGGCGATTTCGGCCAGCGCCGCCGGAACAGCTTCAGCCGCGGTGCCCGGGGCGGTCGTGAGGCGGCCGCTCCGGCAGCCGCGCATCCGAACGCCGCCGCCGAACCGCAGGGCCGGGGACGCGGCGGCAGCCGCAAGCATTCCGGCAACTCAATTCGAAGCATGTGGCAAAGCGGGCGCAGGATGCGGCCCGCCTGCGGTGCCTGCGCGAGCAGCGCCAAGAACGCCGGGTCGCT
>JAFAXA010000110.1 GCA_019241425.1 Acetobacteraceae bacterium | reverse complement strand
AAAGACGAGACGCGTTTCCTGCCGGATCAGCCGTTGCATAGCCTCGAAGTCGCCGCAAGCTGTCTCCAACATAAGCGCGAGGTCGGTTGCGACGGAAGCTTTCGATTTGAGGGGCGGAACGGGCGGCGGAGCATCCATCATTTCAAGCCATTTCACTCACGACGAGTCCGTGTCGAGAACGGCTCGTTCGTTCGCTCCGCGCGCTGCCCAAAAGGATCTCAAAGTCAAGGCTCGCGCGCCTGACGCTTGCCAGACCGGCAGCAATTGCGAACGCGCTGAACGATGGCTCAAAAGCCGACGAGCAGGATGTCGAGAGCGCGCGTGACTCGGTCATGCTCATTCGCAAGCGATGCGACGATGCCCTTCAACTCCCGCCCGGGAATGGCGGCGATCGCCTGCGTCAGCATGACGAGGCGCTGACCGCGTATCTCAAAGACCGGATTGAGTTCGCCGATCGGCTTGGGTGCGACCTCCTCGGGCAGGAGTGGAACGACGGCCCGGGTCGCAAGATGCGAGAGCAGGTCAGCCTGAACGTCCAGAACAAAGCCCGCAGCTGCCTTGCTCGGCATAGAATGGACGTCGAGGCGGGCCATCAGAACTGGCGGTAGACGGCGAGCGGTAGACCTTGTTCGCCGACATGCTTGTTCCAGGCATCCATCGCGTCCCGATTCTCTTCGAGCCAACGCGCCCGGCGTCGCTCGGCTACAGCAACCGCAAGGCCGCGCTCGCACGCCTGCGAAAGGTTGATTCCGAGGCTACGGGCCTCCCGTAACAATGGTTCCGGCAGGGTTACGTTGGTCGCGCGACGGGGTGAAGCATCCGAAGGCGCGAAAGCAGCGAAGTCGGGCACCGCAATTACCTCCCGGGAGCACGCCTGATAAACATGCGCATGATCTATGCCCATTACAAGCCAGAGCGGCCGCCGCCTCTAACAGACCGCCCTCAATGTTTCCGCACCTCGAATCGATAAGGCGTGGACGACGTCGTCAGCGGGTCGAGCGCGAGCCGGTGCTCCAAGGGCGGGAAGGCGCGGCTGCGGCAATCCGGGCGGTCGCAGAGCCGGCAGGAGAGGCCGATGCCCACCCGCGCGGTTTGCAGGTCGATGCCGTCGCCATACACGACCTCCGCCGCATGGGCGAGGTTGCAGCCCATCGCCACGATATGCACGGGCGGCGGCTCGCCCCAATGGGCCGGCGCGATAGAGGCGCGGGCGAAGCAGAGAAAGGCGGCGCCGTCCGGCAGTTCCGCGACCTGCACCTGCACCCGGCCCGGCGTCGCCAGCGCCGTGTGCACCACCCAGCGCGGGCACGAGCCGCCGAAGCGCGCGAACGGAAAGCCAGCGGCCGAGAAGCGCTTCGACACGTTGCCGGCCGGATCGACGCGCAGAAAGAAGAACGGCACCCCGCGCGCGCCGGGCCGCTGCAAGGAGGAGAGGCGGTGGCACGCCTGCTCGAAGGAGACGCCGAACCGTGACGCGATCGCCTCCACATCGTGGCGGAGATCGCGGGCGACGCCGTGGATCGCCTCGTATGGCATCAGCAGGGCGCCGGCGACGTAGTTCAGCAACCCGACACGCATCAGCGCCGCCGCTTCCGGGGTGGTCGGCGAGGCGCCCGCGACGGCCGCCTCCACCGGGTCGCGCGCTTCCAGTAGCGCGAGCTGGAACGCCATCTGGAAGCCCCGGCTTTCGCGCGGGATGCTTTCGGACAGAGTGAGGGTGCGGGCTTGCGGATCGAACCGGCGGTGGGCGCCTTCCAGCGGCTGCACGCTGACCGTCAGCCCGTGCGCGCGGCGCAGGCGTTCGGCAATCGCGTGGTTGGTTTCGGCCGGGCTCGCGGCGAGCGCGGCGGTGATCGCCTCGGCGGCCGCCTCCAGGCTCGGGAAATAGTTGCCGTGTTCGTGGAAAAGGTCGCGGGCCTCCTCGTTCGGCAGCAGGATGCGCCGGCCGGACGGGAGCGCGATCTCGCCGGCATCCTCCCGTGCCACCCGCCAGGACCGGTACATGGCGAGGATGGCGCGGGCGGCGTTCGGCCCGGTGCCGGCGATGGCGCCGATCTCGCCCTCCGGCACCGCCTCGACGCCGAGCAGCGGGTCCGCCAAGGCCTCGCGCAGGCTCACCTCGAGCTGGCGCTCCTCCGTGCCGGAGAGCTCCGCCAGCTCGACCCGGAGCGTTTCGGCAAGCTTGATCAGCAGGGAGGCGGTGACGGCGCGCTGGTCGTGTTCGATCAGGTTCAGGTAGCTGGCCGATATGCCGAGCCTGGTCGCCAGCGCCTGCTGCGACAGATTGCGCTCGGCCCGGAGGCGGCGGACGGTGCGGCCGATCAGCGTGCGGGACATGCTTTACAAGCTTTACCGATTTCCGGGAGCGCCAGTCAATTTAGCAACGCTATTGCAGTGTTTCTGTAATAGGAGGACTCAACTTCGCACCCGCGATGTGAATTATTGACCGATCGGATATCTGCCGACCAGGAGTTTTCGCCCGATGAAGTCCCGTCTCGTCCCGACCGCTTCGCCCGAGGGCATGGCCGCCGGCCATCCCGACCCCGGCCGCTTCGAAGGCATCCGGCGCGACTACACGGCGGCCGACGTCGACCGGCTGTCCGGCAGCTTCCGTGTCAAGCATACGCTGGCCGAGATGGGCGCGAACCGGCTTTGGCACCTGCTGCGGACGGAGCCGTTCGTCGGCACGCTGGGGGCGCTGACCGGCAATCAGGCATTGCAGCAGGTGAAGGCGGGGCTGAAGGCGATCTATCTCTCCGGCTGGCAGGTCGCGGCGGACGCCAACACCGGCTGCGAAATGTATCCCGACCAGTCGCTCTACCCGGTGAACTCGGTGCCGGCGGTCGTGACGCGGATCAACAACGCGCTGCGGCGGGCCGACCAGATCGCCCGTATGGAGGGGGGCAAGGACGGCACCTACTGGATGGCGCCGATCGTCGCCGACGCCGAAGCCGGGTTCGGTGGCCCGCTGAACGCCTATGAGCTGATGAAGGCGATGATCGCCGCCGGCGCCGCCGGCGTGCATTTCGAGGACCAGCTCGCCTCCGAAAAGAAGTGCGGTCATCTCGGCGGCAAGGTGCTGGTGCCGATCAGCCAGCATATCCGCACCCTCAACGCCGCCCGGCTCGCCGCCGACGTGGAAGGCGTGCCGACCGTGCTGCTGTGCCGGACGGACGCCTTTTCCGCGCACTTGCTGACTTCGGACGTCGACGAGCGCGATCGTCCGTTCATCAGCGGCGAGCGCACTCCGGAGGGCTTCTTCCACATCAAGCCGGGACTCGGCGTGAAATACGCGATCGCCCGCAGCCTCGCCTATGCCCCGTATGCCGACCTGCTTTGGTGGGAGACGAGCGAACCCAATCTCGAGGAGGCGGAGGAGTTCGCGGACGCGATCCATCGCGAGTTCCCGGGCAAGATGCTCGCCTATAACTGTTCGCCGAGCTTCAATTGGAAAAAGAAGCTGTCGCCTGAGAAGATCGCCAGCTTCCAGCGCGAGATCGGCCGCATGGGCTACCGCTTCCAGTTCGTGACATTGGCCGGGTTCCACAGCTTGAACCACGGCATGTTCACCTTGGCGCGCGGCTACAAGGAGCGCGGCATGGCCGCCTATTCGGAGCTGCAACAGGCCGAGTTCGCCAGCGAGCCCGAGGGCTACACCGCCACCCGCCACCAGCGTGAGGTCGGCGTCGGCTATTTCGACGCGGTCGCCATGGCCATCTCCGGCGGCCAGTCCTCGACCACCGCGCTCGCCGGCAGCACCGAGCACGACCAGTTCGAGGAGGGCGAGGAGCACCACGACGAGAAGCACGACGACGGCCTCGTGCACAGTCACGCCTGGGCCGCCGGCGCCAAGTAAACCGCCGCTCCGCCGCGAAGAACGTCCCGAGCCCCCTTCCGTCCGCGGGAGGGGGCTCGTCGTTGTTGGGAAGGGCGGTGGGAAACGCTACGGTCGCGGCAGCGGGAGGAGTTGCCGATGTCGCTACGCGTTCAGGTCGGGCCGTCGCAGACCGCCATCCATCAGGGCCAGACGGTGCTGGTGACAGAAACCGACGGCCAGATCGCGTGGCCGAGCGACAAGGGCCTTTATTTCCTCGACACGCGGCTGGTCAGCGCGTGGGCGATCTATGCCAACGGGCAGGGATGGGATCTGCTCGACGGCGGCGCGACCACGTTTTTCTCGTCGCGGGTTTACCTCGTCAATCAGGCGTTCGAGACCGAGGGGGGGCCGGTGCCGCCGCGCACGCTCGAACTCATGATCAACCGCACGGTGAGCGGCGGCCTGCACGAGGATATCGACGTCACGAATTACGGCGGGAAGGAGGTTGCGTTCAATCTCGAGATTTCGATCCGCTCGGATTTCGCCGACGTGTTCGAGGTCAAATCCGGCAAGATCGTCCGCCGCGGCAAGATCACGACGAGCTGGTCCGAAGGCCGCCAGTCGCTCAAGATGCAATATCGCAACGCCGATTTCAGCCGCAGCGTGGTCATCCGCGCGCATAAAGGCGACGCCCGCGCCGTTTATGCCAACGGGCGCCTCACCTTCGACGTCACGCTCCGGCCCGGCGCGTCGTGGCACACCTGCCTGCTGTATGAACTGATCGACGGCACGGACGGACACAACGCGCCGCATGACTGCTCTTATAATCGCCGGCATTCCAGGCACTACGAGGAGCAGGTTTCCTGGAAGGATACGGTGCTCGACATCACGACCAGCAATGAGGAGGTGTACCGCCTGTTCCGGCAGGCCATCGACGACATGGCGGCGCTTCGTTTGCCGATCGGCAACCCGCACGATCATCTGGTGTTCATGCCGGCGGCCGGGCTTCCTTGGTTCATGGCGCCGTTCGGGCGCGACAGCCTGATCGTATCGTTGCAAAACCTGGTCGTGTTTCCGGAGTTCGCGCGCGGCGCGCTCGAGGTGCTCGGCCGGTTGCAGGCGACGGAGCGTGACGATTACCGGGATGCGGAGCCCGGTAAGATCCTGCACGAAATGCGCTACGGCGAACTCGCGCATTTCAAGCTCATCCCCCACACCCCCTATTACGGCACCGCCGATGCGACCATCCTGTATCTGATCGTGATGCACGCCGTGTGGCGCTGCACCGGCGATGGCGCGATCCTCGACAATCATCTCCCGACCGCCGAGCGCTGTCTCGAATGGATCGACAATTACGGCGACCGGGACGGCGACGGCTTCCAGGAGTATCAGACGCGCTCTCCGGTCGGCTACGAGAACATGGGCTGGAAGGATGCGGGCGACGCCGTCGTCTACCCGGATGGTTCGCTCGTGAAGGGACCAAAGGCGCTCTGCGAGTTGCAGGCCTACACGTACGATGCGTGGCGGCGCATGGCGGATGTGTATCGCGCGCGCGGCGACCAAGCGAAAGCGGACGCTCTCACGGCCAAGGCCGAACGCCTGTATCAACGGTTCAACGAGGCGTTCTGGGACGAGGCGAGCGGCTTCTACGCCTATTGCCTCGATGGCGACAAGAAGCCGGTGCTGACGGTTGCGTCCAATCCCGGACATTGCCTCTGGTGCGGCATCGTGCCCCCCGAGCGAGCGGACCGGGTCGTGTCCCGGCTGATGCAGCCCGATATGTGGAGCGGGTGGGGCATCCGAACGCTGTCCGCCGACCATCCCTCGTACAACCCGTATTCCTACCAGTGCGGATCGGTCTGGCCGCACGATAACGGCATCATCGCCCTCGGTTTCAGCCGCTACGGTTTCCGGGACGAGGCGAGCAAGATCGCGCGGGCGATCAGCGACGCCGGCTCCTACTTTCAGTCGAACCAGTTGCCCGAGCTGTATTCGGGGGTCGTTTCAAGCGGATCGAACTTCCCGGTGCAGTATCTCGGGGCGAACGTGCCGCAGGCCTGGGCGGCCGGATCGGTGTTCATGCTGCTCCAATCCGTGATCGGCTTCCTGCCGGACGGCCTCGATGACCGGCTTTGGGTCAACCCCCATCTGCCGTCCTGGCTCGGCGAGATCACGCTGAAGCGCCTCCGCGTCGGCAAGCACGTCTTCACTATCCGGTTCTGGCGTGATGGCGAGGAGTCGCGCTTCGAAGTCCTCGAGGGCGACCCCTCGCGGGTACAATGCGCGTCATTGACGCCGGGCAATCATCCATGGCTCGAACATCCGGCCGGTAAACCGGGTTGAGTCGCCGGCTCGGACGGCAGGCGGTGTCAGTCGGCCATCCGCTCCGCCTGTCTGAGCACGCGCAGGAAGTTGCCGCCCCAGAGCGCGGCGAGTTCGCTGCGGCCGTAGCCGCGCCGCATCAGTTCCGCGGTGATGTTCGGGCTTTCGCTCGCGTCGTGCCATCCGCGAAAGCCGCCCCCGCCGTCGAAATCCGACGAGATGCCGACATGCGCGACACCGATCCTGCGCACGGCGTAGTCGATGTGGTCCGCGAAGTCGGAAACGGTGACGGCCTCCGTGCGCGCATCCGGGCGCAGGAACCCGGCGACCGCCGTGATGTGCACGGCGCCGCCGACCTCGCGCAGCATATCCAGCTGCTCATCATCGAGATTGCGCGGATGGTCGCAGAGCGCGCGGATGCAGGAGTGGGTCGCGACGACCGGCGTCCGCGAGATCGCCGCCGCTTGCAGCATCGCACCCTTCGAGGCATGCGAAACGTCGACGAGCATACCAAGGGCATTGAGGGCCGCGATCGCGGCCCTTCCGAGCGCGCTCAAGCCGCCATGCTCCTCCACCGGATCGCCGAGATCGGCCCGCGGGTTGGACGAATCGGCGAGCGCGTTATGCCCGTTATGGGTCAAGGTCAGGTAGCGCGCGCCGAGCGCCCGCA
>JAFAXA010000065.1 GCA_019241425.1 Acetobacteraceae bacterium | reverse complement strand
CAAGGCGACGATGGAGGTGGAGGCGAATGACGATGGCGTGCTGGGCAAGATCCTGGTCGCTGACGGCACGCAAGGCGTGAAGGTGAACGAGCCGATTGCGGAGTTGCAGGACTCCGGCGCGGCCGGGACGGAGGAGCCGGAAGCACCGACGCACGACGGCACGGCAGCACCGGCCGACGCACCGGCGCCTGCGCAGGCCCCGCACGACAACGGCAACAATCAGCGGGCGGAAGCGCCGCGGCCGCCCGCGCCCGCCGTTATCGACGGCGACGGGCAGGAGAGCGGCCGGATCGCCGTGTCGCCGCTGGCACGACGGATGGCGAAACAGGCCGGGATCGACCTGTCCGGGATGAAGGGCTCGGGTCCGGGCGGCCGGATCGTGAAGCAGGATGTCGAAACCGCAACCCGCCCCGGTGGCGCGGCGAGCGACGGAAAAGATACGCCGCCGCCTGCACCGAAGAGCGCGCCGGCGGTCCTGGCGCCGCATTCCCTGGTGCCGCACACACCCATGCGGCGGACGATTGCCGAGCGTTTGACCGCGGCCAAGCGGACGGTTCCGCATTTCTACGTGTCGGCCGATGTCGAGTTGGATGCGCTGCTGACACTGCGCGCCGATCTCAACGCGCGATCGCCGGCCGAGGGCGCGGGCGGGTTCAAGCTGTCCGTGAACGACATGCTGATCAAGGCCGCCGCCCTGGCGCTGCGGCGCGTCCCGGCGGTCAACGCCGCCTGGACCGACGAGGGCATCGCCCGTTTCGAAGACATAGATATCAGCGTTGCCGTCTCGGTTCCGGACGGGCTGATTACGCCGATCATTCGCGGCGCCGATCAGAAGGGTCTCGCCGCTGTCAGCAGGGAAATGAAGGAGCTGGCTTCGCGAGCGCGCGCCGGCAAGCTCAGGCCGGAGGAGTTTCAGGGCGGCGGCTTTTCGATTTCCAACATGGGGATGTATGGCGTGACGGAGTTCGCGGCGATCATCAACCCGCCGCAGGCGGCGATCCTCGCGATTGCCGCCGCTGTGCAGCGGCCGGTGGTCCGCGAAGGCGCGCTCGCGATCGCGACCGTCTGCACCTGCACGCTGTCCGTCGATCACCGTGCGGTCGACGGCGCGCTCGGGGCCGAGTGGCTGGCAGCGTTCCGCGCGATCGTCGAGGATCCGCTCAGCCTGATGTTGTGAGCGGCCCGGTGGGGGAACAGCGTTTCGACCTGGTCGTGCTCGGCGGCGGTCCCGGCGGCTATGTCGCGGCGATCCGGGCCGCGCAACTCGGCATGGCGGTCGCGCTGGTCGAGCGCGAGCGACTGGGCGGCATCTGTCTGAACTGGGGCTGCATTCCAACCAAGGCGCTTCTGCGAACGAGCGAAATCAATCACCTTCTGCATTCGCTCGACCAGTTCGGTTTTGCCGCCGACAATCCGCGTTTCGATCTGGGTCGTGTGGTGAAGCGCTCGCGTGCGGTCGCGGGCCAGCTCTCGTCGGGCGTTGCGCATCTGCTGCGCAAGAACAAGGTCGCCGTGTTCGAGGGCCACGGAAAGCTGGCGGGTGGCGGCACCGTTGCGATCGAAAAGGACGGAAAGGCGGTCGCGACTGTGCGGGCGCCGCATTTGGTTCTTGCGACCGGCGCGCGGGCGCGGGCGCTGCCGGGGCTGGAGCCGGACGGCAAGCTGATCTGGAGCTACAAGGAGGCGATGGTCCCGCCCGCGATGCCGAACGCCGTGCTGGTGATCGGTTCCGGCGCGATCGGCATCGAGTTCGCGAGCTTCTATCGCAACATGGGCGCAGAGGTGACGGTCGTGGAGGCGGTGGACCGCATCCTGCCGATCGAGGATGAGGACATTTCCGCTTTTGCCCGCAAGGCTTTCGAGGCGCAGGGCATGACGATCCTGACCGGCGCAACCGTCAGGGGCGCGCGCATCGGCACCGATCGCGTGACGGTCACGGTAGAGGCAAACGAGGGGGCGCGGGAGATAACGGCGGAGCGGGTCATCGTCGCAATCGGCATTGCCGGCAATACCGAAGGGATCGGGCTCGAGGGAACCCGCGTGCAGGTGGAGCGCACGCATGTCGTGGCCGACGGCTACGGCCGCACCGGCGAGCCGGGTGTCTACGCGATCGGCGACCTGACCGGACCACCCTGGCTCGCACACAAGGCGAGCCACCAGGGCGTGATCTGCGCCGAGGGGATCGCCGGGCTGGCGGATGTGCAGACGCTCGACACGACGAACATTCCGAGTTGCACCTATTGCCGTCCGCAGATCGCGTCCGTCGGGTTGACGCAGGCGGCGGCGGAGGCATCGGGGCACACGGTGCGGATCGGACGCTTTCCGTTCATCGGCAACGGCCGCGCGATTGCGATCGGCGAGCCGGATGGCATGGTGAAAACCGTGTTCGACGCCAGGACGGGCGAATTGCTGGGCGCGCATATGGTGGGCGCCGAGGTCACCGAACTGATCCACGGTTTCACGCTGGCGCGCACGCTGCAGAGCACGGAAGCCGAGTTGATGGCGACGGTCTTTCCCCATCCGACGGTCAGCGAAGCCATGCACGAATCGGTGCTCGCGGCCTTCGGGCGAGCGATCCATTACTGAAGGAGGGTCGTCGCCGATGCCTCACACCGCAGGGCTGACGGCGCCCACGCCGGTAGCGGCTGCCCCATCCGGAGGCGCCGCGGCGACCCGTCCGGCCAGCTTGACGCTCTCTCCCCCCGGCGCCACTTCTAGCCCGCTGCCTTTTCCTTTGCCGGACGCTTCATGACCACACGCCTGTTGATCGACCACCGCGCCGGGGGCGCGTTCCCCGATGCCGCGACCGCCGGTGCTCCGGCCCCGGTGGCCGGGGCGTTGCGGCATCCGGAGAAGGCGCATCGGCCGGATAACCCGATCCAGCGCAAGCCGTCCTGGATACGCGTAAAGGCGCCGACCCACGCCGTCTATGCCGAAACCCGCGACCTGATGCGGCGAAACAAGCTGGTCACGGTCTGCGAGGAAGCGGCCTGCCCGAATATCGGCGAGTGCTGGTCGCAGCGGCACGCAACCATGATGATCATGGGCGACACCTGCACCCGCGCCTGTTCCTTCTGCAACGTGCGGACCGGACACCCCGGCGCGCTGGACACGGATGAGCCCGCCCGCGTCGGCGATGCGGTCGCTAAGCTCGGCCTGCGCCACGTGGTGATCACCTCCGTCGATCGCGACGATCTCGCGGATGGCGGCGCCGGGCATTTCGCGGCGGTGATCCGGGCGGTTCGGGAGAGCGCGCCGGACACCACGGTCGAGGTGCTGACGCCGGATTTTTTGCGCAAGCCCGGCGGCGCCGAGACGCTCGCCGAGGCGAGGCCCGATGTGTTCAGCCACAATCTCGAAACGGTGCCGGGCCTTTATCCGACGATCCGGCCGGGCGCCCGCTACTACCAGTCGCTGCGGCTGCTCGACTCCGTGAAGCGGCTTCAGCCGTCGATCTTCACCAAATCGGGGCTGATGGTGGGCTTGGGGGAGGAGCGGGCCGAGATCATGCAGGTGATGGACGACCTCCGGATCGCGGATGTGGATTTCCTCACGCTCGGCCAGTATCTCCAGCCGACGGTGAAACACGCCGCGATCGACCGCTTCGTGACCCCGGACGAGTTTTCCGACTATGCGAGCCTCGCTCGCGCCAAGGGCTTTCTGATGGTTTCGGCGACGCCGCTGACGCGCAGCTCGTATCACGCAGACGCGGATTTCGCGGCCCTGCGCGCCGCCCGCGAGGCGAAGCTTGCGACCGCTCCGGCGCTTGCCTGACCGATCCGATGCCGACGCACGCGGAAGACAAGCTCGTTCCCTACCGGCCCGATCAGCTTTTCGATCTGGTCGCGGACGTCGCCAAATACCCGCAATTCCTGCCGTGGTGCGTGGGCGCGCGCATTCGCAGCCGCAAGGACAATGAATTGGTCGCGGATTTGACGATCGGCTTCGGCCCGTTTCGGGAAACCTTCACCAGCCGCGTGTTTCTCGATCCGCCGTCGCACGTCAAAGTCAAATACGAGAACGGGCCATTTCGCTACCTCAACAACGACTGGACCTTCACGCCCGATCCCCGCGGCTGCATCGTCAAGTTCTTCGTCGATTTCGAGTTCCGCAGCCGCATTCTGCAACGGGCGATCGGCGTCGTGTTCGATCAGGCGGTGCGGCTGATGGTGAACGCCTTCATCAAGCGCGCGCGGGACGTATACGGACCGCCGCAGGCAACAATCAGCGTGCTGCCGGCGAACCGGCCGGACGTCCCGGCCAAGGCGGAGCCATCCTCGCGGGCTGGCTGAGCGCGGCATCAGGCGCCTGAGCTATGACTCTTGACGACATAGAGCGGCTATGATGTGGGCGGCCCAGCGAGCGCCTGATTGCCTACGACAACGAAGCTGGCAAGGGGATCACCGCCATTACGGCGAGCGTGAAGAACGGTATCCGTTCGTCAGCCCGGAGCGAC
>JAFAXA010000173.1 GCA_019241425.1 Acetobacteraceae bacterium | reverse complement strand
TGCCGCCGCGACCACCTTCAGCAAGGTGCGCTTCGCCGGGTCCATCGTGGTCTCCTTGAGCGCCGCCGGCGGCATCTCGCCCAGCCCCTTGAACCGGCTCACCTCCACCTTCGCGTTCGCCTTGAATTCCGCGCGCAACTTGCGTGCGCGGTCGGCGTCGTCCATCGCGTAGACCGATTTGGCGCCTTGCGTCAGCCGGTACAGCGGTGGCTGGGCGAGATACACATGCCCGTGCCGCACCAACTCCGGAAGTTCCCGATAGAAAAATGTCATCAGCAACGATGCGATATGCGCGCCGTCAACGTCGGCGTCCGTCATGATGATAACCCGTCCGTAGCGCAGCTTGCCGCGATCGAACCGGTCGCCGGCGCCGCAGCCGAGCGCCTCGATCAGGTCGCGAAGCTCCTGGTTGCCCCGCAGTTTGTCGGCCGACGCGCTGGCGACGTTGAGGATCTTGCCCCGGAGCGGCAGCACGGCCTGCGTCTCGCGATTGCGCGCCTGCTTGGCCGAGCCCCCGGCGCTGTCGCCCTCGACCAGGAACAGCTCGGTCTCGTCCGCCTTTTCCCGCGTGCAATCGGCGAGCTTGCCGGGCAGGCGAAGTTTGCGGGTCGCCGATTTGCGGGCGGTGTCCTTGCTTTCGCGCCGCCGAAGCCGCTCCTCGGCGCGCTCGATCGCAAAGGCGAGCAGATTGTCGGCGGTCGCGGGGTCACCCGCGAGCCAATGATCGAACCGGTCGCGCAGCGCCGTTTCCACGAGCCTTGCCGCTTCCGGCGTCGTCAGCTTCTCCTTGGTCTGGCCCTGGAATTGCGGTTCGCGCACGAACACGGACAGCTTGGCGGCGAGCGGCGTCATCAGGTCGTCCGCCGTGACCTGGGTCGCGCGCCGGTTGCCGCGATGCTCGCCCCAGGCGCGCAGGCCCTTCAGCAGCGCGGCGCGGAACCCCGCCTCATGGGTGCCGCCCTGCGGGGTCGGCACCGTGTTGCAATAGGAGTGGAGAAAGCCGTCGCCCTCCAGCCAGCAACACGCCCATTCGGCGCGGCCGGTCGGCTGCCCCGCCGCGGACGCAGGCAGCTCCGCTTCCGCCGCCCAGATGCCGGGCAGCGCGCGCGCCGCGTCGGCGGTATCCGCGTCCAGGCTGTCTCGCAGCCCGCCCGGAAAGTGCAGCACCGCCTCGGCCGGCACGGTTTCCCCGGCCGTCTTGAGCAGCGACGGGTCGCACGCCCAGCGGATTTGCACGCCCCGGAACAGATAGGCCTTGGAGCGGCAGAGCCGATACAGCCGCGCCGGGCTGAACTGCCCCCCGCCGAAGATCTGCCGGTCGGGGCGGAAGCGGAGAAGGGTGCCGCGGCGGTTCTGCACCGGCCCCGCATTCACCAGTTTGCCGGTGGGGCGGCCGCGCACATAGCTCTGTTTCCAGAGCACGCGGTCACGCGCGACCTCGACCTCGAGCCGTTCCGAAAGCGCGTTGACGACGGAACTGCCGACCCCATGCAGACCGCCGGAGGTGGCGTAGGCCTTGCCGCCGAACTTGCCGCCCGAATGCAAGGTCGTGAGAATGACCTCCAACGCGCTCAGCTTCTTGAATTTCGGATGCGGATCGACGGGAATGCCGCGGCCGTTGTCCCGCACCGCCAAGGTGTTTTCCGGCTCCAGCGTCACTTCGATGAAGCTCGCATGGCCGGCGATCGCCTCGTCCATCGCGTTGTCGAGGATCTCGGCCGCGAGATGATGCAGCGCGGTCTCGTCGGTGCCGCCGATATACATGCCAGGCCGGCGCCGCACCGGCTCCAGCCCCTCGAGCACCTCGATGTCCCGGGCTGAATAGGCGCTCGCGTCGCCGGCGGCGTCCGGCGAGCCGAAGAGATCGTTCATGAAGTGTTCCCGTCCGCGCCCCGGACCCTATCCGGTCCGGGGGAGTCCGGGCAAGCAGCCGCGCCGCCGCCTATTCCTGCAAATGCGCTTCCAGGAACCAGAGAGCCTTGTCGAGATCGCGCGAGGCGGCCGTGAAGATGTCGGCCGTGTCCGCATCGCCGGCGTCGTCCGATTCGTCGATCGCCGCCCGCGTCGCGTTGGCGACCTTGGCGTAGTGCTCGATCAGCGCGCGCAGATGGTCCTTCACCGCATAGATGTCGGTCGGGTAGGGGGTGAGCGAGGTCTTCTCGACCACCACCTGGCTGGTGCCGAACGCGGTGCCGCCGAGCTGCACCACGCGTTCCGCGATCGTGTCCACATGCCCGTCGATCGTCGTGCGGAACCCGTCCAGCATCTCGTGGACGCCGATGAATTGCAGGCCTTTCAGATTCCAATGCGCCTGCTTGGTGATGAGCGCGAGGTCGATCGCGTCGGCGAGGCGCGCGTTCAGCAGCTCGATCGCGACTTTCTTCGCGTTGTCCGGCTCGTCGTTATAGGTCTGGTGCGATTTGGGTGGCATCGTCCTGTCTCCATTCTGGCCCGGGTGAAATGGCATAGTCTCGCGCAAACGCCAGGGTTTCGACGGTGCGCGGCATGGGCGCTGCGCCGGTCAGTCCTCGATCCGGTGCACGTCGTGAACGATCACGCCGCCATCCTCCGGCGCCATCGCGAGCCAGTCCCGGTGGCTCAGCGTTCGGAGCGTGTCGTCGTAGCCCGCATCCCAGTGTTCGCGCATGGACGTGCCGCTGAACTCGTAATCCTTCGCCTGCCCCTCATAGGCCTTCTGCTGATAGATCATCTGCAGGATGGTGATTTCGGGCAGGTTGGCGAGTTCCTCGCGCAAGGCACGCTCGCCGTCGTCGAGCCGGTCCTCGGGGATCTTCGCCAGCAATTTCTTCTGAATGAGCTTCTGGCGATGCTGCGCCATGTAGTAGTCGGTCACCAGGCGGGTGCGGCTCGAGAAGCTGATATCCTTCATCCGCCCGAGCACGTCCGCCATGTCGCGCGGAAGCGCCCCGCGGGCGCTGAACAGGTCGATCTGAAAGACGAGCACGTTATCGGAGCCGGTATTCTCGAGCAGGTGCTGCAACGGCGTGTTGGAAACGACGCCGCCATCCCAGTAATAGTCGGTGCCGATCCGCACCATCGGCAGGCCGGGCGGCATGGCGGCGCTCGCCACCACGTGCTCGGGGAGGATCGCGACCTGCGCATTGTCGAAATAGCGGAAATTGCCGGTGCCCACATGCACGGCGCCGCACGCATAGCGCACGTCGCCGCTGTTCAGCAGCTCGAAATCGACCAGCCGGTGCAGCGTTTCCCGCAGCGGGTGGTTGTCGTAGAAGCTCGTGGCCGTCGACGCGCCGCGCAGGCTCAACAACGGGTTCGGGTGATGCGGCGTAAAGAAGCCGGGCGTGCCGAGCGACATCGTGAGCCACGCCGACCAGGCATTGCGCAGCTTGCGCGGATCGTCGCCGTCCGGGCTCCACAACCAGATCTGGCGGGACGTCACCATGTCCCAGAACTCGCGCAAGCGCTCGATGCGCCGCTCCGGCGGGTTCCCGGCGATGATCGCCGCGTTGACGCCGCCGATGGAGACGCCGTTGATCCAGCTCGGCTCCAGCCCGTTCTCGTGCAGCGCCTGATAGACGCCCGCCTGGTAGGCGCCGAGGGCGCCGCCTCCTTGCAGCACCAGGGCGATGTGATCGCAGCGGGAGGGCCAGGAAGCGTGGCTTCCGGTCAGGCGTGAGGGCGTGTTTGCGTCCAAGGGTCCGATCCGGGCTGGCGGCCGGGAGGCCGAGCACCTCCCGTCGCGTGGAGGGTGCTCGGTAGATGAAAAGCCGGGCGGGTTTCAAGGCTGTGTCGTGCCGTCCGGCGCGTGGGGGGCGCGCTTGTGGCGCGCATCCGGGGAGGTGAGATGGACGAAGCGGCGCGCTTTGAGCGCATCATGATCCGCTCGGCGGAATTGCAGCGGGAGGCCGGGACGCGGCTGGCCCGGCCGGTGCTGGACGTCGTTGGCGTCTGCGAACGGAGCCTGCGGGCGGGCGGCAAGCTGTTCTTCTGCGGCAATGGCGGATCGGCCGCCGACAGCCAGCATCTGGCGACCGAGTTGCTGATCCGCTTGCGCGGCGCGGTGGAGCGGGAGTCCTGGCCCGCGGTCGCCCTGACGCTCGATCCCTCGGCGCTCACCGCCTGCGGTAACGATTACGGGTTCGAGCACATTTTCGAGCGCCCGCTCCGCGGCCTCGGACGGGCGGGCGACGTGCTGTTCGGCCTCAGCACCTCCGGCCGGTCGGCGAATGTCGTGCGGGCGCTCGCGGTCGCCCGGGACATCGGCATGGCGACGGTCGGCATGCTCGGCGGTGACGGCGAGCCGGCGATCCGCCATTGCGACCACGTGCTGCTGGTGCCGGACCACGAAACGGCGCGCGTCCAGGAGTGCCATCTGGCGCTCGGCCACGCCATTCTCGAGTTGCTGGAAGACCGGCTGGTGGCCGACCGCCGGGGCCGCATGACAGACGAGGGCCCGATCGGCCCGGGAGCAGGCGCGTGACCATCCTCGTAACCGGCGTCGCCGGCTTTATCGGCTACCATGTGGCGGACGCCTTGCTGGCCCGGGGCGAGACCGTGCTTGGCGTCGACGATCTCAACGACTACTACGCCGTGACCTTGAAGGAAGCGCGGCTCGGCCGCTTGCGGGAGCGGCGCGGCTTCTCGTTCTACCGCTCCGACGTTGCCGATCGCGGCCGCATGGAAGCGCTGTTCGCGGGCGAAGCCGGGATCGACCGAATCGTCCATCTGGCCGCGCAGGCCGGCGTCCGGCATTCGCTGGTCGACCCCTTCGCCTATGTGCAGGCCAACGTGATGGGGCACCTCGTCGTGCTCGAAGCGGCCCGCCACCTGCCCGGTTTGCGGCACCTCGTTTACGCCAGTTCGTCCTCCGTCTACGGCGCCAATCGCCGCACGCCTTTCGCCGAGGGCGATCGCGTCGACACCCCGCTCTCGATCTACGCCGCCACCAAGCGCGCCGACGAGTTGATGAGCTATGCCTACGGCCATCTGTTCGGCGTGCCGCAGACCGGCCTGCGCTTTTTCACCGTCTACGGTCCGTGGGGACGGCCGGACATGGCATATTACGGGTTTGCGCGCGCCATCGCCGCCGGCGAGCCGATCACGGTCTATGACGGCGGCCGGCTCCAGCGCGATTTCACCTATATCGACGACATCGTGGCGGGGGTGGTCGGCTGCCTCGAGCGTCCCCCGGGGGCGGCGCAGCCGGTGCGCTTGCTGAACATCGGCAACAATCGGAGCGAGCGGGTCGACACGCTGATCACGCTGCTCGAGCGGGCACTCGGCCGGCCGGCGATCCGCGTCGAGGCCGAACGTCCGAAGGCCGATGTGGAGGAAACCTATGCCGACGTCGACGCGATCGCGGAGCTGACGGGTTTCCGGCCGACGACGCCGCTCGATGTCGGCATTCCGCGCTTCGTGGCGTGGTTCCGGAACTGGCACCAGCCCGGCTGGTGAGCGCGCCGGAGGCGTAAAAAGCCGCTTGACCACGACGCCCCGCGGGCCTACATCCCCGTCACCGGCGGCGACGATTTCTCTTGCTTCTGCTGCCCCGGTGACGCTACTGTCCTCGGCTCGCGCTGGAGGCAGCGCTCTCAAAAGCAAGCTGGTCTGAGGCCCGCGAAGGCGGACCGGACCCGTTTGCTTTCGTTCTTTGACAGTATCATAGGCTTGAAGGGATACGTTGGCGGCGTTCTGTGGGCTGTTGTCCATGTTGAATGGATGACGGCTGTTTGTCCGGGTGGTGGTTAGGTTGGGGTTTTGCTCTGGCTTTACTGGTTGCTTGGTGGTTTGGAGCGCTGTCTGTGTATCTTTTATATGCGTTGACAGTTAACGCTTCGGGCC
>JAFAXA010000154.1 GCA_019241425.1 Acetobacteraceae bacterium | reverse complement strand
GCAACCAGCAGGATCTGCTTGTCCTCTTTCATGACCGCTTCCAGGGCCCGGACGGACTTCTCGCGCCCGACGAAAAGCGGTACGATCATGTGCGGGAAGACGACGATGTCGCGGAGCGGCAGAACCGGAAGCAGTTCGTGGCCGGTGCCCGGGCCTGAAGGCGGCGGGTTCGGGTTGCCGGGTTCCGTCATAACATGACCTCCTTATGGACAGTCGGCGCGCGACCGCCCGAAACGGCACGGGGCGCACCAGTCGCAAGCGTCGGTCGCCTGCGCGCCCCAAGGATATCGGCAGGACTTTGCCGCGGCGCAAGATAGACGCCGGGCCTCCATAGCCTCCCCGATACGCTCAGGCGGTGTGCTCCGCCCGCTCCTTGCCGTAGAGATAAAGTGGGTTGACCCGGGATTCGGCAACCTCCCGGTTGATCACGACCTCCTCCACCCCGTCGAGGCCCGGAAGGTCGAACATCGTCGATAGGAGGATGGCCTCCATGATGGAGCGAAGGCCGCGCGCGCCCGTGCGGCGGGCGATCGCCCGGGTTGCGACCGAACGGAGGGCGTCATCGGTGAAGCTCAGCTTCACGCCCTCCATTTCGAACAGGCGGCCATATTGCTTGATCAGGGCGTTCTTCGGCTTGGTCAGGATCTCGACGAGCGCGTTCTCG
Organism: Acetobacteraceae bacterium; assembly: GCA_019241425.1. Taxonomy (GTDB): domain Bacteria; phylum Pseudomonadota; class Alphaproteobacteria; order Acetobacterales; family Acetobacteraceae; genus JAFAXA01. The sequence continues at coordinate 24,903 of JAFAXA010000154.1, read as the reverse complement.
TCCAGGTCCTCGAGGGTCGCGACGACCGGCAAGCGGCCGATGAACTCCGGAATGAGCCCGAACTTCAGCAGGTCCTCGGGCTCGACCTCCCGTAGAATGGCGCCGGTGCGGCGCTCGTCCGGCGCTCGCACATCCGAACCGTAGCCGATACCGGACCCCTTGCCGCGCGCCCCGATGATCTTCTCGAGACCCGAGAAGGCGCCGCCGCATATGAACAGGATGTTGGTCGTATCGACCTGGAGAAACTCCTGCTGCGGATGCTTGCGCCCGCCCTGCGGCGGCACGGAGGCGACCGTTCCCTCCATGATCTTCAGCAGCGCTTGTTGCACGCCCTCTCCGGAGACGTCCCGGGTGATCGAGGGGTTGTCCGACTTGCGGCTGATCTTGTCGACCTCGTCGATATACACGATGCCGCGCTGCGCCCGCTCAACGTTGTAATCGGCTGATTGCAGCAATTTCAGTATGATGTTCTCTACATCCTCACCCACATAGCCGGCTTCGGTGAGGGTCGTTGCATCGGCCATCGTGAACGGCACGTCGAGGATGCGGGCGAGGGTCTGGGCGAGCAACGTTTTGCCGGAGCCGGTCGGCCCGACCAGCAGGATGTTCGATTTGGCAATCTCGACGTCGTTGTTCTTTTGGCCGTGGGCGAGGCGCTTATAGTGATTGTGCACTGCGACGCTGAGCACGCGCTTGGCGTGGTCCTGGCCGATCACGTAGTCGTCCAGCACCTTGCAAATCTCGCGCGGGGTGGGCACCCCGTCCCGCGACTTCACGAGATGCGTCTTGTGCTCCTCGCGAATAATGTCCATGCAGAGTTCGACGCATTCGTCGCAGATGAATACCGTCGGCCCGGCGATGAGCTTACGGACCTCGTGCTGAGACTTGCCGCAGAACGAGCAGTAAAGAGTGTTCTTGGAATCGCCGGATTTACTCATCGACACTCCCGCCCCGGGCCCACCCGGAGACCAATACCAAACCTTAGACCCCGTCCGTTCGCCCGAACAAGGCTCAAGAGGCCAGCCGGCACGCCCCGCCCAGGGATGCCGTCCAAACCTAGCCCCAGAACGAAGCGGCCGGCGCTTGGCGTCAGCCGCCCTTGGACGCCTCGTCGCCGGTCAGCGGGCGCGACTCGACGACCTGGTCAACCAGGCCGAAATCGCGTGCCTCCTCGGCCGACATATAGCTATCCCGTTCCAGCTTCGCCTCGATCGCCTCGATCGGCTGGCCGGTATGATGCACATAGATCTGATTCAACCGCTTACGAAGCGTGAGAATTTCGCGCGCCTGGATCTCAATATCGGTCGCCTGGCCCTGCGCGCCGCCCGAGGGTTGGTGGACCATGACCCGGGCGTTGGGCAACGCGAACCGCTTGCCCTTGGCGCCGGCGCATAGAAGCAGGCTGCCCATCGACGCCGCCTGGCCGATGCAGACCGTGCTCACCGGGCTGCGGATGTATTGCATCGTGTCGTAGATGGCGAGGCCGGCGGACACCACCCCGCCCGGGCTGTTGATGTAGAAGGCGATGTCCTTGTTCGGGTTCTCCGACTCGAGAAACAGCAACTGGGCGCAGAGAAGGGCGGAGACCTGGTCGAACACCGCGCCGGTCAGGAAGACGATCCGCTCCTTCAGCAGCCGGGAGTAGATGTCGTAGGCGCGTTCCCCGCGGGCGGTCTGCTCGACCACCATGGGAACCAGGGCATTGTTGTAGATTTCGAGATGGGAGCGCTCCGCCATTGGCTAATGCCTTCCTGAACAGCCTCCGCCGGTCCGGCGGGCATCCGTTTGCTTACATAGAGCGATCGCGGCGGCCTTCCAGCCGGGTCATTCGGGGGGCGGCTCCGATGTCGCCGGCGCGCCGTCCGCCTCCGGCTCGCGGGCCAGTTCCTCCGGGGTCACCACCCGGTCGGTTACCCGCGCCAGATCCAGCACGTAGTCCACGACCTTTTCCTCGAAGATCGGCCCGCGAAGGCTCTCGGCCGCTTGCGGGTTCTTGCGGAAGAACTCGACGACCTGCTGCTCCTGGCCCGGATACCGGCTGGCCTCCATGCGTATCGCCCGGGTCATCTCGTCATTGCCGACCGTGACGCCGTTGAGGCGGCCGATCTCGGCGAGCAGCAAACCGAGGCGTACGCGCCGCTCGGCGATCGCCCGGTATTCGCTCCGCAGCGTTTCCTCGTCCTTGGACGCGTCTTCGGGATCGAGCTTGCCGGCCTTACGGTCGGCTTCGACGCGCTGCCAGATCTGGGCGAACTCGCCCTCCAGCAGGCCCTGGGGGACCGGGAAGCCAGCCCGCTTGGCGAGCGCGTCCAGCAGATCGCGCTTCAGCCGCACCCGGCCGAGCTGGTCGTACTCGCGCTGCATACGCTGGGTGATGGCCTCGCGCACCTCGTCGAGCCCATCGAAGCCGAGCTTCTTGCCGAGGTCGTCGTCGAGCGCCGGCACGACCGCCCGGCGAAGTTTCTTGGCCGTGACCTCGAAGCTTGCCTCCTTCCCGGCCAGTTCCGCGGCGTGATAGCCCTCGGGGAACGTCACGGTGACGTCGCGCTTCTCTCCGGGCCGCATCCCGGCCATACCCTCGGAGAAGCCGGGGATGAAGCCGGAGCCGCCGATTTCGAGATCGGCATCGCTGCCCGCGCCGCCCGGGAACGGCGTGCCGTCGATCGTGCCGACGAAGTCGACCGTCAGCATGTCGCCGGTCTCGGCCCCGCGATCCTCCGTCACGTCTTCGAAGTCCCGCGCGCGGGAAGCGATCTCGCCGAGCGCCCGGTCCACGTCCTCCTTGGCGACTTCCGCCTTCAGGCGCGTCAGCTCGATTTCGGAGAAATCCGGGGGCGCGATGTCGGGCAGCAGTTCAAGCTCGACCTTGAATTCGAGATCGGCGTTTTGGTCCGGATTGGGGGTAAGAAGATCGACCTTCGGCTGCATGGCCGGGCGCAACCCGCGATCGGACAGCACTTGCTGCGTCGCCTCGTTCACGGATTCCTCCAGCACCTCGGCATTCACCGCGGTGCCGTAGCGCCGCCGCACGAGCGGCAGAGGGACCTTGCCCGGCCGGAAACCCGGCAGCCGAAGCTGCTTGCCGAGATCGGCGAAGCGAGCGGCCCGCCGGCTCTCGATGTCGGCGGCGGGAACAACCACCGTAAAGCCGCGCTTCAGCCCCTCCGTGAGGGTTTCGGTGACCTGCATCTGGGGGGCGTTCTCCAAAGATCGGGGCCGGACCGGCTTCGCGGTGGTGCGGGCGGAGGGACTTGAACCCCCACGGCTTGCGCCACCAGAACCTAAATCTGGCGTGTCTACCAATTCCACCACGCCCGCCGGTGTGGCGCGCGCCCCGCGGACCGGGCGCCATCCGGGGCACCGCATCGGCGTTCGTGCCGCGCGGCTTTAGCGCGGCGCGGGGACCCCGACAAGCACGGTGCCGTCCCCCGTCAGGGCCCGCGCGTCCGGCCATCAGCCGGCGGGGCCGTGGACGCGGCTTCTGCTTTGACGGGGCCGCAACCGCAATGGCAGTCTTGCCAGACGACCGTATGATGAAGACCACTCACCGGCCGGTTTCCGCCAGAACGGCTGGTGCGACGTCTCCCGACGCCCCACACGGAACAGCGCAGCCGGAGACCAGCCCCACCTACAGGATCGCCGCGATCGGCCGCGCGCTCGACCTCCTCGAGGCGATGGCCCGGATCGGCCCGGCCTCCCTGGCGGAACTGGCTGCCGAGGCGGGCTGCACGCGAACCGCAGGGTTCCGCGTTCTTCGCACCTTGCAAGCGCGGGGCTTTGCCTTGCAGGACAAGGCCCGCGGTGGATGGCGGCTCGGCGCCCGTCTGCCGGCGCTCGGCCGCGCTGCGACGTCGCACGGGGCGCTGGCGGCCGTCGCCTCGCCCAGCCTGGAAGCGCTCGGTTCGGCGACGGGCGAGATCGCTCACCTGATCGTCCGGAACGGGATGGCGGCGGAAACGATTGCCGAATACCGCCCGAGCACGACATTGCCGCGCTTCACCGCCGTCGGCGAGCGCGGGCCTTTACACGCCGGCCCGGGCCGATTGCTGCTCGCCTACGCCCCGGCGGACATCCAGGCCTGGGTGCTGGCACAGCGCCTGCCACGCTTCACGCCCGCGACGCCGACCGACCCGCGTTGGATCGCGGGCGACCTGCCGAGGCTTCGCGACCGGGCCTCCTTCATCTCCTCGGGCGAGGTGCATGCCGGGTCGGTGACGGTCGCGGCGCCGGTGCGCGACGGGTCGGGCGAGGTGATCGCAATACTCTGCCTCGCCGCCGCGTCGCTCCGGATGCGGCCCCCCCGGACGAAACTGCTGACGGAGCCGGTCATCGGCGCGGCAGGCGCGGTGTCAAACGCACTCGGCTACCGGTGCGCGGCCGTTGCCGACCCGAGCCACACAAGCGCCTGCACGCCGGCACCCATGACCGCCTCGGCCGCGAAACCGTACGGGAGGTAAAGCTCTGGAGGAGCGCCCCGCCCGCGGGCGGAGGGGTGACCGGGATCTTACCCCGCTTCCGCGATCGCGCGGGGCAGCAGCGCCGGGAGGTCCTCGGCCAGCATGCCCGGACCGGCAAGCAGTCCCGCGCGCCCATGCACCCAGGCGGCGGCCGACGCCGCTTCCCATGCTGGCATCCCCTGAGCGAGAAAGCCGGCGACCACGCCCGACAGCACATCGCCGGAGCCTGCGGTCGCGAGCCAGGGCGGGGCCGAGGCGTTGATGGCGGCCCGTCCGTCGGGCGCCGCGATGATCGTATCCGAACCCTTCAGCAGCACGACCCCGCCGGTCCGTGCCGCCGCCCGCCGGGCGGCGCCCAGCCGGTCATCGCCGGGATCGCCGAACACGCGCAGAAACTCGCCCGCGTGTGGGGTCAGGACGGCCACCCCCTTCAGCGCGTCCGGCTCGCCCGCGAAGGCCGCGAACACATCGGCGTCGCCCACGACGGCCCGCTTGGCGCCGATCAGCTTTGGCAGCGCCGTCCGCGCGTCTTCCCGCCCGAAGCCCGGACCGCAGACCCACACCCGGCGGCGCTCGTCTTCCAGCAGTTCGTCCAGCGGCTTGTCGGTCACGATCACGCCGGCTTCGCCGGTCCGGTAGATGTCCGCCCCGGACTCGGCGGCGATCGTCATCATCCCGGCGCCGGCGCGGCGCGCCGCCCCCGCCGCCATCCGCGCCGCGCCCGTCATCGCCTTGCCGCCGAGCACCGTCACGTGGCCGCGCGAGTATTTGTGGCCGCTCGCCTCCGGCCGGGGAATCCGCCACAGCGCCGGATCATTGGCGAAGGCGCTCGCCCGGATGTCGGCGAGGGCCTGGGGCGGCATGCCGATATCGGCCAGCACCGTCTCGCCGCAAAGGTCGCGACCGGGATCGAGCAGATGGCCCGGCTTGAGGCGCACGAATGTTACGGTAAGCGCGGCCCGCGGTGCAAAGCCGCGCACCGCGCCGGTGGCCCCATCGACGCCGCTCGGCGTGTCGACCGCGACCAGCCGCTTCACCGCCTTCAACGTGGCGGCCGCGAGGCCCTCGACGGGGCGCGTTAGACCGGCGCCGAACACGGCGTCGATCACGAGCGACGCCCGGCTCGCCTCGTCCGGCGAGAACGCGACGGTTGGCCCGTGCCAGCGTGCCGCCATCGCCGCCGCATCGCTGCCCGGTCGCTGGGGTGCCAGGGAGGCGACCGCAACCGGCCACCCCTCGCCCTGCAGCAGCCGGGCCGCCACATAGCCGTCGCCGCCGTTATTGCCGGGACCGCAAAGGACGAGGGTTCGGCATGGGCGGAAGCGGCGCCTCACCTCCCGCGCGACCGCCCGGCCCGCATTCGCCATCAGCGTCGCAACCGGCACGCCCAAGGCCGGGGCGCGCGCGTCCACCCTCGCCATTTCGGCCGGGGTCAGCAGGTCCGGGGCGCGGTCGAAGCGGCGGGTCCAAGAGGGAGTGGTCGGCATCCCGGCACTTTGCCACCCCGGCCACCGCCCGCAAGCGCCGGCGCGGTCGGCACGGGAGTTGCACGACAATAGCAGGCCGATGAGGCAAGGCGAGAACGACCGGGCGCCGGTATGCGTTGCTAGCAGTCCTGTATGTATGTGCGGAGGCTGAACTTCGCCGGCGAAAGCAGGTAACGGCCGCCCGCACCAACCAAGGCCCGTGTTCGGGTGACAGTTCGATTGGGTAGGAGACCCTGGATCCCGATGCACATTCGCTGCGGCTACGAGATTTCCTATCAGTGCGATCAATATACGCCGATGATGCTGATGCTGAGCGTGCACCCGTCGAGGGCCGCCGATCTGCTCACGCCCGGCATCATCAGCCTCAACCCACCGACTTCGGCGACCCAGCATCAGGACCAGTTCGGCAACACAAGGCTGCGCATCATCGGGCCGCCCGGGTCCTTCACCATCAGCACCGACTTCACGATCCGCGACAGCGGTCAGCCCGACGAATATGCGCCCGACGCCTGGCAACACCCGGTCGAGGATCTACCGGACGACGCGCTCACCTTTCTGCTCGGCAGCCGGTATTGCGAGACCGACAAGATGTCGGACATCGCGTGGTCGCTGTTCGGTGCTACGCCGCCGGGCTGGGCGCGGGTGCAGGCGATCGTCGACTACGTCCATCAGCGCATCACCTTCGGTTATCCGTTCGCCCGCTCCACCCGGACCGCCGCCGAGGCGTTTGAGGAAAGGCAAGGCGTTTGCCGCGATTTTGCCCATCTCGCGGTGACGTTCTGCCGCTGCATGAACATCCCGGCGCGCTATTGCACCGGTTATCTCGGCGATATCGGCGTGCCGCCCGTGGACGCGCCGATGGATTTCAGCGCCTGGTTCGACGTCTATCTCGGCCATCGCTGGTACACGTTCGACGCCCGGCACAACACGCCGCGCATCGGTCGCATTTTGATGGCGCGCGGCCGCGACGCGACGGATGTCGCCATCTCCACCTCGTTCGGCCCGAGCCGGCTCGCCGGCTTTCACGTCTTCACGGACGAGGTGGCCGCCTGACGTGACGACGAGGCGGCTGCTTGCGGAAGACGAACCTTCGCCGGTCTCGGTGCTCAATCCCGAGGGACGCTCGGATTTCGTGCTGACCGCCGATCATGCGGGCCGGCTCATCCCGCGCCGCCTCGGCGATCTCGATCTCCCGGAACACGAACTGACCCGCCACATCGCCTGGGATATCGGCATCGCGGGCGTCACCGAACGCCTGTCGGCGGCATTCGACGCGCCCGCGGTGTTTCAGCTTTATTCGCGGCTGGTGATCGACTGCAATCGCGGCCACGGCGTCGACAGCTCGATCCCGACGATCAGCGAAACGACCGCCATTCCGGGCAATACCGGCCTGTCCGCAGAAGATCGCGCCGACCGGCAGCGTGAGATTTTCGCGCCGTATCACGGCGCGATCCGGGCGTTGCTCGACGCCCGCGCGAAAGCGAACAAGCGCACCCTGCTGATCGCCATGCACAGCTTCACCCCGGTCTTCAAGGGCGAGCAACGCCGCACCGAGATCGGTGTTCTGTTCAACCGGGACAACCGGCTCGCGCGCGCCCTGCTCGACGTGTTGCACGAGGAAGGGGACATCGTGGTGGGCGAGAACGACCCCTACACCGTCACCGACCTTTCCGATTACGGCATCCCGATGCACGGCGAACGCCGAGGAATCCCGCATGTGGAACTCGAAATCCGCCAGGATCTGATCGGAACGCCGCAGGGCGAGCGGCATTGGGCCGACCGGCTCGCCAGGCTGCTGCCGCTCGCCGATGATCGGATGAGCCGCGCGCTCTGATCGCCATGCGGGGTGCCCTCCCCTGCCGTCCGGGTTAGACTTCCGGGCCCGAATCGGTCGGGGCGGGAAAGGCGGCAAGCATGGCGACTGTGATCACGGTGGCGCAGCAGAAAGGCGGGGCGGGCAAGACGACGCTCGCGGCCAATCTTGCGGCGGCGCTGGCCCGGGACAGCCGCGTAGCCCTGCTCGACATCGACCCGCAAAGGAGCTTGACCCGCTGGGCCAAGCTGCGGATGCAGCGCGCCGGAGGAGTTGCGAACGTCATCACCGCCTCGGACGTTTCCGGGTGGCGGCTCCGCCGCGAACTGGAGAAGCTCAAGGAAGCGCATGACGTGGTGCTGATCGACAGTCCGCCGCAGATTGATACGGATGCAAGGCTCGCCGTCCGCGGCGCCGATCTGGTGCTGGTTCCGGTGCAGCCGAGCCCGCCCGACATCTGGGCCGCCGAGGGAACGCTGAAGATCGCAGCGGATGAGGGACGCCCCGTGCGGATCGTCATCAATCGCGCGCCGACCGGATCGAAACTGCGGGAAGCGGTGGAGGCGGACATGGCGGCGCGTCGCCTGCCGGCGCTCCGGGCGACGCTCGGCAACCGCGCCGGCTTTGCGAGCGCATTCGCCGAGGGCCTCGGTGTCACGGAAGCGGCGCCGCGTTCCACGGCGGCGAGCGAGGTGCGCTCGCTGCTCGGCGAAATCGGGCTGACCGCGGAGGCGTCCGCACGATGATGGGTGCGGGCGTCAACCCGTGGGGCGCGGTGCTCGCGCTTCACCTTCTATGCGCGGCCCTGTGGGTGGGCGGCATGGCGTTCGCGCTCATGGTGGTGCGGCCGAGTCTCGGCGCGCTCGATCCGGCGCAGCGGACCGCCGTTACCAGCCAGGTGTTCCGGCGATTCTTTCTCATCGTGTGGCACGCCATGCCGCTGTTGCTGCTCAGCGGCTACGCCATGCTGTTCGGCTATTACGACGGATTCGCCGGCGTGAATTGGAGTGTGCACACCATGCACGCGCTCGGCCTGATCATGGCGGTGATTTTTCTTTACGTGTTCTTCGGCCCGTGGCCGAAGTTCCGGGCCGCCGTGAGCCCGCAACGCGCCGCCGGCAACGCCGACCGCATCCGCAAACTCATTCTCGTGAATCTGGTGCTAGGGCTAGTGACGATCGCGGTCGCGGGACTGGGCGCGCTGTAGCGTTCAGGACCAGAACGCGGCGAGGGGCGGCAGACCGGCCGTTCGTCCGGTCGCCGCCGGAATCGATTACCTCGGCGTCAGCACCATCACCATCTGGCGGTTTTCCATCCGGGGCATCTGCTCGACCTTGGTCACCGGGTCCATTTCGTTGCGAATGCGCTCAAGGACACGCACGCCGATATCCTGGTGCGCCATCTCCCGGCCGCGGAAGCGCAACGTCACCTTGACCTTGTCGCCTTCCTCGATGAACGACCGCATCGCCCGCAGCTTGGTCTGGTAGTCGTTCTCGTCGATGTTGGGGCGGACCTTGATTTCCTTGACCTCGATGACCTTCTGCCGCTTGCGGGCTTCGTTCTTCTTTTTCTGCTGTTCGTATTTGAACTTGCCGAAATCGAGGATCTTGACCACGGGCGGCTCGGCGTTAGGGCTGATTTCCAGCAGATCCAGCCCGACGGAGTAGGCGCGCAACAGCGCGTCACGGGCGCTCATTACGCCCTGCATCTCTCCGTCCTGGTCGATCAATCTTACCTGGGGGACGCGAATCTCCTCGTTTACGCGCGGCCCGTCGCGGGTGGGCGAGGCGGGCATGGGTCCACGGGCTATGGGGCTATCTCCTGTCGTCGTTGCCAATCAGTCTGAGCTGGCCGGACCGGCCATGGGCGCCAACATGCCGTCCGGCCTAGCGCCAATCAAGGACTCCCGCGCGAATTGATGGGCCGGAGATCGGGGGGCATCGCCTCGGCGGCGAGGCGGGCCGCCGCCTCGTCCAGCCCCGCGACCTCCTGCGCCTGTCCGCCGAGCCGGCGGAGCGCGACCGTCCGTTCCTCGGCTTCCCGCCGCCCGACCACGACCAGCACCGGCACATGGGCGAGGCTGTGCTCCCGCACCTTGGCGTTGATCTTCTGGTTCGACAGGTCGAGTTGAACGGCAACCCCCGCCGCCTTCAGGACCGCCGCGACTTCGCGCGCGTAGTCGTCGGCATCGGACACGATGGTCGCGACCACCGCCTGCACCGGCGCGAGCCAGAGCGGAAAACGGCCGGCGCATTGTTCGATCAGGATGCCGATGAAGCGCTCGAACGCTCCGAGAACTGCCCGATGCAGCATGACCGGACGCCGCCGCGCGCCATCCTCCGCGACATAGTCCGCGTCGAGCCGCTCGGGCATGACGAAGTCGACCTGCAAGGTGCCGCACTGCCAATCCCGGCCGATCGCGTCCTGCAGCACAAATTCGAGCTTCGGGCCGTAGAAGGCGCCCTCGCCCGGGTTGAGCGTGTAATCGACGCCGGCGATGGCGCACGCTTCTTTCAGCGCGGCTTCCGCCCGATCCCACACCGCATCGTCTCCGGCGCGTAACGCCGGCCGGTCGCTGAACTTCACGGCGAAGCGTTCGAAGCCGAAATCGCGATACACCGAGGACAGCAGCTCGACGAATTTGACGGTCTCCGGCGCGATCTGCGCCTCCGTGCAGAAGATATGGGCGTCGTCCTGCGTAAACGCGCGCACGCGCATGATGCCGTGCAGCGCGCCCGACGGTTCGTAGCGATGGCACGAGCCGAACTCCGCCATCCGCAACGGCAGTTCGCGATAGGAGCGAAGTCCCTGGCGAAAGATCAGCACGTGACACGGGCAGTTCATCGGCTTGACCGCAAGCTGCTTGTCTTCGTCCTCAACCGTCGCGATGAACATATGTTCGCGGAATTTTTCCCAGTGCCCCGAGCGTTCCCACAGCGAGCGGTCCAGAAGCTGCGGGGTACGCACTTCCTGGTATCCGGCCGCGTCCAGGCGCCGGCGCATATACGCCTCTACGTTGCGGTAGAGTCGCCAGCCGTTCGGGTGCCAGAAGATGCTGCCGACCGCTTCTTCTCCCAGATGAAACAGATCCATCTCGCGGCCGATCCGCCGATGGTCGCGCCGTTCCGCCTCTTCGAGCATGTGCAGATAGGCGTCGAGTTCCTTCCCGTCCCGCCATGCCGTGCCGTAGATGCGGGACAGCATGGCGTTGCGGTGGTCGCCGCGCCAATACGCGCCCGCGACCTTCATCAGCTTGAAGGCCAAGCCGACATCGCCCGTGCTCCGCATGTGCGGGCCCCGGCACAAATCCACCCAGTCACCCTGATAATAGAGGGTGATGGTTTCGCTTGCCGGCAGTTCCTCGATCAACTGCGCCTTGTATTGCTCGCCTTTGTCCCGGAAGAAGCGGATCGCTTGGTCGCGATCGATCACCTCGCGCGCAAACGGCGCATTGCGGGCGATGATCTCGCGCATCTTCGCCTCGATCGCGGGGAAGTCCTCCGGCGTGAACGGTTCGTTGCGCGCGAAATCGTAATAGAATCCGTTCTCGATCGCGGGACCGATCGTGACCTGCGTGCCGGGATAGAGGGACTGCACGGCTTCCGCCAGAACATGCGCCGCATCGTGCCGGATCAAGCCCAGCGCATCCGGATCGCGCCGGGTCACGAACAGCACGGGGGCGTCGTCTTCGATCACCGTCGCCAGATCGACCAGCGTGCCGTTCACCTTCATCGCGAGCGCCGCCTTGGCGAGGCCAGGACCGATCGCGGCCGCCAGCGTCGTGCCCGCGACCGGCCCATCGAAGCGGCGCTCCGAGCCGTCGGGCAGGGTGATGGCGGGCATGGTCTTATCTCGCTGCTTCTATACGGGGACGCGTCTATGGCCCTGCGGCAGTTCGGCTGCAACCCTGCGGGGCGACAGCCTTGCCAAATCGGGAACTTGCAGGATGCTCGGCCAGCCGCCGTCCGGGTAGCGGGGCGCGGTCAGCGCCGGGTCGCTCGCCGCCGAGAACAGCACAACCGACGGGCAGCCGACGGCCGCCGCCATGTGCATTGGCCCGGTGTCGTTGCCGATCGCGACGGCAGCACCGGCCGCGAGTACCGCGATGTCGGCGAGGCTGGTGCGCCCGGTCAGGTCGACGGCCGACGGCGCCTCTTGCCGAATGGCGGTGGCAAGCGGCGCCTCCGCGGCAGTGCCGAGCACCACCGGCCGGAGGCCGCGCGCGTCCAGCTCTTTGGCGAGCGCCGGGAAATGCGGCCAACGCTTGGCGGGCCGGTGCGGCGCGGCTCCGGGAATGAGCAGCCCGTACGGCCGGGATGGCGGCGCCGGGCCGGTTTCGGATGGATGGGTGAGCCACGCGAGGTCAGGTTGCGGAAAGGCGGCGATGCCCGCCATTGCGAGCTGCTCCTGCTGCCGCTCCCGCGTGTGCATGAAATCCCGTTCCGGGTTTGCGTGCGGGTGCGAGCAGCCGCGGGCGACGCCGGACCAAGGGGGGCGGCCCGCGAGCAGGAAGTAGCGCGAAGACCGGGCGGAGGTCTGGAGATCGTAGATGAAATCGAACGGGCGGAGCTGCCGCGACAGGCGCAGCAGGCCCGGCACGTCCCAGAACGGCGGCTTGCGGTCGATCGCCACCTCGTCGAACCACGGCGCATGACGGGCTAGGCCGGCGAACGGCTTGGTGGTCAGCAAGGTGATCCGCGCGTCCTGGTGCCGCGCCCGGATCGCGGCGAACGGGCCGAAGGACTGCACGAAGTCGCCGAGCGCCCCGAGCCGGATCACCAGGATGCGCCTCAACCGAGCAACTCACGGTAGACGCCGAGCGTCGCCCGCTGCATCGCCGCCGTGGTGTAGCCGGCCTGCACCGCGGCCCGGGCCCGCCTTCCCAGGGCGGCGGCCTCGTCCGGCGGCAACCCCAGCGCATGGTCGAGCACGCGGGCCAGCGCCCCGGCATCGCCCGGCGCGACTCGCCAGCCGGTGACGCCTTCCTGCACGGTCTCGGTCGGGCCGCCGCCGTCCGAGGCGATAACCGGCCGGGCCATCGCCTGCGCCTCGATCACCACCCGTCCGAACGCCTCCGGCTCGACCGAGGCATGGACCACGACGTCGGCAAGGAGGAGCGCCGCCGGCATGTCGTCGCATTCGCCGGGCATGCGCAGCCGGTCCGCGAGGCCGAGACGCGCGGCGGTCCGGCGCAGCTCATCTTCGTAACCGGGGCGCCCGGCGCCCGAACCGACCAGCACGCAGCAAAGATCCGTTCGCCCCAGCCGAGCCAAGGCCTCCAGCAACACGGTCTGCCCCTTCCAGCGCGTCAACCGTCCCGGCAAGACGATCGCGCGCATTCCGTCGGGCACACCCCACGTTTTCCGGAGCCGGGCGATCCGTTCGCCGGGGACGGCTCCCGGGTCGAAGCGCACGGGATCGACGCCGCGCGGGATGACCCTGATGCGCGCGGGGTCGATCCCGTGTCGCGCGGCAATCAGGTCGGCGATATAGCGGCTGATCGCGATCACCCGCTCACCGCGCGCCATCACGCTGTTGTAGAGACACTTGCCGGGGAAGCCTTCGCCATATGCGCCGTGATAGGTGGTGAGGAACCGGGCGCCGGTACGCCGGGCGGCGGCGAGAGCGGACCACGCGGGGGCGCGGGACCGCGCGTGGACGATTTCCACCCCCTCCGCCCGGATCAGACGTGCGAGGCGCCCGGCATTGCGCCACACGGTCAGCGGATCCTTCGCCCTCAGCGGCAAGGTGACGTGCCGCCCGCCGGCATCTTCGACGGCGGAAACGAGCCGCCCGCCCGCGCTCGCGACCAGGGCGGTGCCGCCGGCGCGGGCGATCGCCTCCGCGATCTCGATCGTGCCGCGCTCCACGCCCCCGGTGACGAGCGAGGGCAGCACTTGCAGCACGACGGGCGCATTGAGCATCGCTGCCGCTATATCACGGCGGATGGACGGCAAAGGAGTGGCCATGGAGCAAGCGGGGCGGCTGGATCGCGGCGACGGCACGGAACTCGCCTGGCGGCGTCTGGCGGGGCGCTCGCCCGCCGTTGTGTTTCTGCCCGGGTTCGCGAGCGACATGGCCGGCACCAAGGCCGGGTTGCTGGCCGGATTTTGTGCCGGGCACGGCCAGGCCATGCTGCGGTTCGACTATTCGGGGCATGGCGAGAGCGGCGGCGCCTTCACGGATGGCACCATCGGACGCTGGACGGAGGATGCGCTCGCCGTCATCGACCGGGAAAGCACGGGCGATCTGCTACTGGTCGGATCGTCCATGGGCGGCTGGATCGCCTTGCTCGCGGCGCTGCGCCGGCCGGAGCGCGTCAAGGGCCTGCTGGGCGTGGCAGCGGCGCCCGATTTCACCGAAGCCTTGATGTGGGACGCCATGCCGCCGGGTCAGCGGTCGGCGCTGATGCGGGACGGGCGGATCGCCGTGCCGAGCGAGTATGGCGAGCCGACGGTGATCACCCGGGCCCTGATCGAGGACGGCCGCGCCCATTTGCTGATGGGGGCGCCGATCCCCCTCGCCTGCCCGGTCCGGCTGCTGCATGGCCAGCGCGATGCCGACGTGCCGTGGGAAACGTCGCTGCGGCTCGCCCGGGCGCTCGCCAGCGCCGACGTGCAGGTCGTGCTGGTCAAGGACGGCGACCATCGCCTGTCCCGGCCCGCGGATTTAGGCTTGCTGACCCGGACCCTCGCCGCGTTGCTCGCAACCCTCGGCGGCGAGGATGGCGCGTAGTCCTTCGCGGTAGGTCGGATACCGCCAGCGCAGACCGAGCCGCGCCTGCGTCTTGCGGCTGTCCACCTTGCGGTTCTCGGACCAGAAGCTCCGCCCCATGGCGCTCATGCCGGGCACGGCGTCCGCGAAGGGTGTGGCCGGCGGTGGCGCGATCCCGAGCAGGCGGGCGGCCTCCTCCGTCACCGTCGCGGCTTCCGCCGGTTCGTCGTCGGACAGGTTGAACACGCGCTTCGCGCCGGGCTGCGCGCTCACCATGGCGGCCAGGACGGCCGCCGCGATGTCGTCCCGGTGGATGCGGCCGAACTGATGGCCCGGCTTGATGATCCGGTGGGCGGTGCCGGCGCGCAGCGCCTCGAACGGCGAGCGGCCGGGGCCGTAGATGCCGGCGACCCGGAACAGATCGACGGCGCAAGGGAGATCGCTCCAGGCGAGCTCAGCCGCCCGGCGCCGCCGGGTGCGGGGCGACGCCGGACGTGGCTCCGTCTCCTCATCGACCCATTCGCCGTTACGGTCGCCGTAGACGCCCGTGGTCGACAGGTAGCCGGCCCAGCGCAACGCTTCGGACGCGGCGAGCGCCGGACCGTAGCGGTCCAGCACCAGATCGCCCCCCTCGCCGACCGGGATGGTGGCGAGCACGTGGGTCGCGCGCGCGACCTCCGGTGCGGCTGCATCGAACGGGAGCAGCCGGATGCCGGCCGGCGCCCGGCGCTCGCCTGGATCGCGGCTGGTCCCGGCGACCGTGAACTCGGCGGCCTGCGCGGCGCCCGCGATCGCCGTTCCCGTGTAGCCGAGGCCAAAGACCAGCAGTCGGCGCGGCGAATCGGACCGGGTTTCGCCGCCGGCTGGTGTGGAACCCGTGTGTTCTATCATGCCCCCGTTTGCCCGATGGAGACGCCGGATGCCAGGGCGCTCGGCCCGGTCAGGCTTCCGGGGAAGCGGCGTTGCCGCCGCCCCGAGCGTCGCGTCTAACATCCGAGCTCTTCAAAGGGGGGTGCCAGGGCATGGATATGGGCCTGAGGGGTAAAGTCGCGGTCATCACCGGCGGCAGCGTCGGCATCGGGCTGGCGGTGGCCGAAGGGCTGGCGGCCGAGGGCGCGAACCTCGTGCTCGCGGCGCGGGGCGAAGAACGGCTGCGCGCCGAAGCCGCGCGCATCGCGACGGCGTCCGGCGTCCGTATCACGCCGGTCGTCGCCGATGTCGAACGGCGGCCGGGTGCGCCGCCTTGGTCGATGCCGTGCAGAACGCGTTCGGCGGCGCCGACATCCTGATCAACAATGCCGGCACCGGCTCGAACGAGACGATCCTGCAAGCGCCGGATGCGGAATGGCAGCGCTACTGGGAGCTGCACGTCATGGCGGCCGTCCGGCTCGCGCGCGGCCTCGCCCCCGGCATGAAGGCGCGGGGCGGCGGCGTGATCCTGCACAACGCCTCCATCTGCGCGGTGCAGCCGCTTTGGTATGAGCCGATCTACAACGTCACCAAGGCGGCGCTGATGATGTTCAGCAAGACGCTCGCGACCGAACTGGTCGGCGACAACATCCGGGTGAACTGCGTCAATCCGGGCCTGATCCTGACGCCCGACTGGATCAGCACCGCGAAAAAGCTGACCGCCGGGACGGGCGGAGACTGGCAGGCCTACCTCCAGGACGTCGCCAACGAGCACGCCCCTATCAAGCGCTTCGCCTCGCCCGAGGAGCTTGCCCATTTCTTTGTGTTCCTGTGCTCGGACAAGGCGACCTACAGCATCGGCTCGACCTACTTCGTCGATGGCGGGATGCTGCGGACGGTCTGAACCCACGTGGCAGCCGCGCCACAGTGCGACTTTTGTGCGGCAGAGTTGTCCCGCAGGATACAACCTCTGGTATTGTGCTCTCAGGCCATGAGCCTGAGAGGCACAAATGCGGCACGTTGCGGACGTCCCGTCGGTTCCGAACGAAACGAGCCCTTTTCAGCCGGCGACGCGCAGGTTCTTCCGACGCTCACACGGATTGGCCGTGCCAGTGCCCGCATTGGCGAAGGATGGGGGTGAGCCGCGCCCGTTGAGCATGGAGGCGGCGGAGCGGCAACTCGGCATGCTGCTGCGCCGGATGCGGGCCTATGCCAAGGCGCCATACGACTTCACCGCGTCGCGCATCCATGACGACGCGGCGTTCGACGGATGCCTCGAAACGGCGATCGTCCTCAGCATCCGCATCGCCGAACTCGCGGGCACCCCGGTTTTGACAGCGGAGGATCGCGAACGCATCCGCGACCAATTGCTGGAAAGCCTGTCCGCGCGGCCGGAAGGCGACCACCAGG
Source organism: Acetobacteraceae bacterium (assembly GCA_019241425.1). Taxonomy (GTDB): domain Bacteria; phylum Pseudomonadota; class Alphaproteobacteria; order Acetobacterales; family Acetobacteraceae; genus JAFAXA01. The sequence continues at coordinate 8,113 of JAFAXA010000154.1, read as the reverse complement.
CGCCGCGCCCGCGCCCCTAATCTTAGTCACGGCGCGGCATCAACGCCGTCCTGTCGCGGTCAGCAGAGCCTCACGTTCCGCAGCGGGCATTGCGCGCACCCGGCGCACAACGGTGGTGCGTATGACGGCAAATCCGAAGAGGAACATCGCTGTCTTACTGGTAAAGGCAAAAATGGGCATCGTCAGCGCCCAAGTCGACACGCTGCAAGTCAGCGCAACGAGGGCATTCACCGCGGCAGAGACGAACATCAAGCCAGACCATGTAAAACCTATCAAGACCGCGATGTCCGGCGCGACCGCCCGTGCAATGGCCGGCACATAGGGATTGAGCCAGCCTCGCTTGAGCATCACGACCCCCACGACTGCATAGATCACGCTCGGCTTGAACAATATGAAGCGTGGGTCATTGGTCAGGAGTGTCGCGATACCGACGGCAAGGGTCAAAAACAGACTCAGCCATTGCATCGTGTGAATGGGCTTTCGGCGGACGGACTGAATCCCGATCTCAACAAGACCCGCGGCGATGCCGAGGCTAACCGAAAGAACAATGTTGCGTGTTGTGATGAAGAGGATGAGAAAGAAAAGCGTGGACGCCAAATCGATGAGCAGCAGTTTAACCCCATCGAGAAGATCTTTCATTGGTCAACTGTCCCTTGCCGATGCGATGCATCAACTCGTTGCCAGCGTTCGTGATGCCCGCATTCTGAAACCTCTTCAAACCGAGCATCACCGCGATCCGCTGCTTCACACTTCTCGACGAGCGCAGCTTCGTGTCGGCCGGCAAAGAACCGTTGGCTTTTGTTTGGCGCACCGCACGAGGAGGAGCAGCTGATATCGACGCCGAACAGAGCAGCGTGCCACATCGTTGCACAAAGATCCGATCCTGATCGACTGGATGGAAGTCGACGGATCGTTGGCTCGGATCTACGCCGCTGCAAGAGGCGAGCTCGGCTGGCCACCGTTGGCCCTATTTAACCTAACGATCAGGCGGCGAGATCCTCGCTCGGCGGCTTCATGGCGCCCGTCATGATCGCGACGGCGTCCGACATCGTGTAATCCGCAGGCCGGATCACGCAGGCGCGGCGGCCGAGGCGGTGGATATGGATGCGGTCGGCGACCTCGAACACGTGCGGCATGTTGTGGCTGATGAGAACGATCGGCAGACCCTTGGCGCGCACGTCCAGGATCAGTTCCAGAACCTTGCGGGACTCCTTGACGCCGAGCGCCGCGGTCGGCTCGTCCATGATGATGACGCGGCTGCCGAAAGCCGCGGCCCGCGCGACGGCGACGCCCTGCCGCTGTCCGCCGGACAGCGTTTCGACGGTCTGGTTGATGTTCTGGATCGTCATCAGGCCGAGATTGCTGAGGTGTCGCCGCGCCTCCTTCTGCATCGCCGAGCGGTCGAGAATGCGGAACGTGCGGCCGAGCACGCCCGGCTTTCGCTGCTCCCGCCCGAGAAACATGTTGTCGGCGATGGTGAGCGACTGCGAGAGCGCGAGATTCTGGTAGACGGTTTCGATTCCCGCCTTGCGGGCCTCGATCGGCGAACGGAACTGCACGATTTCACCATTCAACCGGATCTCACCCGAATCCGGAAGGACGGCACCAGCGAGCGCCTTGATCAGCGTCGATTTACCAGCGCCGTTATCGCCGATCACCGCGAGAATCTCGCCGGACAGCAAATCGAAATCCGCGTGGTCGAGCGCGGTGACGTGGCCGAAACGCTTGACCAGGGCGCGCGCTTGCAGAACGGGCGCCCCGCTCACGCCGACACCCGCCGAATCCACTGGTCGAGCGCAACGGCGACGATGATCAGCACGCCCACCGCGAATTGCTGCCAGAGCACGTCGAGACCGGCGAGCGAAACGCTGGAGCGGAACACGCCCACGATCAGCGCGCCGATCAGGGTGCCGATGATCGAGCCGCGGCCGCCGAACAGGCTCGTGCCGCCGATCACCACGGCGGTGATGCTGTCGAGATTGGCGTCCTGGCCGCTGGTCGGGCTGATCGCGCCGACCCGGCCGATCAGCACCCATCCGGCCAGCGCCGAAATGAAGCCGGCGAGGACGTAGACGCTCAGCAACACGCGATCCGCGCTGATGCCCGTCAGCCGCGCGGCTTCCGGATCGTCCCCGACGGCGTAGATGTGGCGGCCGAATGCCGTGCGGTTCAGCACGAACCAGACGATCGCGGCCATCGCCAGCATGAACACCGATCCGTAGATGATGCGCGCGTTGCCGAAGCGGATCGGCTCGCCCATCGTCAGCAGGAACGAGGCGCTTTCCTGGATGTCGCTGTTGCGGATCGATTCCGACTGCGAATACCAGGTGTTGAGCGCGGTGAAGATCGAGAGCGTGCCGAGCGTGACGATGAAGGGCGGCATCCTGAGCCGCGTCACGAGCAGCCCGTTCAGCAGGCCGCACAACGTGCCGATGGCGATGCCGAGGGCGAATGCGAGCGGCACCGGCCAGCCTTCGATCACCGCCAGCCGCCCCATCACGATCTGCGACAGCACCATGATGATGCCGACCGACAGATCGATGCCGGCCGTCAGGATGATCAGTGTTTGCGCGATCCCGAGCGTGCCGATGATGGTGACTTGCAGCAGGATCGTTGAAAGATTCGAACCGGTGGTGAAGCGCGCCCAGTTGACGGAGGCGCCGAGCACGATCCCGAGAATCAGAACGAGGAACGGCACCACCGTCGGGTTGGCGTGCAGCACGTTCTGGACGCGCTTGAGCCACGGCTGATCGAACTCGAACGCGGCCTGATCCGCCGCCGCAGCCGGCAGACCCCGTTCGAAATCGGCCGGCTGGTGACGCTCGGACATCGGTTACCCCGGTGCGGCGGACCCGTGCGACGCGCCCTGCAAGGCGCGTCTCAGCCCCAGCAGAGCTTCAGCCCTTCGGCGCTGGTGATCGACGGCACGCCCTTCACCGGCTTGTCCGTCACCAGTTGTGCGCCGGTGTCGGTGAAATCCTTGCCCGGCGTCTTTTCGGGCTTCTTGCCGTTCTTGATGTATTGCGCGAGCGCCTCCACGCCCATCGACGCCATGCGCAGCGGATATTGCTGCGACGTCGCGCCGAACACGCCGGAGGCGACGTTCCGCACGCCCGGGCAGCCGCCGTCGATCGCGACCACCAGCACGCCCTTCTCGCGGCCCGCCGCTTTCAGCGCCTCGTAACCGCCGGCCGCGGCCGGTTCGTTGATGCCGTACACGACGTTGATCTGGTCCGCCTTCTGGAGAATGTTCTCCATCGCCCGCCGGCCACCCTCCTCAGCACCGGCGGTCACGTCGCTGCCGACGATGCGCGGGTCGTCCGAGGCGCTGTAATGCTTCGGGTTCTTCACCTTGGCGCCGAGGCCGGACAGAAAGCCGTTGTGCCGGAGGTAGTCGACGGTCGGCTCATTGGTTGCGAGATCGAGCATCGCGATCTTCGCCTTTTTCACGCCGTCCTCCCCGAGCGTCGCTTTGGTCCACTCGCCGATCAGCTCACCGGCCTTGAAGTTGTCGGTCGCGAAGGTCGCGTCGGCGGCGTCGATCGGATCGGTCGGGGTATCCAGATCGATGACCAGCAGGCCCGCGTCCCGCGCCTTCTTGATCGATGGCACGATCGCCGTCGAATCGCTCGGAACGATCATGAAGCCCTTGGCACCGGCCGCGATCAACGCCTCGATCGCCTGCACCTGCCCGTCATTGTCGCCGTCGGTCTTGCCGGCATAGGCTTGCAGCTTCAGGCCGAGTTCCTTGGCCTTGGCTTCCGCGCCTTCCCGCATCTTGACGAAGAACGGATTGATGTTGGTCTTGGTGATCAAGCCGATGATCGGCTGGTCCGCGGCACGGGCGGGCAGCGCCGCAAGCGCGAGAAAGCAGCCAGCGAGCAAAGCCTTTCTGAGCATCGGGTATCCCCCCCATAACCGGCCGGAACACGGCGGGGCTGGCCGGTTTTGTTGTTCGATGTGCCGAGGTGGTGTGTCTTGCCGCCGTCAACTTGTTGAGAGCGAAACATTTTCCCCGGCGGTTTGCAAGACCCGCCTGCGCTCCCGCCATTTGCCCGGTTTGGCGAGTAACGGCATCCCTGGCCGCCTCCGCCCGAGCTGGGATACCTGTCGGCGATGACCCGATGTTCCGCGAAGGCCGCCGTCGCGTTGCTGCTCCTCGCCGGCCCGGCGGCGGCGCAATCCGATGCCGGCAAGCTTCCCGTGCCGCCGCAATCGCCGCGCATCGCGGAGGGTGAGGACTACGAACACTGCCTGGCCCTGCTCCGCAACGATCCCGGAGGCGCTAACGCATGGGCGGATGCCTGGGCCGCGACCGGCGGCGGCGAGGGCGCGCTGCATTGCCAGGCGCTGGCGCAGATTGCGCTCGGCAATCCGCAGACCGGGGCGGAGATGCTGGACAAGATCGCCGCGACGAGCGGGGCGGCCGCCCCCGCCCGGGCGTCGCTCTATGGGCAGGCGGTGCAAGCCTGGCTGATGGCGGACGACCCGGCGCGCGCGTTCGGCGACGCGACGCTTGCGCTCGCGCTGTCGCCGGACGACCCGGGTTTCTTCATCGACCGATCGGTGGCGGCGGCGACGATGGACCGCTACCTGGACGCGATCGACGATCTCGACCGGGCGCTCGGCCTCGACCCCAAGCGCGCCGACGCCCTGGTGCTCCGCGCCGCCGCGTGGCGGCACGAGGGAAGGCTGGACCGGGCGCGGGAGGATATCGACCACGCTTTTGCGCTGGACCCGACCAACCCGGACGCTTTTCTGGAACGCGGATTGGTGCGGCGGGACGAGGGGGACCGGGAGGGCGCGCGCGACGATTGGCGACACGCGATCGCGCTAGCGCCCGGCACGGCCACGGCGGATCTCGCCGGACAGAACATGGGTTCGCTCGATGCGGGGCCGGCCGGCCGCTAGGGTCTGGCGGGGCCGGGCACGGCGCCGAGGTGTTGCAAACCTCGGCGCCGCCGGCCGGCGGCTCAGGACAGGTGGTAGCCGAGTTCGATCTTGCCGACCTGGTTGGCGAGCGCCTCCGGGCTGTCGCTGATCATGAGGGCGACCGCTGCCCGCGAGGTGCCGTTGGCGAGGGCGCTCGTGAAGGCGGCGAGACCCTGGCTGTCCGGCGTCCGGCCGAGCGCGTTCTGATAAAGGGTGGCTACGTAGTCGCCGTCCCCCTCCGCCGCCAGTCCCGCGCCCTCCGGCGAGCTCAGCATCTGCTGCGCGATGTCGGCGAGGCTGAGACTGCCCGCGTGCACCGCCTGGCCGAAGCTCGACAGGCCCGAAGCGTCGGGCGCGCGGCCGAGCACGCCGTAATAGAGGCGCGCCACGTCCGAGGTGCCGGCGTCCGGCACGAACACGCCGCCGCCGCTGAGATTGGCGCGGGTCCCCCACTGTCCTTCCGGCGACAGCGCGATCCGGGCCGCGACGTCGGCCCGCGAGGCGCCGCTCGCCAGCGCGGCATCCCAGCCTGCCTCGCCGCTGCTCTCCGGCGCCCGCCCGAGCGCCATGTGGTAGAGCTGCTGCACGAAGGCGTCGTCCGTCGCGGCCGTGTAGGGGCCGAACCGGGCCGTGTATTCCGCCGAGGACAGCAGATTTTGCGCCAAGGCCACGGGGTCGCCGCCGGCGGCCAGCGAAGCGGCCCAGCCTTCCTCGCCGAGCGGGTCGGCCAGACGCCCGAGGATGCCCATGTAGAGGGCGTCGGTTTCGCCGCCCGGGCTGGTCGGGTCGTGGGTGATCGCGCCGAACTGGGTCTGGTTCGGAGCGAAGTCGAGGGTGAGCGGAAGCCGGCCGCTATGGACGGAATTGCCCGCGACGTCGGTCGCGAACGCGGTCAGCGTGTAGGTCGCGTTGGTGCCGTCGCCCGTGTAGGTGAACGGCACGCTGAAATCGCCGGACGCATCGGTGGTCGTCGTGCCGAGCACCTGGCTGCCCTGCTTCAGCGTGATCGGGTCGCCCGCCTCGCCGCCGGTGAGCGTGCCCGTCAAGGTTTGATCGACCACGTTGGTCGACCCGGTGACATCGGCGGAAATGCTCGGCGCTGCCGTGTCGAGGGTGAAGGTGACCGGCGCGGAACCGGTATTGCCGGCGGCGTCGGTCTGGCTGACCGTCAGGGTGTAGGTGCCGTCTGCGAGTTGCGGCGTGAAGCTCCAGGCGCCGTTCCCGTCGGCGTCGGTGGTGCCGAGCACGGTCGACCCGTTGCTGATCGTCACCGTCCGGTTCGGCTCGGCGGTGCCGGTCAGCGCCGGGTCGTTGGTGATGCCGTCGCTCCCCGATAGGCCGGTGTCGTCGGCGAGCGCCGGGGTCACGGTCGGCGGCACCGTATCCAGCGTGTAGAGCACCGCCGCGCTGGTGCCGGTATTGCCGGCGGCGTCGGTTTCCTGCGCGGTCAGGCTATTGTCGCCTTCCGACAGCGTCACGTTGGCGGCCTGCCAGCTGCCGTCGTCGCCGACCGTCGCCAGGCCGACCGCCGTTCCGTTGTCGAACACGGTGACGGTTTGCCCGGTCTCGCTCGGGTCGTCGGTGCCGGACACCGTCTGCGTTCCCCGGTTGGTCAGCCCGCCCGGGCTCGTGATCGCGACCGACGGCGGCGTGGTGTCGATCGTGACCGAAAGCGGGTCCGAGGCGCCCGACACATTGCCCGCGGCGTCGGTTGCCGTCGCGCTCAACTGGTGCGGGCCTTCGGACAGCGCCGCCCCCGGCGTGATCTGCCAGGCGCCGGTGTTCGGATCGGCGGTCGCCGACCCGATCTGGCTCTCGCCCTCCGAAAGGACGACGGTGCTGCCGGGCTCGGCCGTGCCGTCGATCACCGGTTGCGTGACGTTGGTCACGCCGTCGCCCGGCGTGCCGCTATCGGAGGCCGGGTCGATGGCGAGCGAGGCGGGTGCGGCCGGCGGCGTCGTGTCGAGGGTGAAGGTGACCGGCGCCGAGCCGGTATTGCCGGCGGCGTCCGTCTCGCTGACGGTCAGCGTATAGGTGCCGTCCTCCATTTCCGGCGTGTAGTTCCAGTTGCCGCTCTCGTCGGCTTGGGTGGTGCCGATCGTGGTCGAGCCGTTGCTGATCGTCACCGTCCGGCCCGCCTCGGCGGTGCCGCGCAGCGACGGGTCGCTGGGACGCCGTCGCTGTTCGAGCTGCCGCTGTCGTCGGCGAGGCCGGCGGTCACGGTCGGCGGCACGGTGTCGAGCGTGTAGATAACCGCGGCGCTGGTGCCCGTGTTGCCGGCGGCGTCGGTTTGCTGGGCGGTCAGGCTGTTCTGCCCTTCCGCCAGCGTCACATTGGCCGCGTTCCAGCTACCGTCCGGGTTGACGATCGCCGTGCCCGCGCTCGTGCCGTTGTCGAACACGGTCACCGTGCGCCCGGCCTCGCTCAGGCCATCCGTGCCGGAAATCGTCTGCACAGGCTGGTTCGTCAGCACCGCGGAGCCGCTGATCGCAGGTGATGGCGGAGTTGTGTCGATCGTGACGTTCAGGGGAGCCGATGGGACGGAGGTGTTGCCCGCCGGGTCGGTCGCCGTCGCGACGACGCTGTAGGTGCCGTCCGGGAAGCTCACAAGCGGGGTGAAACTCCAGTTTCCGTTCGCGTCGGTCACCGCCGTGCCGACCGCGCTCGGTGCGAGTACGCTGCCATCCGTGAGGGTGATCGTGCTGTTCGCCTCGGCCGTGCCGGTGATCGTCGGTCGCGTGACGTTGGTGATGCCGTCGCCCAGCGTGCCGCTGTCGGAACCCGCGGCGAGCGCGAGCGTCGGGGCGGCGGTCGTCGTGTCGAGGGTGAAGGTGACGGGCGGCGCCGAGCCGGTGTTGCCGGCGGCGTCGGTCTCGCTGGCGGTCAGGGTGTAGGTGCCGTCGGCGAGTTGCGGCGTGTAGCTCCAGCCGCCGTCGGCGTTGGCGAGGGTGGTGCCGAGCACGGTTGAACCGTTGCTGATCGTCACCGTCCGGCCCGGCTCGGCGGTGCCGCTCAATGTCGGGTCGGTGGTGACGCCGTCGCTGTTCGAGGTGCCGGTATCGTTGGCGAGCCCGGCCGTCACCGTCGGTGGCGTGGTGTCGAGGGTGTAGACGACCGCATCGCTGATGCCGGTGTTGCCGGCGGCGTCGGTTTCCTGCGCGAAAAGGCTGTTTACCCCTGC
>JAFAXA010000142.1 GCA_019241425.1 Acetobacteraceae bacterium | reverse complement strand
GGACGCCGATCGGGGCGCCGGTGCGCCTGGCCGGGGTCGGGCACTCCGGCCCGGCGATCGGAGTCCCGTCTCGCCTCTGTCCGGCTGCACGCCGAACTCGAGCAAGTCAGGGGCGGGTTGCCGCCTGGACCCGGCTCGTCAGTTTGCCTAAAGACGGCCGCGAACGATCCACCCCATTCGCACGGAGTGCGATGCAGATTCTCCTGACGGGCGGCTGCGGCTTCATCGGCTCGGCGGTGATCCGCCACCTGATCCGCGCGACCGGCCACCGCGTCGTCAACGTGGACAAGATGACCTACGCCGCCTCCGCCGACGCGCTGGAGGAGGCGGGGCGCGATCCGCGGCACCTGCTGATCCGGGCCGATATCGCAGACGGGCGGGCGATGGCGGAGGTCTTCGCCGCGCACCAGCCGGACGCCGTCATGCACCTGGCGGCCGAAAGCCATGTGGATCGCTCGATTGACGGGCCGGCCGAGTTCATCCGCACGAACCTGGTCGGCACATTTGTGTTGCTGGAAGCCGCCCGCAGCTATTGGCGCGACCTGAACGCGAAGCGGCGGGCCGCCTTTCGCTTCCACCATGTGTCGACCGACGAGGTGTTCGGCGCCTTGTCGGCGGGCGACCCCCCGTTCACGGAAAGCACGCCCTACGACCCGCGCAGCCCCTATTCGGCCAGCAAGGCGGGGTCCGATCACCTGGTCAGGGCCTGGCACCATACCTACGGATTGCCGACGATCGTCAGCAACACGAGCAACAATTACGGCCCCTACCAGTTTCCGGAAAAGCTGATCCCGCTGGTGACGTTGAACGCGCTGGAGGGACGCCCGCTGCCGGTCTACGGCGACGGCTCGAACACGCGGGACTGGCTGTTCGTCGAGGATCATGCGGAAGCGCTGGTGCGGGTGCTGGAGCGCGGCGAGGCGGGGGGCACCTATGCGATCGGCGCCCGCCAGCCGCGTACGAATCTGCAAGTGGTGGAGGCGATCTGCGCCTATCTCGACACGCGGCGGCCCGATACGGCCGGCGACCGGCGCCGGTTGATTCGCTTCGTAACCGACCGGCCCGGCCACGATTTCCGCTACGAAATCGACCCGTCGCGCAGCGAAGCGGCGCTCGGCTGGCGGGCGCCGCATGATTTCGAGCGGGGCCTTGCCCGCACGATCGACTGGTTCTTGGCCAACAGCGCCTGGTGGGAACCGATCCGCGCCGGACGCTATGCCGGCCAGCGGCTTGGCTCCGCCGCGCCCGCACGGAAGGACTGACATTTGAAGGGCATTATTCTCGCGGGCGGTTCCGGCACCCGGCTGCATCCGATGACGCTGGCCGCGAGCAAGCAGCTCCTGCCTGTCTACGACAAGCCGATGATCTACTACCCGCTCTCGACGCTGATGCTGGCCGGGATCTCCGACATTCTGGTGATTTCGACGCCCGAGGATCTGCCGCAGTTCCGCCGCCTGCTGGGTAATGGCGACCGCTACGGCGTCCGCTTCGCCTACGCCGAGCAGCCGGCACCGGACGGGATCGCCCAAGCATTCCTGATCGGCCGGGACTGGATCGCGGGCGAGCCCTGCGCGCTGGCGCTCGGCGACAATCTGATATTCGGCGACCATCTCTCGGCCATGCTGCGCGCCGCAGCCGCCCGGCCGGAAGGCGCGACCGTGTTCGCCTATCAGGTCCGCGATCCCGAACGCTACGGCGTCGCGACCTTCGATCGGGAGGGCAGGGCGCTCGATCTGGTCGAGAAGCCGGCCTCGCCGCTCTCGAACTGGGCGGTGACCGGCCTCTATTTCTACGACGCGCGGGTGACCGAGCTTGCCGCGGGCATCCGGCCCTCCGCCCGGGGCGAGCTGGAAATCACCGACCTGAACCGGATCTATTTGCAGGAAGGCAGCCTGCGGGTGGAACGCCTGTCGCGGGGCTATGCGTGGCTCGATGCCGGCACGCCGGACAGCCTGTTGCAGGCCGCGACATTCGTGCAGACCATCCAGGCGCGGCAGGGGATGCTGGTCGGCTGCCCGGAGGAGGTCGCCTACCGCATGGGTTTCATCGGCGCCGACCTGTTGCGTGATCACGCCAAGGGGCTGGCCAAGACGGAACTCGGCCGGGTGCTGCACGAACTGGCCGAAGGGCTGCATTCGTGAAATGCGAACGCCTCGCCATCCCCGACGTGATGCTGGTGACGCCACCCCGTTTCGGCGACGCGCGCGGCTTCTTTTCCGAGACCTGGAAGCAGGGAGCGTTCGCGGAACTCGGCATTCCCGGACCGTTCGTGCAGGACAACCACGCCTTTTCCGCGGATAAGGGGGTTCTGCGCGGGCTGCATCTGCAGATCGACCCCAACCCGCAGGGCAAGCTCGTGCGGGTAACGCGCGGCGCGATCTTCGATGTGGCGGTGGATGTCCGGCATGGCTCGCCGACCTTCGGCCAGCATGTCGCTGTCACCCTGAGTGCGGAGAATTGGTCGCAGCTCTGGGTTCCGGCGGGCTTTCTGCACGGCTACTGCACGCTCGAGCGGGATACCGAGGTCATCTACAAGGTTACCGCGCCCTATGACCGCGGCGCCGAGCGGGGCGTGCTTTGGTCCGATCCGGCGCTCGGGATCGCTTGGCCCATCAGCGGAAGCGAGGCGATCCTCTCCGACAAGGACCGCGTGCTGCCGCCCCTCCACGCCTGTCCGGTCTGGTTTCGGGCGTGATGGCGGACGCGCCGCTCCTCGTCACCGGCGGTTCGGGCCAGCTTGCGACCGCGCTCCAGCACGCGGCGACGGCGTGTGGCCGGGCGGTCCGCCGCGTCGGCCGCCCCGGATTCGATTTCGACCGTCCCGAGAGCATCCGCCGCACCTTCGAGGAGGTCCGCCCGGCCGCCGTGGTCAACGCCGCGGCCTACACGGCGGTCGATGCCGCCGAAACCGACCCCGACGCCGCCTATCGCGCCAACCGGGACGGTCCGGCGGAATTGGCCCGGTTATGCGCGGAAGCGCGTGTGCCCCTCGTCCACATCTCGACCGATTATGTGTTCGACGGCAGCAAGTCCGAGCCGTATCGGGAGGATGATCCGGTCAATCCGCAAGGGGTGTACGGCGCGAGCAAGCGCGCGGGGGAGGAGGCGGTGTGGGCCGCTCACCCCGGCGCGGTGGTCCTGCGCACGTCCTGGGTCTACGCCGCGATGGGGAAGAACTTCGTGCAGGCGATGCTGGGCGCGGCGCAGCGGACAAACCGGCTGCGGGTGGTTGCCGATCAGCAGGGCTGCCCGACCAGTGCCGCCGATCTGGCGGCGGCGATCCTGGCCATTCTGCCGCTTCTCCCCGCGGGCGATGCCGGTTCGCGCATCTTCCATCTGGCCGGCACGGGATCGGCGACCTGGCACGCATTCGCAACGGCCGTGTTCGAAAGCGCCGCCCGCTACGGGATCAGCCCGCCGGCGATCGAGCCGATCGCCACCGCCGATTGGCCCACCGCCGCCAAGCGCCCGGCCAATTCACGCCTCGATTGCAGCCTCGCGGCGAGCCGTTTCGGCGTTAGCCTCCCGCACTGGCGCGGAAGCCTCGACCGGGTGATCGACACGATCTACAGCGTCGGCGCCTGACCCTTTCCGGCGACGCCGAATCAGTAGCGGGTCTTGTCTCCGGCTGCGTGCGGCGCGAGCGGCTTCGCCTCGACCGCCGCCACCGCCGTCGTGCCGAGCGCGGCCTCGAACAGCTTCTGGCCGATGAACTCGCCGGGCCGGACCCCTCCCGGGCAGGCGAACAGGCCGCCGCCGACATGGGTCGCGTACTGGTTCAGCATGTCGAATTGCGACATCGGCCCGAATATCTTGATGAAGCTTGTCCGCGGGTCGCGCTGGTAGCACATGAACAGCAGCCCCGCGTCGTACATCATGCCTTGCCGCCAGGGCGGCCAGCGCTCGGCGGTGAAACTGACGCCGTCATTGTAGGAATACGAGCGGCGGAGCATCTCCGCCCCGTCATTGCTGGCCGCGGCCGCCATCCGCACATGGGCGTGCTCGGCGATCAGCGGATTGCCGTCGGCGTCGGTCGCGTCGAGATCGAGCGGGTCGAACTCGCTGGTGCCGCCGATCGGCGCGCCGCTGTCCTTGTGGCGGCCGATCGTTTCCTCCTGGAAATCGACCGGCGTCGCATCCCAGTGTTCCAGCGCGATCCGGATGCGGCGGACAACCATGTAGCTGCCGCCCTGCATCCAGTCCGGCCCCTCCTCGGCGACCCAGACCACGTCCTCCAGGCTGCCCGGGTTCGAGCGCACGCCGGTCTCGGCGGTCTTCTCCAGCGGCTTGCGGGCGATCGGGTTCTGCGTGCCGTCCTTGAAGCCCATCAGGTTGCGGGGCGTTTCCTCGGCCGCGAAGTTGGCGGCGAAGCCGGTCTGCGCCCAGCGGATCTGGGCGATACCCTGCGCCAGCCGGGCGAGTTGGCGCGCGGCGTGGAACGCGACCTGCGGATCGTCGGCGCATGCCTGCACGGATAGGTCGCCGCCCGTCCGCGCTTCCTGCAACTGGTCGCCGGTGAACGGCGGCAGGTCGACCAGCGCTTCCGGCCGATATGCGGCGAGGCCGTAGCGATCCTGTTCCGCGGACATGAACAGGCCGGGGCCAAAGCCGAAGGTGACCGTCAGCCGGGCGGGGGCGAGGCCGAGCGCGTCGCCGCTATCCGCCGCCGGAGCGGAACGGTCCGTATCGAGCGGGGCGGCGGTCTCGCCCGCCGTCATGCGCGCGGCCGCGAGCGTCCACAGCTTCATCAGCCGGACCACGTCCTCCACCGACTTGGTCGTGAGATCGAAGGCCAGCATGTAGGTATGGCTCTGCAGGGCGGTGGCGATCCCGCCCTGATGATCGCCCGCGAACGGCTCGATGAGGGCCCGGCCATGCCCCTCACCTTGGCTGGGCGGGGTGATGCCCCGTTCCGCTTTGGCGCTGTTGTCGGGGATAGCGGCACGGACTTGCGGCCCCGCGCCGGCCGCTGCCGCCGCGCTGCCGAGTGCCGCGAGAAATCCCCGGCGCGAACTCATCGGGCACCGTCCGGCCATCCGATCGCAACTTCCTTCCGAAACCGACGAAGCCGCACCGGACGCCTTCGCTGCGAGCCGGATAGCGCAATTGACACTCATTCGCAAGAAGCAGGCTCCCCGATGGCAGCCTGGTTTCCCCCGGGCCATCGCCGCGTCCGGTTGTCCTTGCGACCGGCCCGGGCGGTCGCGGGCGCTTCGCCGCCCACGGAACCGTCGGAAAGACGCTGATTACGTTGTCAACGGACAACGTAAAATACCTCAGAGTAGTATTTCTTTACGAAAGAGTTGCATTTCGTATCGGTTTGCCCCTAAGAGTCGGGCTTCAGGTCCGGCATGTCGCGTCTGCCCGCGGTCACCCTCGGTCACGATGCGCAGGGAGTGACAATGTACAAACGTTCTGAAATCGATACGAGCTGCTTTCATGCGCATGCGGTGCCGCGATGAGCGGCTATCTCGGTGCTTTTCTCACGGACGCTCCGGCCCGTAACGACGCGGGTGAGATGCAGGCATTCGACGCCGACTACAACGCGTTCACGTCGCAGATGGGCGCCCGTCCGAAGTTCTTCGACATATTCACCGACAACAGCCAAGACGCCGCCGGGCTGCCGAACAGCGCGGAGTACTCCGCCGAATCCTTCGCGCAGACGGGCAACGCGTATATCGGGCCGGGTTCGGGAACAATCCCGGTTGTCGGCGTGCCGATGTCGGATAGTTCGGGCCAGTGGAGCACGATCGACAATTATTATCAGGAGATCATATCCGGTTCCCTGGACGCCGATTACACCGGCATCGTCGATGCCTGGGCCCGCAACGGCTACAGTACGGCCGAGTATCGGTTGGGATACGAATTCACCGGCCAATCCATGCCATGGTCGCCGGAAAATTCATCGAACCCGAATGCAAAGGCGGACTTCGTCAAAGCCTTCCAGCATCTCGCCAACATCATGCACGCGGAAGCCGCGAAGGATGGCGTGACGGCGAAGATCATCTGGTGTCCCGCCATCCGCCAGGGCACCAGCTACGACATTCGGACATTGTATCCGGGCGACCAATACGTGGACGTGATCTCCACGGATCTGTATTCGGGGGGAACGCCGAACGGCTACGTGGACTGGGCGTCCGGCGGCACCACGACGGACCCCGATTACACCACCTGGGCATCCAAGCCGGCGAACTGGGATCATTACTACCAATATCAGGACGCGTCGCAGGGCAACCCGACACCGGGGTTCGGTCTGAGCGGCTGGTCAACCCAGAACACGATCGACTTCGCGAAACAGCACGGAAAGCCGCTCGGCATTGACGAGACGGGCGCCGGTCCGATCGATGATCCGGTCTTCCCGGCCTGGCTCGGCACGGCAATCGCCGGCGCGCAGAGCGAGGGCGTCACGGTCGATCATGTCGACATTTGGGACGCCGACGTTTCGGACGGCAGTTGGGCGTTCACCGATGATTCCAAGCCGCAGGAGGCCGCCGCCTGGGCGAAAGCCTTCGGCACGGGCGGTTCGGGCGGCGGTGGTGGCGGTGGGGGCGGTGGCGGCTCGCCGCCGCCGCCGGTGACGATCGGCACCGGCGCCGACTCGCTCGTTCTGCAAGTGTCCGAGGATGCCTATCAGGGCGACGCGCAATTCACGGTGTCGGTGGATGGCACGCAGATCGGCGGCACCCAGACGGCGGTCGCGTCGCACGGGTCGGGACAGGACCAGGCGTTCACGATCAAGGGCAATTTCGGTTCCGGCAGCCACACGGTGAGCGTGAATTTCCTCAACGATGCGTATGGCGGCTCGTCGTCCACCGATCGCAACCTCTACGTGGACAGCGGAACGATCGACGGCGCGGCCATTCCAGGCGCATCACTGACCTTGGACAGCTCCGGCCCCCAGAGCTTCACGTTCCAGGGTGCCGGTTCGGGCGGTGGCGGAGGCGGTGGAGGAGGGGGCGGCGGCTCGCCGCCGCCAGTCACGATCGGCAGCGGTGCCGACTCGCTCGTCCTGCAAGTGTCCGAGGACGCCTATCAGGGCGACGCGCAGTTCACGGTGTCGGTGGACGGTACGCAGATCGGCGGCACCCAGACCGCGGTCGCGTCGCACGGGTCGGGACAGGACCAAGCCTTTACTGTGAAGGGCAATTTCGGCGCGGGTAGCCACACGGTGAGTGTGAATTTCCTCAACGATGCGTATGGCGGCACGTCGTCCACCGATCGCAACCTCTACGTCGACAGCGGAACAATCGACGGCACGGCCATTCCCGGCGCATCACTGACCTTGGACAGCTCCGGCCCCCAGAGCTTCACGTTCCAGGGTGCCGGTTCGGGCAGTGGCGGTGGAGGAGGAGGCGGCTCGCCGCCACCGCCGGTCACGATCGGCAGCGGCGCCGACTCGCTCGTCCTGCAAGTGTCCGAGGACGCCTATCAGGGCGACGCGCAATTCACGGTCGCGGTCGATGGTACCCAGATCGGCGGCACCCAGACCGCGGTCGCGTCGCACGGGTCCGGACAGGACCAGGCTTTTACCGTGAAGGGCAATTTCGGCGCCGGCAGCCACACGGTGACGGTGAACTATCTGAACAACCTTTATGGCGGCAGCCCCTCGGCCGATCGCAACCTCTACGTCGATAGCGGGACGATCGACGGCGCGGCCATTCCAGGCGCTTCGCTGGCTCTCTACAGCTCCGGCCCGCAGAGCTTCACGTTCCAGGGTTCCGGCTCCTCGGGCGGTGGTACGCCGGTTTCTCCGGTAACCATCGGCAGCGGGTCCGATTCGCTGGTCTTAAACGTGACGGAAGACGCCTACAACGGAAATGCGAACTTCACGGTTTCCGTCGACGGCAAGCAGATCGGTGGCACGCAAACCGCCGTCGCCGCGCATGGTTCGGGCAACGAGCAGCCCTTCACGGTCAAGGGCAATTTCGGCGCGGGCAACCATACGGTGACGGTGAACTTCACCAACGACGCCTATGGCGGCACTTCGTCCACCGATCGCAATCTCTATGTCGACAGTGCGACCATCAACAACGCCGCGATCACCGGAGGCTCGCTCGCCTTGTATAGCGGCGGGCCACAAAGCTTCGGCTTCGCCCTAAGCGCCTGAAGCCGCGCCGTCCTCAATCGAGTTGCAGGCGACGGCGCAAGCGCTGGTTCGGGTCGGCGGAGCCGGAGGGACGCAGGCTCTGCAACTGATCCGGCATCGCCGCCGCATCGATCAGTTGCTCGCGCAGATCCTGCGTCAACGCGCGCGCGTCGCGCTGATCGTGAATGACATGCGGGGTGATCAACACCAGCAGTTCCGTCCGCTGCCGGGCATTGTTCTGGTTGCCGGCGAGGAAGCCAAGCAGCGGAATGTCCTTGAGCCAGGGGATACCCTCATTGCCCCGCGATAGCTCGTCGCGGATCAGCCCCGCCAGGCCGACCGTCTGCCCGTCCTGGATCACGACCCGGGAGGTCACGTTGCGTTCGAGAAAGGTCGGCGAGTTCAGGCCCTGCGTGGTCGGTTCGTTAGCGGCCGAGGAGACGTCGCTCACTTCCTGGGAGATGTCGAGCGTGACGAGGCCGCCGCTGTTCACGCGCGGCACGATGTCCATGATGACGCCGGTCGGCTGATAGTTCACCGAGTTGACGACGGGCGCACCGCTGACAAGCTGGCTTTGCGAGCTGCTCGTCAGATACGGCACCAGATTGCCGACCTGCAGATGCGCCGGCTGATTGTCCAGCACCAGGAGTTCCGGCGACGACAGAACGTCGACGGTGGTGACGCTTTGCAAAGCCTGAAGCGCAAGCGGTGCGCCGCCTTGACCCTTGCCGGACAGCACGAAGCCCGGAAAATTCGTCGTCAGGACCGTCGCCGCCGGATTGGTGAGTGCGACTGTCTGACTGGGAAGGTTCAGGATGCCGTTGATGCCGCCCGACTTGAAAAAGAATTGGGTGCCGTATTGCAGCGTATCGTTGAGCGTGACTTCGGCGATGGTTGCGTCGATCCGCACCTGCAACGGCAGGATGTCGATCTTGCGCAGCATCGCTTCCACCGTGTCTTCCTCGCGCGGTGTCGCGTAGACCAGCACCGCGTTGTTCTGCGGGTCGGGGATGATCCGCATCTGCTCGGGGCCGCCTTTTCCGCCCTCCTCCAAACCGCCGAAAAGCGGGTTCGACTGCGCCCCCGCCTGCGTGTTCGCCCCCGCCGGGTTTTGCGTGCCGGCGTTCGATTGTCCGAGCCCGCCTTGCGAAAGCAGGTTGTTGCCGCCGCCCAGCGGCGAGCCGGAGATGCCGCCGCCGAGGCCGCCGCCCAACCCGCCGCCGCCGAGCCCGCCATTGCCGCCCAGCCCGCCCCCCAGCCCGCCCGACAGGCTGCCGAGGCTAGAACCGCCGCCCATGCCGCCGAAGCCGCCGCCGGCGCCGCCCGCACCGATGCCGCCGACCTGCCGCGTCCCCATTCCCGGCGCCGTCTGGCCCGGCGATTGTGAGGGCTGGGCCGTGACGTCGTTCGGCGTAAAGGC
>JAFAXA010000038.1 GCA_019241425.1 Acetobacteraceae bacterium | reverse complement strand
GCCGAGAGCAGCCGCCGCGTCATGACCAGGGCACCCACGCAAGCGAGCAGGAACGCGGCGGACCAGCGGCTCGCGGGCAGGTAGTAGCCGCCCATCGCCGGGTAGAGCAGGACCAGGAACAAGCCCGTCACCAGGACGAGCGCCGCCCGCGCTTGCAGGCCCCGGCGGAGGGCCAGCACACCGAGCGCCAGAAACACCGCGAACAGCCCGATCGCCAGCGCCCGCACCCATTCGAATGCGCCGGCGGTGAAGCCGGCGATCAATCCCTGGAACGCGAATTGCGTGTGCAGGAGAAAGGCGAAGCCGGCGTGGAGAAAGCGGTCCGGCCCCGTCGCGTAGAGCACGCATGTAAGCAGTATGCCGACGAGCCAGACCAATCCGATCGTGTTGCGTCGCACGCCCATTCCCTTTTCACCCACCCTCATCAACCAACACTTAGGAATTCCATGAACGGATAAGAATAGCTCCATGCTCAATCAGCGAGGCTCGGGACCGACGGTGGCCATCCCCGATTACCAGTCTTTAATGCTTCCGGCATTGCGCCTATGCGCGACTGGCGAGATCCGGATGGAGGATTTGGTCAGCAAATTAGCGCAGGACCTCGAACTCTCGCCGGAAGAACGCGCCCAGCAAATCTCCAGAAGCAGGCAGACGGTATTCGCGAACCGGATCTGCTGGGCAACGATCCATTTGAACAAGGCCGGTTTGCTCGCAAAACCGCAACCCCGTTGTTTGGCAATCACCGACACCGGGAGATCCATACTCAGCCAAAATCCGCTTCGTATCGACAACGAGTTTCTCACTCAGTTCGAAGCGTTTAGAGCGTACAGACACGGGGCCGTTCACCCAGCAACGCGGGGCGACAACTCAGAGGGACCTCGCACCGCGCCGGACGGCGAAACACCGGACGAAACGATGCGCGCGGCGCATCGGCAGATCGAAGCTTCACTCGAGCAAGATCTCCTCGATCACGTCCGCGATGCACCGCCCCAGTTATTCGAGCGACTGATCGTAGACCTTCTATTGAAGATGGGCTTCGGCCGGTCTCTCGCGGGCGCCGGACGCGCAATCGGTCGGGGCGGCGATGACGGCGTTGACGGGGTGATCGACGAGGACGCACTTGGGCTCGACCGGCTTTACATCCAGGCCAAGCGCTATGCCGAAGGCAACAATATCGGTGCCGGCGCAGTCAGGGATTTCTTTGGCAGCCTCGATCGACACAAGGCTGTCAAAGGCGTGTTCGTGACCACGTCAGAATTCTCCGCCAACGCGCGACAAACGGCGGACTTTCTGAGTAAGCGGATCGTCCTCATCGATGGTCAGCAACTCGCCGCCCTGATGATCCGGCATGATGTCGGCTGCCGCTCACAAGACACGCTGCACATCAAGAAAATCGACGAGGACTACTTCAAGTGAGCCGCGCCTTCAGCTCGCCGGCTCGTTGAACTGCACCTGCGCCTTCATGTCCGTGAAATTCGGAATGTCGCCGAACACCTCCTCGCCGTGTTGCTTGGCGGCGGCTTCGAAGGCGTCGCGCGAGGGCCAGGTCAACAACGCCAGCATCACCACGGGCGCTTCGCCGCCATCCGGCGTGCCCGTGCCGCGATAAAGATCGAGACTCTTCAAACCGAGCGAATCCCAGCGCTGATGCACCAGCGGAATATGCGTCTGGAGGTAGTAGTCGAGATCGAAGCGGCTGCCGGACGAGGCCGGATAGCCGACGGTGATAACGAACATGAGGACGCTCCCTTGTTATGGATGGTCAGACCGCTACGCGCACGCCGAGCAGCCGCAGCAGGCTCACCGTGTAGTAGACGCTTTTGAACGCCGCCACGGGCAGGCGCGGCATTCGCGCACCGCTACCGAAATTGCCGGCCAGCATGGAGACCAGGCCCGCGCGCATGTTGAGCGTGTTGCGCGGCGCCATGAACAGCTCGCGCAAAACGGGCTCATTGATGCGATAGATCAGCCACCCGAGCGTGTCCATCGCACCCCGCAACTGCCGTTCCATGCGCCGCGCCATGCGCCGCCCGAGCGCCGGATCGTCGAGCCAGGCGCCCGCCGCATCGGCACCGAGTTCGCCCGCCCGCATCGCCAGCAGCACGCCGCTCGAAAACACCGGATCGACGAAGCCGAACGCATCGCCGATCATCAAATATCCGTCGCCCCAGGCCGATGTCGCCCGGTAGGAATAGTTCGCCGCCCCCCACGTCTCGGAGGTGCGTTCCGCATCGCGCATCCGCGCCGAAACCGACGGGCTGTGCCGGATGCGTTCATCCAGAAATGCGTCAAGCGACGCGCCACGCCGTTTGAACGCCGCTTGCGTGCCGACGAAACCGACGCTCATCACCTCATCGGGCAGCGGGATCAGCCAGAACCAGCCATCTTCCGCCAGATGCACGGTGATGCAGCCGGCCCGCGCGTCGGTCCGGCACTCGACGCCCCGGTAATGGGCAAACGCCGCCGCCGTGTTGTTGCGCTTGTCCGCTTGCTTCTCGCCGCTTCGGCTGGCGAGGAACGTGTCACGGCCGGACGCATCGAGCACGAGGCGCGGCGCGTACAGAATCGTGTCGCCGTTGGCGCCGAGCGCCGTGACCCGCGCGCGTCCACCGGGCGAGAACGCCACATCGGTCACCCTGGTACGCTCCGCCGTGCGCGCGCCCTTGTCGCGGGCGTTGGCGAACAGCAGCGCATCCAGATCGTCGCGGCGCACCTGGTAGGCGTGTGTGTAGTTGCGATCGACGCCATCCGCGAAGGCGAAGGTGACGCTGCGGCCGGTGCGGTCGCACACGAACTCGGCGCCCGGCTTGTAGACGCCGATCCGGTCCACCGCCGCGCGCAGTCCGAGCCGATCGAATACCGCGAGATTGCGCGGCAGCAGCGATTCGCCGATATGGAAGCGCGGATGCGCCTCCTTTTCCAGCATCACCACGTCGTGGCCCTCCCGGGCCAGCAACGCCGCCGCCGTGCTGCCGGCGGGTCCGCCCCCGATCACCGCGACATCGCAGGTTCGTGTCCGCGCGGTATCGAACGGGACGGAG
>JAFAXA010000117.1 GCA_019241425.1 Acetobacteraceae bacterium | reverse complement strand
GCTCCTGATGCACGAAGGCGATACCGGCGCCAAGCGATTGCGGCACCGTCAACGCCGCGAATTCCTGCCCGCCGATGCCGATTGTGCCGGCGCTGGGCGCGGTGACGCCGCCCAGCACCTTCATCAGCGTCGATTTGCCGGCGCCGTTTTCGCCGATCAACCCGACCACTTCGCCCGCCCCGATCTGGAAGCTGACGCCCTTCAAAGCCTGCACGCCGGGATAGGACTTGCTGATGGTGCGCAGGCTCAGAAACGGTTCGGGCACGGGCCGGTCTCGGCGCCGGTTGGGCGGCTCCCGGCGGGAGCCCCCTTCCTATTTCTTGCCTTGCCGCTCCTTCAGTTCGGCCGCGAAGGCATCGACGTTGCTCTTGTCGATGATTCGGGTTGGCACGATCATCAGCTTGTTCGCCGGAATGAAAGATTTGTCGCCTTCGAGGTATTTGGCCAGGTCCTTCATGCCCTGATAGCCCCACTCATAGGGCTGCTGCACCACGGTGCCGACGATGGTGCCTTCCTTGACGCCGCCGAGCGTGACCTGGTCTTCGTCGAAGCCGATCACCGTGATCTGGCCGAGTTTTCCGGTCTCCTGGAGCACGCGATAGATCTGCGGCGTGTTGTAGGAGTAGATGCCGACCATGCAGTTGATGGAGGGATCGGCGCTCAGCGTATCCTCCACGTTGCGCTTGGCGCGCGGCTGGTCAATGTCGTCGGCGCGCACGTCGACAAGCGTGATCTTGGTTCCCTTGATCGATTCCTTGATGCCGTCGATGCGCTCGCGGGCGTTGTCGGCGCCGGGCAGGCCGACATAGCCCATGCACTTGCCGCCATTGGGCATCGCCTTTTTCATCAGCTCGCCCGCCTGCTTGCCGGCATCGACGTTGCTCGACCCGATATAGGCGACGCGCTTGGAATTGGGCGCGTCGCTGTCGGTGGTGAACAATACCGTCTGCCCACCGACCTTGTTCAGTTCGTCGATCTGGGTCTTGGGATCGACGGCGCTGACCATGATGCCGGCCGCGCCCGCCGCCACCAGATCGTCCATGATGCGGTTCTGGATCGCGGCCGATGACTGTTCGGGATATTTCAATTGCAGAGTGTAGTTCGGCAGCTCGCCTTGCGCCTTGCGGACGCCCGCTTCGGCGGCTTTCCAGAAATCGGAGGCGCCGTTGACCACGAAATAGAGGCTCTTCTTGTCGGCGGCCTGGGCGCCCGTGCAAAGGCCGAGCCCGACGGCACCCACCAGCGCGCCCCTGCGAAGCGCCTTCGTCCAGACAGATTGCTGCACCTTGGCCGGCATCGGCACGTCCTCCCCAAACCTTCCCGAGCGGCGTCCATGCCGCCTTTCCGGGTTCCTTAGCACGGACGAAGATCAGCCAAAACATTGTTTTAGGCGCACGACTTGCCGCCGAAACAACCGCCGCGACCGGAGCGCTGGCAATTCGGACGCCCTGGGCTAAGATGAAACGGGCAGTGCAGGGGCGGTTGCGTTGCAGAGCAAAAAGATCCTCAACGAGGGCGGCGACGCGGTTGACGAAATGCTCGACGGCATTCTGGCCGCGCACCCGCAGCATCTCGCCCGTGCCGACGGGAGCGCGCGCGCGATCGTGGCGCGGAATGGTCCGCGGCCCGGCAAGGTCGGCCTCGTGATCGGCGGCGGGTCCGGTCATGAACCGACATTCGTCGGCTTTGTCGGGCGCGGCCTCGCCGATGCGGCGGCGATCGGCAACGTATTCGCGTCGCCGCCGCCCGATCCGGTGCTTGCCTGCACGCAAGCCGCGAATGGCGGCGCCGGCGTGCTCTACATGTACGGCAACTATGCCGGCGACGTGATGAATTTCGACATGGCCGCCGAAATGGCGGCGATGGATGACATCGAGGTGCGCACCGTCCGCACCACCGACGACGTCGCCTCGGCGCCGCGCGGGCGGCGGGAAACCCGGCGCGGGGTCGCGGGCAATTTCTTCATCTTCAAGGCGGCGGGCGCGGCCTGCGACCGGATGCTGTCGCTCGACGAGGTCGAGCGGATCGCCCGCAAGGCGAATGACCGCACCTTCACGATGGGCGTCGCGCTCGCGCCCTGTTCGCTGCCGCAAACGCGGCGGCCGAATTTCGACATCGGCGGCGACGAGATGGAGATCGGCATGGGCATCCACGGCGAGCCGGGGATCGCCCGCGGCCCGTTGAAACCGGCGAACGCCATCGTGGATGAAATGCTCGACGCGATCCTCGCCGAAATGGCGGCGGCACAGGGCGACCGCGTGGCCGTGCTGGTCAACGGGCTCGGCTCGACGCCGCTGATGGAACTTTACATCATGAACCGGCGCGTGCGGCAGCGCCTCGACGCGGCCGGGCTCGCGGTGCACGCGACCTGGGTCGGCAATTGGTGCACCTCGCTCGAAATGGCCGGCGCATCCGTCACCTGCATGCATTTGGACGAGGAGTTGACGACCATGCTCGACCATCCCTGCGATTGCGCGATGTTCCGGGCCGGCTGATGGCAACGGACGCCGCCGCCATCCGCGCCATGTTCGGCACCATCGCGACCGACGTGGAGGCGAACAAGGACGAGCTTTGCCGGCTCGACGGGGTGATCGGCGACGCCGACCACGGCATTGCCATGTCGCTCGGCTTCGCCGCCGCGCGTGACGCCGCCGCCGCCCTCCCGGACGATGCCGAGCCGACCGCGATCCTGAACGCGGCAGCCAAGGCGTTCCTCAATGCCGTCGGCGCCTCCTGCGGCCCGCTTTATGCGACAGCGCTGATGCGGGCGGGTGCCGCGGTCAAGGGCAAGACGACGCTCGAAGATGCGGACGTGGTCGCGATGGTCGCCGCGATGGCCGCCGGCATCCGCGACCGTGGCAAGGCGGAGCTGGGCAACAAGACGATGTACGATGCCTGGGCACCCGCGGCGCAGGCGGCGACCGACGCCGCGGCCGCTGGATTGGCGCAGGCGATGCAGGCGGCGGAAGACGCGGCGCGGAAGGGCGCGGAGGCGACCAAGGACATGGTAGCCTCCAAGGGCCGCGCGGAACGGCTGGGTGAGCGGGCGCGCGGCCATGTCGATCCGGGCGCCGCCTCCGCCGTCGTCGTCATCGAGGCGATGCGGCGGGCGCTCGCCTGAACGGGCCGCACGTCACCGCTTCGCGTATTTCGCCTCGACCTCGTTGATCGCGTGGACGTTCGGCGCCGACCGTCCTGCGTGGTCGAAGCTCTGGGCGAGAAACGCATCGGCGATCGACTTCGCAAGCTCCGGACCGATCACCCGCGCGCCCATGGTGATGATATGGGCGTCGTTCGAGAGCGCGGCGCGCTCGGCGGAGTAGGTGTCGTGCGTCAGCGCGGCGCGGATGCCGGGAATCTTGTTCGCCGAAATGCAGACGCCGATGCCGGTGCCGCAAACCAGAATGCCCTTGTCGTAGGTGCCGTCCTTGACGGCGTTCGCCACCCGGTCGGTGAGATGCGCGTAGAATTTCTCGCCGTCGTTTTCCGGCGTGCTGAGTTCTTCGACCTCATGCTTGCCCTTCAGGTGCTCGGCCAAGGTGCGGGCGAGACCGACGCCGGCGCTGTCGCCCGCGATTGCGATTTTCATGTTCTTCCCTTTCGTCTTCTCTTGGCGATATGGCGTTTCCGAACAACGATCCAACCGCCGTCAGATCGCGGCCGCGACGCAGCGGAGAATGTCGGTGAAGCCGTCCGGCTGCCAGGCCGAGCGGCCGATGAACAAGCCATCGACATGACGCTGCGCGATCAGCTCCGCCGCGTTGCCGGGATTGACGCTGCCACCGTAGAGCACAGGCGGTCTGTCCGGCAGGATGGCGGCGGCGACGCGGCCGATCAGCTGCTGCTGGCGGTCGGCGTAATCGGCGCTCGCCGGAATGCCACGTTCACCGATCGCCCAAACCGGTTCGTAGGCGAACAGGATCGGCGCGGTGCGACCCGCAGCATCGAGGAACTGCAACGCGGCTTCGGTTTGTGCGGTCAGCACCGCATCGGCGCGGCCCGCTTCGCGCTCTTCCAGCGTTTCGCCAACGCAGATCAGCGGCACGAAGCCGTGCCGGATGGCGGCCGCTGTTTTCAAACCCACCGTGCGGTCGGTTTCGCCGAAATGCTCACGCCGCTCGCTGTGGCCGAGTTCGATCAGATCAAGCCCGCATTCCTTGAGCATGACCGGCGACACTTCGCCGGTCCAGGCGCCCGCATCCTCCCAATGCATGTTCTGCGCGCCCACTTTCACGCGCGTTGTCGCCAAAGCCGCCTTCACCTGCCGCACGGCGGTAAAGGAGGGGATCACGAAAGGCTGGATGCGGCTGTCGATCGCGGGCGCGAATGCCGCCAGCGCATCCGCGAACGCGAGGGCTTCGGCGATTGTCTTGTTCATCTTCCAGCTTGTGCCGACCCAGAGCATCTTTCCCCTCGTTCCCTGTTGCCGGCACTTAGAGGCGCGCGCGATGTTTGCCGGTCAGTTCCGCTGTCACCGACGCGACCTCGGCGGCGCTTCGCGGCGCATCCCAGCCGAGCGCGTCACCCGCTGCGGCGGCGATCGCGTCCAGATCCCGTGCGGTCAGCGCGCCGGTGATGGCGAGCGTGGTCCGGCGCATCACGATGTCGGCGAGATGCACGATGCGTTCGTTGCGCACGATAAAGTCGATTTCGGCAAGGCTGTAGTCCGGCGCGCCCGGCAGGCGCTCCGCATCGCTCCATTTGGCCCGGTGCCTGGCGATCGCGAGCGCGGTGGTGCCGTAGCGCGTCAGCAACTGCTCGAGCCGCGCTTCGGCAAGTCCGGTCGCACGCGCGGCCTCTCCGAGCCAGCGCGCGCGGTCGGCGGCGGTCGCGGGAAACGCCGCGCCGCCGCCGATCGGCAGCGCGCGCGTGGATTTGCGGCGCTTGCGTCCGAGCCGGGCAAGGATGGTATCTGTCACCTGTCCCGCAAAACCGCGAAACGTCGTCCATTTGCCGCCGACGAGCGAGATGATCGGGAATGTGCGGTCGCCCTTCGCCTCGCTGACCGGCGCCGAATGGTCGCGGCTGATGAGGCCGGGCGTGCTCGCATCGGAGGCGGGAAGCGGCCGGATGCCGCTATAGGCGTAGACGATCTGGTCGCGCGCGAAGCTCAGCCCCGGCAGCAGCGAACGGAGGCTGTCGAGGAAGTAGTCGATCTCCGAATCCTCGCAGCACACGTCGTCCGGATTGCTGGCCGGGATGTCCGTCGATCCGACGAGCGCCCGGCCACCATAGTCGAACACGAGACAGATGCGGCCGTCATCCGCCTCGAAATAGATCATGCGCCCGTTCAGCCGGCGTACCAGCTCGTCATGGTCGAGCAGGATATGCGAGCCCTTGGTGCCGCCAATCATGTTGGACGGCACGCCGAGGGCCGCATTCACCAAGTCGATCCAAGGACCGGCCGCGTTGACGACGACCGCCGGCCGTACCGCGCGCGTGCCGCCGTCCGCCGTCGCGAAGGTGAGCGTGCCGCCGTTCGCCGACACTAAGCGTGTGTAGTTGAGCGCCGTCGAGTCCGGACTGGCCCGCAGACCGTCTTGTACGAGTTCGAACACCAGCCGCTCGGGGCGGCTGATCTGCGCGTCGTAATAGGTGCCGGCGCCGACGATCGAGGATGTCAGCCCCGGCATGTCGCGCAGCGCGCGGCGTTTTCCGACCAGTTTGTGGCGCGGCATGGTCCGGCTGCGCGAGCCGTAGAAGTCGTAAAGCAGAAGTCCGATCTTGATGAGGAAAACGCCGCGGCTGCGCGGAGCGCTGGTCGATCCCGCCATCGTGCGCAGGGCGGCGCCGATGCCCTTGGTCCAGGAGAAGATCGGAATGATGGTCGGCAGCGGCGACACGCAGTGCGGCGCGTTGCGCAGCAGGAGGTTGCGTTCCAGCGTCGATTCGCTGACGAGCCGCAACTCGCCGGTTTCCAGATATTTCAGTCCGCCGTGAATGAGCCGCGATGGCGCAGCGCTGGTGCCGGAACCGAAATCCGCCTTGTCGGCGAGAAAGCAGCGCACGCCCTGTTCGCAAAGGTCGCGGAACAACCCGGCGCCGTTGACGCCGGCGCCGAGGATGACGACATCGGCCGCCTCCGGCTTCGCCGCCGCGTTCATGCGTCGCACCCGGCCAGCTTGTCGATCTCCGGCCAGAGCGGCGCCAGCGTTTCGGCCGCACGGCAGAACAGGCGATAGCGCGCCTCGTAGGCGGCGCTGCGGGCCGGGTCGGGCGCATAGACGGCGCAGAGGTTCGCGAGGTCGCGCGGATCATCCTCCGGCGACGCGTAGAGCCCGACCGCCGCTCCAGCGCAGAGCGCGGCGCCCCATGCGGCGGCTTCCTCGGTTTCGGTGACGATCACCGGCATCCCGAGCACGTCCGCGAACATTTGCGCAAAGGCCGGATTGCGCGACGCGCCGCCGGTGAGCCGCAATTCGCGCACCGGAAAGCCTTCGCGCAGCGCGTCGACATGGACGCGATGGTTGAAGGCGATTCCTTCCAGCACCGCGCGCAGCATCGTGCCTCGGTCGTGCCAACCGCGCAGGCCGAGGAAGCCGCCGCTCGCCCCCGGCCCGTACGGCGAGCCGAATAGATACGGGTGAAACAACACGGTGGATGGCTGCCGCAGCGCCGCGTCGATCTCGCGCGCGAGCAGGGCGTGGATGGAGCGGCCTTCGGCTTCGGCGGCCTCCAAGTCGCGCCGGCAGAGCGTGTCGAGGAACCAGTCGTAATTCGCGGCGGAGGCGGGCGAGATCGCCATGTTGTTCCAGCGACCCGGCGCGACCGCGTTGCGGCAGAACCAGCGTTGGTCGACGCGCGGAGCGGACGAGACGACCTCGTTGATGGAGTAGGTGCCGGCGACGATCGCGAGCACGCCTTCAGCATGACCGCCAATGCCGAGCGCGGACGCGGTGACGTCGTGCAGGCCGAACGCGACGGGCGTGCCGGCCGTCAGGCCGGTGCGGGAGGAAGCGGCCGCCGTGACGTGCCCGGCGATCGCGGCCGAACCGCCGACCGGCGGCAGCGCGTCCCTCAGTTCCTCCAGCCCGAACACGCCGAGCGCCGCGCGCGAATAGCTGCCGTCCCGGAAATCCGTGAACGAGGTGCTCGCCTCCGTGCGGTCGGTCCCGACGGCGCCGGTCAGGCAGAAACGCAGCCAATCCTTGCAGGCGAAAGCACAACCGATGCGGCGGTAACGATCCGGCTCGTGCGCCTTCATCCAGGCGAGCAGAGCGGAGGGCGCGGATGCGTGCGGCACCTGCCCAGTGAGGGAGAGCGCGGCTTCGGCGACCCGTCCCTCCGTCCAGTTCGCGACGATTTCGCCGGCGCGGCT
>JAFAXA010000310.1 GCA_019241425.1 Acetobacteraceae bacterium | reverse complement strand
GCCAGGGCGGCGAGCGGGGCGGCGGCGAAGGCGAGCAGCGCCCCCACCGACGAAATGCGAGCGAGCCGGGCGCCGGCGAGCCAGACGGCGCAGGCGATCAGTCCCACCGGCCACCACGCCGCCAGCAACACGCCGAGCCCGGTTGCCACGCCCTTGCCGCCGCGAAATCGCAGCCAGACCGGGAACAGATGGCCAAGCACCGCGCCGAGCCCGGCCGCCAGCGCCGCCCAGGGCGCGGCCTCCGGCCCGGCGAGCCATCGCGCCAGCAGCAGCGCCGCCGCGCCCTTTGCGCCGTCCAGCACCAGGGTTGCCGCGGCGATCGGCCGGTTTCCGGTTCGCAGCACGTTGGTCGCGCCGATATTGCCGGACCCGATCGCGCGGATGTCGCCCAATCCGGCGGCGCGGGTCAGCAGCAAGCCGAACGGCACCGAGCCGCACAGATAGCCGAGGGCGAGCCAGCCCGCCGCGGCGGCGGTCAAGGCCCGAACACCCGCCGCCCGGCCTTCCAGGTGCCGAGCACGCGGCCTTCCAGCGCCCTTCCGTCCCACGGCGTGTTCTGGGCCTTGCCGGGCAATTCGCCGGACTCCACCTGCCACGCCCGCTCCGGGTGGAATAGGCAGAGATCCGCCGTCTCCCCCTTGGCGAGCCGTCCTGCCTCGATGCCGAGCAGGCGGGCGGGGCGGGCGGTCAGCAATTCGAGCGCGGCCATCAGCCCGATGGTTCCCGCATGGACCTGGGCCAAGGTCACCGCGAGCAGGGTGGCGAGCCCGGCGCCGCCCGGCGCCGCCTGCGCGAACGGCAGGCGCTTGTCGTCGGCGTCGCGCGGCTGGTGGTCGGAGGCGATGGCGTCGATCGTCCCGTCGGCCAAGGCGGCGACCACCGCCAGCCGGTCCTCCTCCCGGCGCAGCGGCGGCGACAGCTTGGCGTAGGTGCGGAAATCGCCGATCGCCCTTTCGTTCAGGTCGAAATAGGGCGGCGCCGCGTCGCAGGTGACGGCGAGGCCCTCCTCCTTCGCCCGCCGGATCAGGGCCAGCGCTTCCGCGGTCGACACATGCGCGAAATGGACGGCGCCCCCGGTCAGCCGGGCGAGCCGGACGTCGCGGGCGACGATCATCGCCTCCGCGACCGCCGGAATGCCCGGCAGACCGAGCCGGGTCGCCAGCGCCCCCTCGGTCGCCGCCCCGCCGGCCGCGAGCGTCGGCTCTTCGGCGTGGACGACGATCCGCTTGCCGAAGCCGCGCGCATAAGAGAGCGCGAGCCGCATCAGCTTGGCCGAGGCGACGGCGTGCGCCCCGTCCGTGAAGGCGACCGCACCCGCTTCGGCGAGCAGGCCAAGCTCGGCCATCTCCTCGCCCCGGCACCCCTTGGTAAGCGCGGCGTAGGGCAGGATGGTGAGGCTGCCGGTCTCCTCGCCGCGCGCCCGCAGCAACCGGACGAGCGCCGGATCGTCGATCGCGGGGCGGCTGTCCGGCAGGGCGACCAGGGTGGTGATGCCGCCCGCCGCTGCGGCCTGCGCCGCCGAGGCGATCGTTTCCCGGTATTCGTGGCCCGGTTCGCCGAGATCGGCGCGGATGTCGACCAGCCCCGGGCAAAGGATCGCGCCCTCCGCTTCGACCAAATCCGCGCCATCGGGCCGGCCCAGCCCGCCGCCGAGATCGGCGACGCAGCCGTCGCGGACAAGCAGATCGCCATGCGTGTCGAGATTGGTCGCCGGGTCGAGCAGCCGCACCCCGGCGAACAGGGTGTCAGACATTGCGTCCCGTCCACTTGGACAGCGTGTCGAGCACGGCCATGCGCACCGCGACTCCCATCTCGACCTGTTCGCGGATGACGCTGCGCTCCGGGTCGTCCGCCACCTCGCTGTCGATCTCGACACCGCGGTTCATCGGCCCCGGATGCATGATGATCGCGTCCGGCCGGGCGTGGCGGAGCTTCTCGGCGTCGAGGCCGAAGAAGCGGAAATACTCGCGCGCGCTCGGTACGAGGCCGCCCGCCATGCGCTCGCGTTGCAGCCGCAGCATCATCACCACGTCGGCGCCGGCGAGGCCGCGCGCCATGTCGTGGAACACGCTCACGCCGAGATCGGCGACCTCCGCCGGCATCAGCGTCGGTGGCCCGACGACGCGGACCCGGCTGCCCATCGTCGTCAGCAGGTGGATGTTGGAGCGCGCTACGCGCGAGTGGAGCACGTCGCCGCAGATCGCGACCGTCAGGCTTTCGAGACGCCCGCAGCGCCGGCGGATGGTCAGCGCGTCGAGCAGCGCCTGGGTCGGGTGCTCATGGGTGCCGTCGCCGGCGTTGATCACCGCGGCCTCCACCTTCTGCGCGAGCAGGTTGGGGGCGCCGGATTCGGCGTGGCGGGCGACCAGCAGGTCGCAATTCATGGCGTTCAGCGTCGCCGCCGTGTCGAGCAGCGTTTCGCCCTTGTTCACGGAGGAGGTGGAAACGGACATGTTGATCACGTCCGCGCCGAGTCGTTTGCCCGCCAATTCGAAACTGGTGCGGGTGCGGGTGCTGTCCTCGAAGAAAAGGTTGATGAGGGTGCGGCCGCGCAGCAGGTCGCGCTGCGTCTTGCCCGAGCGGTTCAGCAATACGTAATTTTCGGCAAGGTCGAGCAAGGACGCGATCTCGGGCGGATGCAGCCCCTCGATCGCGAGCAGATGCTTCTGGGTGTAACGCACAGACGGGGTTGGTCGCAGGAACGGCCCGCCCCGTCAATCCGGGGTCGGGGCGGCAGAAAGGTGCCGTCCAGGATCTGCTCGCGGCGGCGGCCGAGGCAGCAGAGGCGGAGGCGATCGCGCTGCGCGTGGTCAAGTCGCCCGGGGCCGAGCGCGGCTTCGTCCTGCGGCCGCGGCGCTGGTTGGTGGAGCGGTCGTTTGCCTGAGCCACGCGCTGCCGCCGCCTGGTCAAAGATTACGAGCGATATGCCTCACACTCGCGGGCTTTCATGTCATCGCATTCGTCGATTACATGCTCAAACAAGCCGCAGCACTGTACGCAGTCCGCTCAGGAAATCTTGGGGAGGACCTGATGTTGCCGAACAATTCCGAAACCCCGAGTGTCGGCCGTTATCGCTGGGTTGTTGCCTTCCTGCTCTTCCTGGCGAACGCCATCAACTATGTGGATCGCTCGGCACTCTCGATCGTTGCCCCGATCGTCTCCAAGGATCTCGGGTTCAATCCAGCCCAACTCGGGCTGGTGTTTAGCGCGTTCTTCGTAGGCTACTCGATATTCTGCTTCATCGGCGGCTGGGCATCGGACCGGTGGGGGCCGAGGCTCGTGTTCGCCGTTGCGATGACGTGGTGGTCCTTGTTTTGCGGGTTTACGGCCCTGGCGACCGGCTTCGCCTCGTTGCTCCTGCTTCGCGTTCTGTTCGGCTTCGGCGAAGGCCCGATGGGGAGTGTCACCAACAAGACGATCACCAACTGGTTTCCGCGCCAGGAAGCCGGCACGGTGGTCGGCCTCACCGGTGCGGGCAATGCGATCGGCGGCGCTTTGTCGGGCCCGATCGTTGGATTGCTCGCCGTCTCATTCGGCTGGCGACCCGCATTCTGGGTTATCATGACGCTCGGCCTGGTCTGGCTCGCGTTCTGGATGCTTCTCGCCACCGACCGGCCTTCCGAGAATCGCCGGGTCAGCGCAGCCGAACGGGCCTATATCGACGAGAGCCGCAAGGCCCGCGAGATCCCGGCCAGCGCGCAAGGGCCGGCCGGATCCTGGCTGCGCTCGCCCGTCGTGCTCGCGATCGCGCTCGCGTTTTTCAGCTACAACTACGTCCTGTACTTCTTCCTGACTTGGCTCCCGAGCTATCTGACGGACGTCTATCATCTCGAGCTCAAGCAGATGAGCTTGCTGACGGTAATCCCATGGGTGTGCGGGGCGGTGGGCATGTTCGGTGGCGGCTTGCTTTCCGACCTGCTGTTCCGGCTGACCGGGAATTCGCCGTTGTCGCGCAAGGTCGTTCTGGTCGGCGGCCTCGCCCTCGCCGCGCTCTGCGTCGTGCTTGCCTCGCAAGCGGCCTCGATCACGACGGCAGTCACACTGATTGCCTGCGCAAACCTTTTCCTGCTCATGGCCCCCCAGAATTGCTGGGTTCTGGTTCAGGAAATGGTGCCCTTGAACCGCGTCGGGATGGTTGGGGGATTCGTGCAATTCCTTGCCAACACGGCCGGCATCTTCGGACCGGCGCTGACGGGCTTCATCGTCCAGTACGGCGGCGGGTATGGGGCCTCGTTCGTGCTCGCCGGCGTCCTGGCCGTCGCTGGCGCGCTTGCGGTACTGGTGGTTGTGCCCACGCGCCGAGCATCGACCTTGAAACTCGCACAATAGCTGGCAACCATTCGGAGCCATTTTGATGCGAATCGCTGCGGTCGACGTCTTCGAAATGACGGTGCCGTTTTCTGACGGCGCCGAGAAGCTTGGCGCGCCGCCGGGCCGTTGGCTGGCGTTCGAGACCGTACTCGTCCGGGTCACGACGGCTGACGGGCTGACCGGATGGGGCGAGGCCTTCGCTTACGGGTGCCAGGCGTCGGTTGCGGCGGCCGTGCGGAGCATGGTTTCCCCACTGCTGATTGGCAGAGACGCGTCTGACCCGGCGGCGCTCACGCTCGACCTCCAGCGCAAGCTGCATATTTTCGGACGCTACGGAATCACCCTGTTCGCTATTTCCGGCGCCGACATCGCACTTTGGGATCTGCGGGCGAAAGCGGAAGGGGTTTCCCTTGCGTCGCTGGTTGGCGAGCGACAGCGAGACTCGGTTCCGAGCTACGCAAGCCTCGTACGCTATGGTCGGCCTGATCTGGTGGAGCGCTTCGCCGCTCAAGCCGTGGCTGAAGGGTATCGCTCGGTCAAATTGCACGAGATCGACATGGACGCGATCCGGGCCGGGCGGCGCGGGGCTGGGCAGAACACGCATCTCACCGTGGACGCGAACTGCGCCTGGTCACTGGAGCAAGCCCGCGTCTTGCTGCCGCAATTCGAGGAGGTTCAGCTCGGTTGGCTTGAGGAGCCGCTGTTCCCGCCTGAGC
This sequence comes from Acetobacteraceae bacterium, assembly GCA_019241425.1. Classification (GTDB taxonomy): domain Bacteria; phylum Pseudomonadota; class Alphaproteobacteria; order Acetobacterales; family Acetobacteraceae; genus JAFAXA01. Next base: position 10,051 of record JAFAXA010000310.1, on the reverse strand, counting down.
ATTTTGATGCACTGACGGAGTTAGCGTCCGGAGGCCAGGTCGCTATCGCTGCAGGTGAAAACGCCTGTACGCGGTATGAGTTTGCTCGCCTGATACGGTCCGGGGTGACGTTTCCGCAGCCTTCGGTCACCAAGGTCGGCGGTGTGACGGAGTTCACCGCCGCCTTGCGCGAAGCTGCTTCTGCCGGGAAGACGTGTATGCCCCATTCCCCGTACTTTGGGCCGGGATACCTGGCGACCGTGCAGCTCCTCGCTGTGGCCCCGGGCGAGCCGCTTCTGGAGACTTTGTACGTAACCTCCGGCGGCATTGCAGGTCTGAGAACTGCTTTGCCCTGTGGCGGAGCCATGGAGATAAGCACTGGTCCGGGCATTGGCTTCGAACCGGACTGGGAGGTGTTTGAACGATTTGCGGTCAAGCCATAACGCTGCACTGACCCGAACGTAGGAACGCGTGCCGCTCGACTGGGCCGGATGCAGAACAATCTCGGCAACGCGCAGGCCCTGCTCACTGAACGGGCTCGATGCTTCGCACGGTGCGGTAGTGGGCGATGCTCTCGACACGCAGCTCGATTTAGCCGCCGCGGCCAGCCGGCAGACAGGTCGAGATAGACAACCGGCGTGACAGTCATTTGGCTCAACGGTACCGTCGGAGCCGGCAAGAGCGCCGTCGGCCGGGCGCTCGCCTGCATGCTGCGATGCGCCGTTTTCCTGGATGGCGATGACTACGCTGCTCCATCTCACATTCCGACCCCGGTTCGCTGGCGCACGGCGTTGCAAGCCCTGTTGCGCGCGACGGCTCGCCGAAGCTCTTTCCAGACGCTCGTTGTAGCGTATCCGCTGGACCGCTTCGGATATGCGCGGCTGAAGGCCATATGCGGCAGGTCCCATCGTCAATGCATCGTCATAAACTTGGCTCCTCCGCTGGCCATGACCCTTCGTGGGCGAGGCGGACGGATGCTGGATGAGGCGGAGCGAGCACGGGCACAAGCGATGCGTTCAAAGGGGCATCATCGGCGCCGATTTGCGACGGCGACGCTGCCGAACGCACACCCGCCAGCCGAGCGGACCGCCAGACGGATCGCCCGGCTGTCGCGGCCGTTACGCCCGGTGCGCATACCCTCGTTGCTCATCTGAGGACCAATCAGTCCGATACGTGCTACGTGCGAACCGCGCTGGACAGTGCCCTCACGTCAGCATCGCACGCCGAGCCACGCGCAAAACCGACGGGATGCTCCCGGACGAAAATTACTCGGCCGCCATGCGCGGCTGCTCCACCAGAGCGGCCGCGACCTGCAGGTCAACGGATAGCAGCCGCGAGATGCCGCGCTCCTGCATGGTGACGCCGTAGAGCCGGTCCATCCGCGCCATCGTCAGATGGTGGTGCGTCACCACCAGGAAGCGGGTGTCGGTTTCCGCGACCATGTCCTCGAGCAGATTGCAGAAGCGTTCCACGTTGGCGTCGTCGAGCGGCGCGTCCACCTCGTCGAGCACGCACACGGGCGCCGGGTTGCAGCGGAACAACGCGAAGATCAGCGACAAGGCGGTGAGGGCCTGCTCGCCGCCGGACAGCAGCGACAACGTCGCAAGCTTCTTGCCCGGCGGTTGCGCGTAGATTTCCAATCCCGCTTCGAGCGGATCGTCGGAGCCGACCAGCGCCAGATGCGCGCGCCCGCCGCCGAACATCCGCGCGAACAGAAGCTGGAAGTGGCGGTCCACGTCCTGAAACACGGTCGCCAGCCGTTCGCGGCCTTCCCGATTGAGATGGCCGATGGAGCCGCGCAGTTTGGCGATGGCGGAGGCCAACTCCTCGCGCTCGCGGGCGATCGCGTCGATCTGCGTTTCGACCTCGCCCGCCTCCAGCTCTGCGCGGAGGTTTACCGGCCCCATCTCATCGCGCTCTTTCGCCAGCCGATCGAGCTTTCGCCGCGCCTTCTCCTCGGTCTCCGGGCCTGGCTCGGTTTGCAGCACGGGCAGATCTGGGCTCGCGCCCAGGCGCTCCAGGATGCGTTCCGCGACCACGCCCCAGGCTGCATCCGCCTGACCCGCCCGGCCTTCGGCCCGGACGGCGGATTCGCGTGCCGCCGCAGCCGCGGCCTGCGCTTCCCGGTCGGCGCGCTGCGCCCGCTCCGCCTTGCCGACCGCATCCGCAAGCAGAGCGGCGCGGCGGCGATGCGCGCCTTCCGCCGCCGCCAGGGTTTCGCTCGCCTCCGCCTTGCGGGCGGCGATCGCCGCCGGTGCCGTTTCCAGTCGCGCCGCTTCCAGCATCGCTGCATCCCGGCGGCCCGTCAGATCAGCGACCCGGCCCGCGGCATCGTCGGCTCGCTTGCGCCAGTCGCCCCGTTCCGCGTCGATGGCGCGGCGGCGGCGGCTCCGCGCCTCGTGCTCGCGGGTGGTGGTTTCCCGTCCCGCTCGGGCCGCGGTCTCCGCGTTGCGGGAAGTGGCGAGGGCGGTGCGCGTGCGATCCACTTCGGCGCGGAGCGCGGCGACGTCCGGCAGCGCCGCCCTCGTGTCGCGGGCGCGGGCGAGCGCCGTTTCGGCTTCCCTTGCCTCGCCCTCGATGCGGGCGGTTTGTTCGTCGAGCCCGGACAGCCGGGCGGCGACGGTCGCTGCTTGCGCCCGCAACTGCGCGTACGCCGTGCGGCTCCGTTCCAGGCGCTGTTCGGCGTCGCGCCGGGCCGTCCGGGCGTTGCCTTCCGCCGCCGTCGCCGCCCGTTCAAGCGCTTCGGCTTCCGCGCGAGCCTCGCGGGCGGATGCCGCCTCGATTTCGGCGGCGGCGAGCAGCGTCCGCAGCCCGGCCCACCGGTTGCGTTGCTGCAAGCGGATGGCGGCGGCGGTCGGGGCGCCCGCGCGCACCGTGTAGCCGTCCCAGCGCCAGACCCCGCCGGCGCGGGACACCAGCGTCTGACCGGGCGCGAGCGTCCCCTGGCCCGCGTCCCCTTCGGCGTCGGTTTCAACGAGACCGATTTGCGACAATGCCCGGTGGAGCGCGGGTGGCCCCTCGACGGTGGAGGCAAGCGGCGCGGCGCCCCCGGGCAGCGGCGGCGCCGGATCGAAGCCCGGCAGCTCCCGCCAATGCCGGGCCGCGCCCCGGTCGGCGGCGGAGGTCAGTTCTTCCCCGAGCGCAGCGCCGAGCGCCGCCTCCAAGCCGGGCGGCACCCCGAGCGCATCGACCATCGGCGGCCAGCGCTCGCCGTCCTTCACGCCCAGAACTTCGGCGAGGGCCTGCGTTTCCGCCGCCAGCTTGGCGCGCGCCCCTTCCTCGGCGGATTGCCGCTCGCGGGCAGCCGCCAACGCCTGCACGGCCTGCGCGCGCGCCGCCTCGGCGACCGCGAGCGCCGTCCGCGTTTCGGCCAGCACGGCTTCTGCGGCCGACTGCGCCGCGGCGGCGGCGTCGAGCCTGGCCGCATCGATCGCGACGGCCGCGACCCGGGCCCGTTCCTCCCCCGTCCGCAGGGCCTGGTCGGCGAGGCGGCGGGCGCGGTTCTCGGCTTCCGTCAGGGCCTGTGACGCCGCCTGGGTCTGCGCGTTCGCCTCGGCCGCGGCCTCCGTTGCCCGGTTCGCGTCGGCTTCGGCTTCCCGCACCCGGTCGGCGGCCTCCGCGGCCGCTGCGTCGGCCGCCAGCAAGCGCGCCTCGTGGCCGGTGTCGGCCTCGGCGAGCGCCGCATCCTCCGTCGCGAGCCGGACTTCGGCCGCCCCCGCGTCCCGGCTGAGCTGCTCGGCATGGGCGAGATCATGCCGGAGCTGGGCCAGACGCTCGCTTGCCGCGGCCAGCGCGGCGCGGGCGCGCCCCTCCTCGGCCGCGATCTGCTCGCGTGCCACCCGATGCCGTTCGAGCGCGGTCCGGGCGTCGGCTTCGGCGTTGCGCAAGGGCGGCAGCGTCTCGGCCTCGCGGGCGGCGGTCTCGGCCGCGCTCGCCGCCGCCCCCGTCGCCTCGGCGACCGCACGCTGTGCGTCTGCCCAAGCAAGCCGGGCGGCCGCGCGGGCCGCCTCGACCCGGGCGCGCTGTATCGCGAACAATTCGGCGTCGGCAGCCCGGATCGCCCCCGAGATGTTGCGGTAGCGGCTTGCCTGCCGGGCCTGCCGCTTCAAGGCGGCGAGCTGCGCTTCGAGCTGCGCCCGCAAATCCTCCGCGCGACTGAGATTGGCTTCGGCGCCGCGCAATTTCACCTCGGCCTCGTGGCGGCGCGCGTGCAGGCCGGTGATGCCGGCCGCCTCTTCGAGGATCATGCGCCGGCTTTCCGGCCGGGCATTGACGATCGCGCCGACCCGGCCCTGGCTCACCATCGCCGAGGAGTGGGCGCCGCTCGCGAGATCGGCGAACAAGGTCTGCACGTCGCGGGCGCGGACTTCCCGTCCGTTCACCCGGTAGGTGCTGCCTTCGCCCCGCTCGATCCGCCGGCTGATCTCAAGTTCGGCCTGCTGGTGGAAGGGGGGTGGCGCCGCACCCGCCGTTTCGTCGAGCAACAGCACGACTTCCGCGATGTTGCGGGACGGGCGGGAGGTCGTGCCCGCGAAGATCACGTCGTCCATCTCGCCGCCGCGCAGCGATTTGGCGCTGCTTTCCCCCATCGCCCAGCGCAGCGCCTCGACGACGTTCGACTTGCCGCACCCGTTCGGCCCGACGATGCCGGTGAGGCCGGGCCGGATTTCCACGGTCGCGGGCTCGGCGAAGCTCTTGAAGCCGGCGATGCGAAGGCGGGCGAAGCGTACGGGCAAAGCGTGTCCTAGCGCGTGTCAGGCACCCGCGTCGGCAACGACCTTGCTGAAGGCGTCGAAACCGAGAGCGCCCGGCGTTTTCCGGCCGTTGACGATAAAGCTCGGCGTCGAGTCGACACCCCACTTCTTCGTCGCCTCATCCTGCTCATTGAGAATGAAGTTTTTCAAGTCATTGTTGCTTATAGCTGATGTGAATCCTTCAGGACTCATGCCGGCCAGGAGGGCCATCTTGCGCAGCTCGTCGGTGCTGTTGACGCCGCGCGCGAAGGCCCACCTGTCCTGGCTCGCGAACAGCGCGCGGACGAACGGCTCGTAGCGTTCCGGCGGCAGCGACCGGGCGACCATCGCCGCCATCAGGGCGACCTGGTCGAGCGGGAAGTCCTGGTAGACGAACCGGACCTTGCCGGTGTCGATCAACTGCGTCTGCACCTGCGGCATGGTTTCGCGGGAAAAGGCGGCGCAATGGGTGCAGGTGAGCGAGAAGCACTCGACCACGGTGACGCGGGCGTCCGGGCGGCCCAGACTGCGCTCCCCGGCCCACGGCTCGACCGCCCAGGCCCGCCGCGCAAGCGGCAGCGTTGGGAGGACGGCGGCGGATAGCAGGAGGCGGCGGGTCAGTCGCATGGCGAGCCTCTTCGATTTGTGGAACGCGGGACGTGATCTCTGAACAGGGCGCAGCCGAGCCGGGCCAGCGCATCGCGGAGTTCGCCCGCCGGCAGCCCCGCCACCGAGCGGCCGACCGCGGCCATGATCGCCGGTGAGGGCGGCGGCGGCGCTTGTGGGGGAAGGGGCGGCGGGTTCATGTCCTGAACGAAGCGGAGCCGCTCCACGACCGGGCGGCCGAGCGCGCCGTTGATCCGGGCCAGCAACTCGGCGCCGACATGCTGCAACTCGAGCGCGATCGGGCCGCTGCACGCAATTGCCAAAGTGCCACCCTGAAGCCGCCGGGGCGCGGTGACGGCGGCGAGCGCCGGGCCGACAATGGCGGGCCAGTCGGTGAGCACCTGGGTGGCGGCCGGGGCGCGGCGGCGGAAGGCGGCCCGCGTCAGCGCCGGCACCAGCGCGCCCACCGGGCGCGGACCGTAGACGTGCCGAAACCCGCCGGGCATACCGGCCTTCGTGTTGTCCGATTCCATGGGTTCAGTTCCGGTCCCGCCTGCCGGTGCGCTTCTTGCCTGGTACGATCGCCATCGCCGCATCCTGCCCTGGCGCGCGGCGCCGGGCGAGACGCCCGACCCTTATCGGGTTTGGCTGAGCGAAATCATGCTTCAGCAAACCACGGTCGCGGCGGTCATACCGTATTACGAGCGTTTCGTCGCGCGATTCCCGACTGTGCAAGCCCTGGCGGCGGCGCCGCTCCAGACCGTGCTGGCCGCCTGGGCGGGGCTCGGCTACTACGCGCGGGCCCGCAACCTCCACGCCTGCGCGCAAGCGGTGGCGGCGCGCGGCGGGTTTCCGGCAACACTCGCCGAACTCGAGAGCCTGCCCGGCATCGGCACCTACACGGCGGCAGCGATCGGGGCGATCGCCTTCGGCCTCCCGGCCGTGCCGGTGGATGGCAACGTGGAGCGGGTCGCGAGCCGCGCCTTCGCCGTGACCGAGAGCCTGCGGGAAGCCAAGCACGGCATCCGCCAAGCGGCCTCCCGTCTCGGCGAGCAAGCGGCCGCCCGCGCCCGGCCATCCGATTTTGCGCAAGCCTTGTTCGATCTCGGCGCCACCGTTTGCACGCCCGCGACCCCGGCCTGCGGCGTTTGCCCATGGATGCGCGACTGCGCCGGCAGGCTCGCCGGGATCGCCGAGCAACTGCCGAGGAAAAGCCTCAAGAAAACGCGGCCGGTTCGTCACGGCGCCCATTTCTGGATGGAGGACGCAGCCGGGCGCGTGCTGCTTCGGGACCGGGCGGCGCAGGGGCTGCTCGGCGGGATGGCGGAGCTGCCCGGAACGCCGTGGCGCAGCCTCTCCTGGCCGGAGAACGAGGCGTTGTCCTATGCGCCGGCCCCGGCGCCATGGCGGCCGGCGGGCCAGGTGCGCCATGGCTTCACCCATTTCGAGCTCATCATCGATTTGTTCGCCGCGCGCGTCGAACAAATCGACCCCGGCGCGGGGTATCTGGTGGCGGCCGACTTGCTCGGCGACGCCGCGCTGCCGTCGGTGATGCGGAAATGCGTGGCGATGGCGCGGCTTCAGCAATGATGCGGCGTCGGCGAGAACTCGCTCATCTTTCCGTTCATGACGAAATCGCCGAAATCCATGCGGAGGTCGTCAGCGACCCCGTTATCCCAGTATTTCATGCCCACCTCGTAGTCGGGCGTCGGCGCGGTCGCGCCCCGTTCGAAGAAGGCGATGTGGACGCGTGTGAACGGTAGCGGCGCGAGCGCCTTGTAGGGCGCCGGCGCCGGCTCATGCCAGCCGAGGATTGCGATCGAACTGTCCTGCGCCCCGTTCTCCGAGGTGCCGTCGAACAACGGCAGCCCGAGGAACTTCTTGCCTTCCTTGGCGGCGGCGAGGATCGCGACCGTGTGGGCCATCGGGAACAGCGTGCCTGGCGGCAGCGCGGCGGTCGTCTCCTTCGGCGCCGTGTAGTGCGCCTCGCCCGGACCGCCGTTGCCGTTGAGGCTGGCCTCGCCATCCGTCTGGCTCGTCACCGCGCCTTCGGTTGTCTGCTTCATGTGAAAGCGAAAGGAGAGGCCGTTCTTTGCCTCCCAGGTCGCGTAGTCGGACACCATCTGGATGTCCTGCCCGTCCTGATTGGTAACGGTCATTTGCAGCCGTTGCCGCACCGCCCAGCCATCGCACGAGTCGACGACCTCGTAGCCCATGGTGCCGCTGGCCGCCGTCACGTCCCCGCGGCTGCCGCCGAGCTTGAGCTGATAGAGCGCCCGGTGCGCGGCCATGTCGGCCGCCTGCGCGGCCGGACAGGCGAGAAGGATGATGGCCGCGAGCGCGGCGGGAAAGCGCATCCGAATGCTCCATCTCAGATTCGGGACCATAGGGTCCGGCCAGACCGCGCGCCAGCCAGAGGCCGGGCGGACGCTTCGGAGCAAAGTCGGAAGCCGCTCCCGTCAGGCAAGCCCGTTACGCGCAGAAATCCGTGGGGGCGCATGTTGACCCCCGCACGCCGCTTCGTAAACATGGCCGTATCCGCTCGCGGCACGGTTGGGGGAAAACGTCCCATGTGCATCTTTAAGCTCTGGCGCGTCGCGCTCTTCGCGCCGGCGGTGTTCATTGCCTGCCCGCAACAGGTGCTCGGCTGGGAGCTTGGGGACAAGCCACCGGCGATGGTGGGTCCGATCGCGGTTACTCACTATGACGGCACATCGAACGACCTGCTGACCGCGGGCCTTGGGCAAAGCGGACTGGGCTCGGCCGTCGCGCCCTCCCTGTCCTCACCGCCGACCATTGAAGAACTGCGGCGACTCGCGATCTGGACCAATTACCGGGCGCTGGTCGATCCGACCCCGGGCGGCGGCTATGGAACGCTCTACGGGCCGGCATCGACCGCGACCGGGCCGGTGGGCAACCCGCAGGGACTGATACCCGGCACCGAAATTCTGGCGCTGACGTTCGTCCCCAGCCGTGACGCGGCGGTGCCCGAAGCCGTCACGATCATGGTGCAGATCCCTGATCGTTTCGACCCCGCGAAAGGCTGCATCGTCGCCGCTCCGTCTTCCGGCTCGCGGGGGGTCTATGGCGCGATCGCGACCGCCGGCGAATGGGGCCTCAAACACGGCTGCGCGGTCGCGTACACCGACAAGGGGACCGGCACCGGCGCGCATGATTTGCACAACGACACCGTGAACCTGTTTCGCGGAGATCGCGCGCCCGCGCCGCTTGCCGGTCCGCGATCCAACTTCACGGCGCCGATCAGCGAAAGCGAGCGGCTGGCCTTCGACGCGGCTTATCCGAACCGATTCGCGGTCAAGCACGCGCATTCGGAGGCGAACCCGGAATCCGAATGGGGCACGTATGTTTTGCAAGCGATCGAGGCCGCGTTCTTCGCGCTGAACGCGACATTGTCGCCCGGCGATCCGCACGCGATCAACCGCCGCAACACGGTCGTCATCGCATCGAGCGTATCGAATGGCGGCGGGGCTTCGTTGCGCGCCGCCGAGCAGGACCGGGATCACCTGATCGACGGCGTGGCGGTTGCCGAGCCGAACGTGCAGCCCGTGCGTCTGCGCCCGAACAGCTTCGGCATACAGCAGGGGGACAGCGCACCGTTCTACGGACACAGCAAGTCGCTCGAGGATTATATCACGTTCGAAAACCTCTACGCCGGATGCGCGGCGGTTGCACAAGGCACGGCCGCTCCCCTCAATCTGGCGGCCAGTCCGGGACGATGCGACGCGCTGGCCGCGACGGGCCTGCTCGCGCCAGGGACGCCGTCGTCGGAGGCCGCCGAGGCGCAGCAGAAGATCAACGCCTTCGGCATCCTGCCGGAGCAGAACTTCGTCGCGCCGTCGCATTGGTACGCCTATGTGCACCAGTCGATCTCCGTCACCTACACGAACGCGTACGGAGAATTCAGCGTGCTGGACGATCTCTGCGGCATCAGCATGGGTGCGACGGACGCAACCGGCGCGCCGATCCCGCTCGCGTCGGCTGCGGAGAATGCGCTGTTCGGCCTGAGCAACGGCATTCCGCCTTCGGCCGGCATCAACCTTATCAACGACCGCGCGCCTTCCGGCCCGCGTGAGGACCGCGTCTCGACGCCGGACCAGGATTTGCGCGGTGCACTTTGCCTTCGTTCGCTCGCGCGAGGCAACGACGCGAGCGGCGGCGCGGCGCCCGATGCCGCGATTGCGGGGCAAGCGGCGCGTGTGGCGCGCGGTGTGCGGGACGTGCTGGCCAGCGGTGATCTGCACGGCATCCCGGCGGTGTATGTCGTGGGCCGCAACGACGGCATCCTGCCGCCCAACTTCGCCGGACGCGCTTATTATGGGCTGAACCAGACGGTTGAAGGCGAAAGGAGCGGCCTGCACTACTACGAGGTGACGAACGCGCAGCATCTCGACAGCTTCAACCAGTATGCCGGGTTCGACAGCACGCTCGTGCCGCTGCATCGCTACTTCGTGCAGGCGATGGACCTGATGTACGCGCATCTGACCACCGGCGCGTCGTTGCCGCCGAGCCAGGTCGTGCACACGACACCGCGCGGACCGGGCGCGCCGGCCATTACGCTTGCAAACGTGCCGCCGCTCGCCGAAACGCCCGACCAGGCATCGCTGATCACCTTCTCAGACGGTCTGCTGCGCATTCCTGATTGACTAGCCCAGGAACGGAACAGCCGGATCGGCTTGCAAAAGGCGTGGCAAGCGTTATGTTTAGGCGGACAT
>JAFAXA010000122.1 GCA_019241425.1 Acetobacteraceae bacterium | reverse complement strand
AGATGGCCCTGCATCAGGAGGTGGTCGAACGTGACGCGTTCGCGCCTGTGGCGCGGCTCACCGACCTGGACGACGGGGAATTGGCGCGACGGCAATGCGCTCATGAATTCAAGAGGACCACCCAGCTCGAGCAGGAGATCCAGCGTGTGCGCCCCTTGGATCGTCACCATGTTTGCGAAGGCCGCGGGGTCTTCGAGATAGGCAAATTGCGGCGGGACATCTGGCCCGAAACCGGCGGTGGTCGAGAACACGCTGACGCTCAGAATTCGCCCCAGGGCGCCGGAGGCGAGGATGTCGCGGGCTTTGCGCACGGCAGGACTGGCGCGAAGCTGCAGCCCGATCGCATGCCTGACCCCGGCTGATCGAGCTGCATCGGCGAGTTCGCGTGTCTCGGCGATGCCGGCCCCCAGCGGCCATTCGCTGTAGACATGCTTGCCGGCGGCCATCGCGGCGAGCAGGAGGGTGCGATGGTCGGGCACGCGGGTCGCCACGGTCACCAAGTCGATTTCGGGGTCGGCGATCAGGGCGAGGCCGCCGCCGTAGGCTTTTTCCACCCCTAAGGCTTGCGCGGCTTGATCGGCGGCGTCCTGCGTGCCCGCGGCCACGGCCGTCAGTTGCAGCCCGTCCACGGCTCGTACGGCGGGGACATGCGCCTCCGCGGCCCAGCCACCCGAAACATTGACCCCGATGATGCCGACCTTCAGGTCCGCTCCCATTTCCGTATCTCCCTCAGGCACGCATTGGCGTGATGCCTCGTGCGAGCTGGACATGGGCGCGTTGAAACCCGTCTATTAAGCGGCTTGCATTTCAGACACTTGAAACGGTGGTTTTCGAAAGGTGGATCGCCTCACCAGCATGACCGTGTTTATCCGGGCGGCGGATCTCGGTTCGCTGACGGCTGCTGCGATGTCTCTCGGGATGTCGCCGCAGATGGCTGGCCAGCACATTAGGGGTCTCGAGGCTCGCCTGGGCACGCCGCTGATGCGGCGGTCGACCCGACGCCAAAGCCTCACTGACGCGGGGCGGCTCTACTATGAGCGCTGCCGGCATTTATTGGCCGAGATCGAGGCCGCGGATGCCATGATCGAGGATATCGGCGCCACCCCGCGCGGACGGCTGCGCATCAGCGCCCCGGTGGGTTTCGGCGCGAGCCGGCTGGCGCCGATGTTGACCAATTTCATGAGGCGCTATCCCGCAATCGAGATCGAATTGGGGCTGACCGACCGCTACGTCGACCCAATCGACGAGGGGTATGACGCGGTGCTCCGGCTTGGCCCGATTGCCGAGACGTCGCTGGCCGCGCGCGAACTGGCCGCGCATGCTCAAGTCGTTTGCGCGTCGCCGGCCTACCTTTCCGCACACGGGACGCCGGCGACGCCGGCCGACCTTGCCGCCCACGCCTGTCTCGGCTTCGTCAACGCATCCGGCCTGTCCTACGCTGTCTGGCGTTTCAAGAAAAATGGTTCCGATTATCCGGTGAGGATCGGCAGCCGGTTCCAGGTGAACGATGGGCGCGTGCTGGCCGCCGCTGCGGTAGCCGGCCATGGCATCATTCTTCAACCGGAAGCCGTGCTGCGTGATGATATCGAGCAAGGCGCACTTGTCCCTGTCCTCGCGGATTACACGGCGCCGAGCCGGCCGATGTTTCTGATGTTCACGGTGCGCCGGCCGCAACCGCCCAAACTGCGCGCCCTAATTGATGCTCTCGTCGCCGCATTTCCATCGACCCACAACGTGTCCGCTTTCCGGTCAGGCGCGGTATGATCCAAATGCGCGGTGGGTCGGCTTCTGCCCACCCGCTTGGGGTCGTTTCGCGACGATTTGGTTCCGGTGTACAACCGCTCCATACGACGCTCTTGTCCGCAACTCGAGCGCTTTCAGAGGAACCGATGGAGATTGGTGACGTCTCGGGTAAACCGCCGCGGTCGCAGCGATGTCACGACAGCATGGAAGGAAGCGAACACATGACGCGCGTGCTTCTGATCGGCATCAAGCCTGAGGCAGTCGACGTTTCCGACCCGGACCTGCCGCCGGGAACCACGCAGGAGAAGATCGCGGCTGGGATCGACGCTACCCTGTCGGACATGAAGGCGCGCGGCTGGGAGGCTGGCTTCTGCTCGATTCTGACCGATGACAGCGCCGAGGCGACGATCGCAACGTCGCTCGCCCAGCGCTGGGACTGCATCGTCATCGGCGGCGGGATCCGCATCCCATCACGAGGTCTTCCATTGTTCGAGCGGGTCATCAACGCCGTCCATCGTGGAGCTCCAGGGACGCCGATTGCGTTCAACACCTCCCCGAACGACTCCGCCGATGCAGCG
>JAFAXA010000114.1 GCA_019241425.1 Acetobacteraceae bacterium | reverse complement strand
GGCGAGCGCCAATCCGAGCACAACGCTGCCGAGCGCCGGAACGGCGATCCCCAACCCCGCCAACCGCCAGGCACCCACGGCCGAAACGGCGTGGCGCAGCGCCGATAGAGCGGTGTCGCTCTGCCGGACATGGCCGACGCCGGAGGTAATGCGCAACGGAGCGTCGTAGGTGAGTGCCGCCCAGTCGAGCCAGGGCTGCCACTCCCGGGCCTGGCGCGACACAAGCGCGGCCGGCCGGTCCGCACGATAGCAGAGCAGGTCGGTCTCGCCGTACATCGCGACGGCCTCGACGGTCGGCGCGGGGTCGGGCGCGATCCGCTCTTGTGCGGTGCCCGCGAGCCGGGTCAGGGGCGTGTCGGCGAAGCTCATCTCGCCGCCCTTCGCGCAGCCGGCGGTCTGCCACTCGGCCGCGATCGCGTCGGCGAGCGCGCGAGCGGGCAGGCACAATGTCGCGCCCCCCGGAAGGTGCATTGGCTTGCCGTCGAGCAGGACGATGTGGCCGCGATCGGATGAACCGACGGCGGCCTCGTCCCAGAACCGCTTCAAACCCTTGCTCCTTTCATCGCAGAAATTGCCGCAGCAGATCGGCGGGCTTCGGCGTTCTGGGCGGCGCCTGTGGGGAAGGCGGCGCCGGGGCGGGTGCCGTCGCGGCGGGCGCGGTGGGGGGCACGGGTCCGGCCTTGCCGCCGCGCGCGAGGGCCAGCGCGGCCGCGCAATTGTCGCGGCCCCCCGATCCGGCGACCGTCCGGTCCGCACCCAGCGCGCCGATGATGATGCCGAGCGCCGGATTGGATCGGGCGCCCGCCGCTTCCGCCTGGCGCGCCGCTTCGCCGACGACGCCGGTTGCGTCCACGCTGGCTTTCGGCGCCCGCAGCGTGCCGCCGACGCGGAGCGGCACGATCACGCCCGTCCCGCCTGTGCGCAGCAAGGGCCGGAGTTGCAGGGCGAGCGCTTCGTCGGCGAGGTTGATCGACCCGCTGCCCTCGAGGAGCAGCAGCGAGGTGTCGAGCACAAACGCGCGCAGTGTCGCGTGGCCGTCCTTGGCATCCAGCCTTGTTGCGAAGCAGCGAACGTCGCTCGCGCCGGCCAGATCGGCGATGCCGGGCAGGTTCGCGTCCCTCAGCAGCGGTCCGATCGTTTCCGCGAGCACGCGGTTGCCGATCTTCACGCCCTGGGAGGCGAGTCCGAGATGGCCATCGGCCGTGGAGGCGATTTCGTGCGGCGAGTGACCGGCGCCCCTCACGTCGAGATCGACCTCGACGGACCCGTTCGCGTCCGCGGGCAGGCGGAACGCGGCAAGCAGCGATGCCAGCGCGAGCCCGGGCGTCCGGAAGGTCAGGGCGACGGGCGGCTTTGGTTGGGTGGCATCGGCCGACGCCGTGAGGGTCATCGGACCGCCGGGTAGCTCGGCGGCGAACGGATCCAGGCGAAGCTTGCCCCCGTTCAGCGCCAGATGGCCGGACACGTCCCGATAGGGCGTGCCGCGCGCGACAACCGTTCCAGCCTTGAAGTCGAGATCGGCGTCGGCTGCGAGCAGGGGCGCGAAGGGTAGCGGGGTATCCGGGATGACCCATCGGCCGCCGGCCGGGGCCGCTACGGGAGCGGGCGCGGGCTGAGGGGGTGCGGCTGGCGGCGGAGCGGTGGCGGCTTGCGGCGCAGCGGCGGGGGAAGGAGCGGGTGGGCGGGCGAGCGCGGCTTCCACGGCGTCGACGTCGAGCCTGGTCGAGGAAAGGCTGCCGCGGACAAAGGGGCGCGGAACGGAGCCGAGGGTCAGATCACCGGCGAGGTCGCCCTGCGGCGTGACCAACCTCGCGCCCTTCAGGGTCAACCCATGCGCGAAGCCACCCCCCGCGTCGCGCAGCACGGTCTGGAAGGCGACGTTTTCGAGCGCGGGCAGTGGACGCCGGGCGAGCGGCGACAGGGCGGCGAGATCCGGGATCTGCGCGTCCATGCCGATGTCGACGCCGGTCAATGCCAGCGGCTGCGCCACTGTGCCCTTGGCGATCAGCCGGGCGCCGGCGGCGGTGGCGGTCGCCTCCACGGGAAACGGCCCGGGAGCGCCCGCTAGCAGCATGGCCGGGGCGCCCAGGGTTGCGGCAAGGCTCAGCGGTGCGTTCGCGAACAGGCCGGTGGCGGTGACCTTGGCCGGCTGATCCAGGGCGGGCGCGTCCACGTCCAGCGCCGTTAATTGCAGGCCGGGGGCAACGGCCGACAGGTCGGAGGCCCCGGCATGCAGCTTCAGCGCGGATACGCTCGGGCGCGACGCAGCCTCGGTGACATGGGCCGAAGCCGTGATGTCGCGCAGCTTCGGCAAGCGAAGCGGCGGATAGAACGGCTGAAATGCTTGCAGATCGGGGGCTCCGGCGTCGATTGCCAGGTCGTAGCCCTGAGCCCGCAGCGGCTCGCGCAACGTGCCCGCAACCGTCGCCCGCGCCTCGCCCGCGCCGACGGTCAGCCGTACCGGCCACGGCGCGTCCGCGTCCGGCGTTTGCAGCGCGCCGAGCGGCCCGACCGTGCCGTCCACCGTGAATGCCGCACCGTTATAGGCGGCCTGCAAACCGATCTCGGTCATGGCGTCGCGGGAAGGGGCACGCGCCTCGAAGCGAGCGAGGGTCAGCACCCGCTCCTGGCCGCCCGCCCGGTATGTCACTCTGCCTTCCTGGATCAGCAGGTGCCGCAGGGTGATGTCCGGCGGCGGCGCCCGGCTCGCGTTGGCCGGAGCCGGCTGCGGCAGCGACTCGCTGGGCACGGCGGGGCTGAAGCGCCAGTTCGGCTCACCCGCGGCGTTCGATTCGAGCAGGATGTCGGGCTTGATCAGGATCAGGCGCTCGATCTCCAGCCGGCGATGCAGCAGACCCAGGAGCGAGATCCGTGCTTCGAGCTGGCCGAGCGTGATCATCTCCGGCCGCGAGCCGCCCGCCACGTTGGCGAGCGCGACGTCGCGGGCGATGAAGGTGGGTGACAGCCCGAACGCCAGCGACACGTTGCCGTTCAGCGAAAGGTCGCGCCCGGTTGCCCGCTTCACCGCGGCGGCGACCTGCGGCTTGTAGCGGTTCGGATCGAAGGTCGCGGCGAATACCAAGGCCGCGCCCGTCGCGAGCACCAGCAGCGCAAGCAGCATCCAGAGGACGATCCTGATCGGTTTCCGCACGGTCTCCGCCGCAGCCGTTGGGTCCGGACCGTGTGTTCAGCGACGCTGCGGCGGCCGGACAGCCGGCGCCTCGAACCCCAGAGTCCGGAAGGTGTTGCGCATATGGGGCGGCAGCTCTGCTTGCACCAAGAGCGTTCCCCCGGCGGGATGCGGCAGGCTGAGCGCGCGCGCGTGCAGGTGCAGATTTTGCGAGAGTCCGGAAACGACCGCGCTGAAGGCGTTGTTCTGGTCCGGCTCGTGGTATTTGGTGTCGCCGAGGATCGGCGTGCCCATCGCGACGCAATGGACGCGGAGCTGGTGGGTGCGTCCGGTCAGCGGCCGCAACTCCAGCCACGCCAGCTTCCGCGCCGCGTGGTCCAGCGTGCGGTAATCGGTGATGGCGTGCGCGGCCTCCTGGTCATTGCGTTCGGCCGGGGCGGTGCGCTCGCCACGTTCTCCGCCGACGCGGCGGAGCGGCAGGTCGATGCGGCCCTCGACCGGGACCGGCCGGCCGGTCACGACCGCCCAGTAGCTTTTCTCGACTGCCCGGCTGCGGAAGGCCGCCGCGAGCTTCGCAGCGGTGCCGGGGCTCCGCGCGAGCACCAGCACGCCCGACGTGTCGCGGTCGAGCCGGTGGACGAGCCGGGGCCGGTCCGCTGCCCCGAAACGAAGCGCGCCGAGCATGGCGTCGAGATGGCGCGTGATGCCCGGGCCGCCCTGCACCGGCAGGCCGAACGGCTTGTTGAGAACAAGCAGATGGTCGTCCCGGAACAGCACCAGTTTTTCCAGGTCGCGCTGTTCCCCTTGCGTCATATGCAGGGCCTGCCGCTCCGGCGGCCTTGCGGGCGGATCGGGCAGCGGCGGCACGCGCACCGCCTGGCCGGCTGCGAGACGGGTCGCCGTGTCGGCGCGCTTGCCGTCGACCCGCACCTGCCCAGTGCGGCAGAGTTTCTGGATGACGCCCTGGGTCAGCCCGGGAAAATGCCGCCGGAACCAGCGATCGAGCCGGATGTCGGCTTCGTCCGCACTGACGGTGAGAGTGGAGGCGCTCAACCCCCACGCTCCGTGCGCAGCTTCGCCCAGCGGGCCAGCCGCTCGCCGATGGCGCGCTCGAAGCCGCGATCCGTCGGACGGTAGAAGGAAGCGCGATCCATCCCGTCCGGAAAGTAGTTCTGCCCGGAGAACGCCTCCTCTTCCCCGTGGTCGTACGCGTAGTCCCGGCCGTAGCCGAGATCCTTCATCAGCCGCGTCGGCGCGTTGAGGATGTGCGCGGGCGGCATCAGGCTGCCGGTGTCCGAAGCGGACCGCCGCGCCTGCCCATAGGCCGAGTAGAGCGCATTCGATTTCGGGGCGGTGCCGAGATAGACGACGACTTGGGCGATGGCGAGTTCGCCTTCGGGGCTGCCGAGGCGTTCGTACGCCTCCCAACCCGCGAGCGCCTCCCGCAGCGCCTGCGGGTCGGCCATGCCGACATCCTCGGCGGCGAACCGCACCAGCCGGCGCGCAATGTAGCGCGGGTCCTCGCCGCCGTTCAGCATCCGCGCGAACCAATAGAGCGCCGCGTCGGGGTCCGAGCCGCGCAGCGACTTATGGAGCGCGGAGATGAGGTTGTAGTGCTCCTCGCGATCCTTGTCGTAGAGCGCGGCGCGTTTGGCGAGCAGTTCGGAGACCGCCGCCGGATCGAGCGGTCCGGAGCCGACGGGCAGCGCCTCGATCTGTTCGACCATGTTCAGCAGGTAGCGCCCGTCGCCGTCCGCCATCGCCCGCACCGTCGCGCGCGCGTCCGGCGACAGCGGCAGTTGCCGGCCGAGTTCGGCCTCGGCGCGGCCGAGCAGGCGCTCCAGCGCCGTGTCGTCGAGCCGGTGCAGCACCAGCACCTGACAGCGCGAGAGCAGCGCACCGTTGAGCGCGAAGGAGGGATTTTCGGTGGTGGCGCCGATCAGGGTGACGGTGCCGTCCTCGACCACGGGCAGGAATCCGTCCTGCTGCGCCCGGTTGAAGCGATGGATCTCGTCCACGAACAGCAGCGTGCCGTCACCGGTGCGACGGCGCCGGGCTGCCTCCTCTTACTCCCGCTTGAGATCGGCAACCCCCGAGAACACGGCGGAAATCTGCACGAACACGAGACCCGCGCGGGCCGCCAGCAGCCGCGCGATGGTCGTCTTGCCGGTACCCGGCGGCCCCCAAAGGATGAGCGACGCCAGCGAGCCGCGCTCCAGCATCCGCGACAGCGCGCCGTCCGTGCCGAGCAGGTGGTCCTGGCCGACCACCTCCTCCAGCGACGCGGGCCGGAGCCGGTCGGCCAGCGGCCGGGCGCCGGGCTTGGCCGGATCGCCGGTGGCGGGATCGGGGCCGAACAGGTCGTCATCGCGGGGTTGCGAGCGGGCGGGCATGGGTGCCACCGATCTAATGGCGTATGACCCGCGATCCAAGCGCCTGGCTGCGCGGAGGTTTCGTTTGTGGGCAAGCTGGTTTGGCTCGCGTCTTACCCGAAATCGGGGAGCACCTGGCTCCGGGCATTCCTGCACAATTTCATCTTGCAGCCGGACGAGCCCTATCGTCTGGATGCACTCTCCGACCTGACGGTGGGCGAAAGCGGCGCAGATCATTACAAGCGATACGATCCGCGGCCGGCATCGCAATACGCCGTTGCCGACGTGCAACGGATGCGCCCGCGCGTCCACCGTGACCTGACCGCGGTCAGTCCCACCCTCGTATTCGCAAAAACGCATAATGCATCGCTCGTGGTCGAGGGCGTGCCGCTGGTGACGCCCGAGGTCACGGCGGGCGCGATCTACATGGTGCGCGATCCGCGCGACATCGCGGTATCCTTCAGCCACCATATCGGCCGCTCGATCGACGAAACCATCGCGATCATGGCCGACCCCGAAGCGGCGACCGGCGGCGACGACCGCCGCGTCTATGAGCGGCTGTCGAGCTGGTCGCTCCATGTGCATTACTGGACGCGCCGGCCCGATCCGCGCCTCCTGGTTTTGCGCTACGAGGACATGCTCGCCGATCCGGCGCGCGCCTTCGGCGATGTGATCCGGCTGCTCGGCATGGACCCGCCTGCGGACCGGCTGGAACGAGCGATACGCTTCAGCCGTTTCGAAGCCTTGCGCGACCAGGAAGCGACGCGCGGATTTGCTGAGCGTCCGTCGGTCGCGACCGCGCCGTTTTTCCGCACCGGCGGAGCGGGCGGCTGGCGGGATGTGCTGACCCCCACGCAGGCGGCGCGGATCGAGCGCGATCACGGCACGCAAATGCAGCTTTTCGGTTATATCGGCGGCCGATGAAGAGGAGCCTGGGTATGGCTGACAACGAAATCCGCCTGACGTCCCTAGCACACGGCGGCGGCTGCGGCTGCAAGCTGGCGCCATCGGTCCTCCAGCATATCCTGACCAAAATGCCGGCCGCGGTGACCTACGCGAACCTGCTGGTCGGGACGGAGACCGGCGACGACGCGGCGGTTTGGCGGCTCAACGACAGCCAAGCGGTGGTCGCCACAACGGATTTCTTCACCCCGATCGTCGACGATCCGTTCGATTTCGGTCGCATCGCCGCGACCAACGCGATGTCCGACGTGTACGCGATGGGCGCTACGCCGATCATGGCGCTGGCGATCGTAGGCATCCCGGTCGGCAAGATCGCCATCGAGAGCGTGCAGGAAATCCTGGCGGGCGGCGCGGCGGCCGCCGAACAAGCGGGCATTCCGGTCGCCGGCGGCCACTCGATCGACAGTCCGGAGCCGATCTACGGCCTGGCCGTGCTCGGCCTCGTGCATCCGGAGCGGGTGTTGCGCAACAGCGGCGGCGAGCCGGGCGACGCGCTGATCCTGACCAAGGGGATCGGGGTCGGCATCTACAGCGCCGCGCTCAAGCGTGGCGAGCTGTCAGCGCCGCTCTACCGCGAGATGATCGCCTCCACGACACAGCTCAATGCGGTCGGACGAACGCTCGCTGACCTTCCGGGCGTCCATGCCGTGACCGACGTGACCGGCTTCGGCCTGCTCGGGCACACGCTCGAAATCGCCCGCGGCTCCGGTCTGGTCGCGACCCTTCGCTTGCCGGACGTGCCGTTCCTGCCGGAGGTCGAGGCGCTCGCGGCCCAAGGCTTCGGAACCGGGGCCGCCACGCGCAACTGGGCGAGCTACGGCGCCGAGGTGCGGCTGCCGCCCGATTTGCCGGATTGGCGGCGCGGGCTGCTATGCGACCCGCAGACCAGCGGCGGCCTGCTGATCGCCTGCGCCGTGGAGGCGGTGCCGGACCTGCTCGAACGGCTGCACGACGCGGGCTTTTCGCGGGCGCGCGAAATCGGCCGCTTATCCGATGGCGGCACTCCAGGCGTGGACGTCACCACCTGAGCGCAGCGCTTCCTTTCCGGAAGCGTCTTGCCGGTGGACCCGGCCGACACATTGCGACAACATCTTCAGCCCATCATCCGTTCGCGGACCGTTGCCGGGAGCGCCGCACTCGTGGATGTCCCGGCGGGAGAACACCCGATGCACCGTCGGCAGTTCCTGCTGCTTGCTGCCCTGCCCGCGACCATATTGTCGGCCTCCGAGGCCGCCGCCCAATACATGCCGCCCCCGGGACCGCCACCCGGCGCGCCCCCGCCACCCGGCGCACCGCCGCCGCCCGGCTATCCGCCGCCGGTCGGCTATCCGCCCCCGCGCGGCCGTCCGCCGATGCCGCCACCGCCCTACGAGCATCGTCCGCCACCGCCGCCCGGCTATTCGCGCGCACGCTGGGTGCCTGGCCATTGGAGCTGGAACGGCTATCGCTGGATTTGGCGGCAGGGGCACTGGCGCTACTAGCCGAGCGGTCGGCTTTTCCCGCCCGTTCTCCCTGGGCGGGATCGGTCACGAAGGCTTGTTCTGACGTCTCGGCGATCCAAGCCAGACACGGCCGATCGTGCCGAGCGCAGAGGTGTTCAAGCCGATCCGACTCTGCTGATCTGCCGCGATCTCCCGGTCGGCGGCTTCAGCAGTTGGAACGCGATGCCGGTGCAGCCGGCGGGTCGCTGCATCAGCGGACGGGCGCGGGCCCGCTCGATGGTGGCGCCCGTCCGCTGATGCGCGTTGTGGAGCGCCGGAGCAGCAACCGGGAACGGGGAGGCGACAATGAGCAAGGGCTTGCGAAAGGGCCTGACGAGCTACGGTGACGCGGGGTTTTCGCTGTTCCTGCGCAAGGCCTTCATCAAGGCCGCGGGATATTCGGACGACGCGCTGGAGCGGCCGATCGTCGGCATCACCAACACCTGCAGCGACTACAATCCGTGTCACGGCAACGTGCCGGCGCTGATCGAGGCCGCCAAGCGCGGCGTCATGCTGGCCGGCGGTATGCCGATGGTGTTTCCCACCATCTCCATCCACGAAAGCTTCGCTTATCCGACCTCCATGTTTCTGCGCAACCTGATGGCGATGGATACGGAAGAAATGATCCGCGCCCAGCCGATGGACGCGGTGATTGTGATCGGCGGCTGCGACAAAAATCTCCCCGCGCAGATCATGGGCGCGGTGAGCGCCGATCTGCCGACGGTGGTGATCCCGACCGGCCCGATGGTCGTCGGCCATCACCGGGGCGAGGTGCTCGGGGCCTGCACGGACTGCCGGCGCCTGTGGGCGAGCCACCGCGCGGGCCAGGTGGATGCGGATGAAATCGAAATCGCGAACAGCCGCCTCGCACCATCCGTCGGCACCTGCATGGTGATGGGAACGGCGAGCACCATGGCCTGTGTCACGGAAGCGCTCGGATTGTCGCTGCCGACCAGCGCCACGATTCCGGCGCCGCATGCCGAGCGTGTGCGCATCGCAGAGGCGAGCGGCAAGCGGGCGGCTGAGATGGCCCTGTCCGGCGCTCCGCGTCCGAGCGACATTCTGACCGACGCTTCGTTCCGCAACGCGCTGACGGTGCTGCAGGCGATCGGCGGATCGACCAACGGCATCATCCATCTGACCGCGATCGCGAATCGCACGCGCTACAAGATCGACCTTGCGGATTTCGACGCGCTCGGCCGCAAGGTACCCGTACTCATCGATCTCAAGCCGTCCGGACAGCACTACATGGAGCATTTCCATCACGCGGGCGGCGTGCCGAAGCTCATGCAACAACTCGGCAATCTGCTCGATCTCGACGCCAAAACCGTCGCCGGCGGAACGCTTCGAGATGTCGTCGCCGTTGCCGAGGAGGTGCCGGGGCAGACGGTGATCCGCTCCCCCGCCGATCCGATCAAGCCGACCGGCGCCATTGCCGTTCTGCATGGCAATATCGCGCCCAGGGGAGCCGTCATCAAACACAGCGCGGCCACGCCGAAGCTGCTTCAGCACACCGGCCGCGCCGTCGTTTTCGATTCGGTCGCGGCGATGACGGAACGCATCGACGATCCGGACCTCGACGTTGGGCCGGAGGATGTTCTGGTGCTGCGCAACGCAGGCCCGAAGGGCGCGCCGGGAATGCCCGAGGCGGGCTATCTTCCGATACCCAAGAAGATCCTAGCGAGCGGCGTCAAGGACATGGTCCGCATCTCCGATGCGCGGATGAGCGGCACGGCGTTCGGCACGATCGTGCTCCATATCACGCCGGAATCGGCCGCCGGCGGCCCGCTCGCGGTGGTGCAAACGGGCGATCAGATCCGGCTCGATGTCGCGGGCCGCAGGATCGACCTGCTCGTCGACGAGGGGGAGTTGGAACGCCGTCGCGCCGCGGCCGACGCGATCCGGCAACCCGAATGGGCCGAGCGGGGCTATGCGCGCTTGTTCTGGGACACGGTTCTGCAGGCCGACGAGGGCTGCGATTTTTCCTTCATGCAAAACAAGCGTGATGAGGGGAGCGAAGCATGAGCGACGTTCGATGCAACAGGCGCGGCGTTCTCGGCGGCTTGGGCGCGATCGCCGCCGGCGGCCTGATCGGCCTGGGCGGAGGAGCGGCCCGCGCGCAACACGCGGTGCGCTATTCCACCGGCAGCGAGGCGGCGACGCTGCGTGTTCCGCCCGGCGCGACGGACTGCCATTTCCACATCTACAACAATCGGTATCCGCCAGCGCCGGGGGGCTTGCCCGCGCCGGATGCCACACCGGACGATTACCGCGCGCTCCAGGCCCGTCTCGGCACCACGCGCGGCGTTGTCATCCAGCCATCTTTGTATGGCGTGGACAATCGCCCGACACTGGAGGGCATGGCGGCGCTTGGCCCGAATTTCCGCGCGGTTGCGGTTGTAAACACCTCCGTCAGTGACGCCGAGCTGCACCGTCTGCACGGCCTCGGCGTGCGCGGCATTCGCTTCAACCTGGCGCAGCCGGGCACCACCACGCTCGAAATGCTGGAACCGCTGTCCGACCGCGTCGATGCGCTCGGCTGGCATTGTCAGATCAACATGCCGGGCGACCAGATCGCGGCCGCCGCCGATACCTTCCTGCGCGTTCGCGGCAAGCTCGTGTTCGACCATCTGGCGCATTGTCCAGAACCGGACGCCGTCGAAAGCGACACCTTCAAGCTGATCCGCCGCCTGCTCGACAAAGGCAATACCTGGGTGAAGCTGACCGGCCTGTACAACGAAACCAAGGTCGGACCGCCCTCCTATTCGGACAGCGTCGCCGTCGCCCACGCTTTTGCGACGGCCGCGCCGAACCGCGTTGTTTGGGGCAGCGATTGGCCGCATCCGACGGAGAAACCGGACAACAAGCCCGACGACGCGCTGTTGCTCGATCTGCTCGCTAAGTCGGTGCCGGATGAGGCGGCGCGCAAGCGCGTGCTGGTCGACAATCCGGCCGAACTCTACGGATTTCCGAAAGACTGAACGTATGGGCTTGAGCCGCTTCGCGGCGGCTCCGGTCAGCTTTCGCCGGTTTCGCGACCGTAGAGCAGCAGCAGCGCCAGGATGATGACGCCGTAGATGATGCTGCGGCCGTATTCCGGCATGTTCATGGCCATCAGCACGCTGACCAGCGCGACCAGGCTGATGGAACCCGCGACCACGCCGATATAATGGCCGCGGCCGCCAAGAATGGCGACGCCGCCGATCACCACCGCCGCGATCGATTGGAAAAGATACGGATCGCCCATGCCGAGCGCCGCTTGGCCGCCGAAGCCGACCAGCATGATGCCGGCGGCAGCCGAGAACAGGCCGCTGAGCGCGTAAAGCGCGACGGTGGTGCTGGTCACGTTGATGCCGGCGAGATAACTCGCGCGCGCGTTGGTGCCGATGGCGTAGGTGCGCCGGCCGAACACGGTCAAGCTCAACACCGCCGATACGAGCGCCGCGATCGCGAGCCATAACCAGAGTGCGGCCGGCACGCCGAGCCACCGCGCGTGCGATGCCGCCTGAACGACGGGCGGCGCGTAGGACGCGCAGGCGTTGCATGTCATGCCGCCGCTGAGGCCGAGCGTGAGGCCTTGCATGATGCCGTTCATCGCGAGCGTCATCACGACGGCCGGCACGTTGAAGAGGGCGACGCCGAGACCGTTCAACGCGCCGACGCCGGCGCCCATGCCGAGCGTCAGCAGCAG
>JAFAXA010000086.1 GCA_019241425.1 Acetobacteraceae bacterium | reverse complement strand
CGCTCCCGGCAGCGCCGGACCGGCAGAGGTGACGGATCATTGGGCTACGGCCTTGGTCAAAAACGGGAATAGCTGGGTCAACGCGCAATTGGCCACCATTCACCCGCCGATGTCGCCGCCTCCATCCCTAGCCCAAGCCCATTAACCGGCGAACACAACGAAAGGGAGCGGGCGGGTCGTTCCGCCTGAAACGACCCGCGCCGGAGCCGCGCCCCCTTGGCGTGCACGGCAGTGACGACCCAGAAACATAAACCACCGGTTCAACCCGGCCGCCCGCCGTCAACTTAGCCGTGACAGGCGCCGGCACGGGCGCGCAACTTGTCCTTTTGGTCACTTGCAACCGTAACATATTTCGCCCAGTGTCTCAGCCCCAGATACGAGGGGCTCGGACCAGTGAAATTGCTGTCGCTCGCGCTTGTTCTCGCCTTGGCGCTGCTCGCCGGACCGGCAGCGGCCCAGAACCGGCCGACGCGGGCACTGACCGGGCTGCCGACGCCAGGCTCGCGATCCGCCGACACCATGGCCATCGAGACGCTGAACGCCTGGACGGTGGGGCTCGCGGGCGGTCAGCTCGAAGGCGCGCCGATCCGGTTCGCGACCGAAATCGCGCGGGTGGTGGATGACGGCGACAATCTCCACGTCCTGCCCATCGTGACGCACGGGCCGGCGGCCAATGTCGAATCGCTGCTCTATTTGCGGGGCGTTGACGCCGCAATCATCAATTCGGACTCGCTACAACAGTTCGAGCAACTCGTGCCGAACATCTTCCAGCGCATCACCTACATCCTGAACCTGTTCCCCTCCGAACTGCATATCTTCGTCCGGCCCGGCATCAACTCGCTCGACGACCTGAAGGGCAAGAAGGTCAATTTCAACACGCCGGGCACGACCGCGGCCTATTCCGGCCCGCTGATCTTTGAGAAGCTGAAGATCGACGTGGAGAAGACATTCATTCCGCATCAGATTGCGCTGGAGCAGATGCGGGCGGGGCAGGGCGACATTGCGGCCGTGGTGTTTCTCACCTCGAAACCGATCGACGCCTTTCTGCGCAAGAAATGGGACCCGGGTTTCAAGTTCCTGTCGGTTCCGTTCGAGGATTTCGACCTCTATCTGCCGTCCACGTTGACCTCCAGCGACTATCCGGGCCTGATCCCGGAGGGGGAGAAGGTGCAGACGATCGCCGTTCCGACCATCCTGGCCGCCTATAATTGGCCGAAGGGATCGGACCGCTACCGGCGGGTGGCAAGGCTCACCGATTACCTGTTCAACCGGCTCGACAAGCTGCGCGACCCGGCCTTCCATCCGGCGTGGAAGGACGTCAACCCGGACGCCAAAGTGCCTGGGCTGAACCGCTTCCCGGCCGCGCAGGAATGGCTCGACCACAACAAGGTCACGGCGGCCGCGGATCGCTCCGCGAGCGCGGATGAACCGGTGCCCCCCGGCTTGCACGACGCGGCGCATGGCGATCCGGCCGCCGAGGAGCGCCTGTTCCAGGAGTTTTTGAAATGGAAAAACCAGCACCACTGATGGGGGCTCGTTTCGCCGCAGCCCGGGGAGAGCGGTCATGAAGCGGAGCCCGAAACTGGTGCTCGGTCTTCTGGCGCTGGTGGCCGTGCTGGCCGTTGGTCCGCTGACGATCTGGGCCGAGACGGGCAAGCCGGCTGTGCACAAGCCGGATGCGCCGCAAGCGGAGACTCACCACCGCATCGTTTTCCAGATCAGCCAGAACGACCCGGCCGCGATGAACGTCGCCCTCAACAACGCCGAAAACCTGTCGAACTTCTACAAGTCGCGGGGCGAGACGGTGGAAATGGAATTCGTGGCCTACGGCCCCGGCCTCGCCATGGTCCGCAGCGACACCTCGCCGGTCAAGGACCGGCTGGCCGCGATGACCAACAGCACGAAGAACCTCGTCGTTTCCGGGTGCGGCAACACCATGAGCAATCAATCGAAGCAGGAGAACAAGGAGATCAGCCTGTTGCCCGAGGCCCGGGTGGTGCCGACCGGGATCGGCCGCATCGTCGAATTGCAGGAACAGGGCTGGACCTATGTGCGCCCGTAAGGCGCTCGCCGTCGGCTGCCTCGGCGTTCTGACCCTCTGCTGGCCGCTTTGGGCGCGCGCGCAACCGGCATCGGAGTGCAATTCCTGCGTTGCGGCCTCGGACTGCACGGGCAAGCACGATAACTGCGTTGCCGAATGCTTCGCGCGGCTGTTCACGGTCGACCCGCGACGCGCCGCCTGCCGCGATGCCTGCAATGCCCACGAGAACGAGTGCCGGCGCGAAGCCGTGAACACCTGCCGATCCCAACATGCGTGCTCCTAGCCGCTACCATCGGCTGATGGTGGGAGGCTCCGCCCCGAAGTTTTCGCAGCCCGAGACCAAAGCACGGGCCGTGCGGTATCCGGTCGGCCCCTCGTTCCCGGTGAGAGAGGCGCTTCTGGCTCTGGCAATCAGCGCCGGCGCGCCGCTCGCCGGTTACTGCCAGCAGCCGGCGCAGTCGGGGCCCGAGCAGCGGGGCGATAGGCCGACGCAAACGTCCGAGCCGGAGGCGGAAGGCGATGTCGGGCAACTGATGCTCAAGCTGGAGGGGCAGATCGCGGGCGGACAGTTGGACGGCCCGGCGGGCGACAACGCCTCCGAAACGTTTGCCAGAATCCTGTCTTTGGCGCTCTCGGCATCGCCATCCGAGCAGGATGCGATCGACCGGATCCCGGCACGGCTGAGCGAGGACGCGCTCGAAGCAAAGACGATCGGCGACGAGGAAGTGGCGCAGCGCTTCCTCGCCTTTCGCGATTCCGTCGTGCTCAGGCGCGGCGACTCAGCGCCCGCCGAGCCTCCCGCGCCTCCCGCGCCATCTGCCGCCGCCGCCGCCCCGCCTGCCGCGCCCAGTCATCAGCCCCCGGCGGCCGCCTCTGCGGAAGCCGGGAAACAGGAGCCCGCGAAGCCCGAAACACAAGCAGGGGCGGCCCCGGCTCCGTCGGTCGAGGCCGATGCCGGCCGCATGAAGCAATCCCTCGCGGTCGTTCCGGCACCGCCCCCATCGGCCCAAGAGCCCCCGTTACTGAGCCCCACCGAACCGCGCGCCGAGAACCGGGCCGAGCCCGCCGGCAACGCCAAGCCCCCGCCGGAAACCCCGGCCGTCCCTGTGCCGACGGCGACCGTTGCGGCTCTGATCAGGCGAGGCGAGCAGAAACTGGCGGAAAACGACATCGGGGCGGCGCGGCTTCTATTCGCGCGGGCAGCCGATGCGTCCAGCGCTGCCGGCACGGCCGGCCTCGCCAGAACATATGACCCTGTGTATCTCGCGAGCGTCGGGGCGACGCACGTCGCCGCCGATGCCGGACGTGCAACGGAACTGTATCGTGCGGCGATCACGCTCGGCGACCAGGACGCCGCCGCCGCGCTGAGCAGGCTGGAGCGTTGGAAATCCCGGAACGCCAACTCGCCGACCGGGCGGGCGGCTTCCGGGCCGTGACGCTATAAACCCGCGATCGTCCGCCACTCGGCCTCCGTGACCGTGCGCACGCCGAGATCCGCCGCCCGGCGGGCTTTCGACCCGGCATCGGCCCCGAGCACGACGAGGTCGGTCTTTTTGGACACGCTATCCGTCACCCGCGCGCCGAGCGCCTCCGCCCGCGCCTTTGCCTCCGGACGG
>JAFAXA010000294.1 GCA_019241425.1 Acetobacteraceae bacterium | reverse complement strand
TGCTTCGCGCAAAGCTGGGCGTGGCTGGCGGCGGGCGTGCCGGCGCGCGACGTCGCGCGTGCGGCGACCTCCCGGGCGCTTGCCGCCGCGCGGCTGGGCGATCTCGATGCCGCCACGCTCGCCGCCGCCGGCATCCCGCCCGACGCCGTCCGTGCCATTCGTCACCGTGCGGTCACCGAATTGGCGGACCCGCTCGACCCCGCGCTGCGAAGCTGGCTCCTCGAGGCCGCGGAGGAACTGCCTTCCGCACCGGCGCCGGGCTTTGTCGGGCGCCTCGCCCTCCAGCCCCGTGCCGGGGTGACCTGTCCGGGTCGGGGCCGGCTGGTGCTGGAGCCGCCTGAAAATCACGCCGAACACAGCACGGCGGTTGCGGTCGCGGGCGTGCTGCTGGCACCGGCTTGGAGTGCCGATCCGGTGACGGTGTTCGTCGCGGGTCTCGCCCACCATCTGCACAATGCGCTGCTGCCGGATAGCGGCTTTGCCGGCGAAATGCTGCTCGGCGAGTGGCTGGCGCCGGCAATGGCGCGGGCGAGAGAGATTGCGCTTGACGAGCTCGGCAGCGAGTTGCGCGAAACGGTCGAGAGCGCCTGCCGTATTCTCCCGGACGCCGCAACGGCGGAAGGACGCGCATTCCAGGCCGCCGATACGATCGACCGCGTGCTGCAGGTCGAGCACCATCTGCGCGCCGCCCGCACGACGATGGGCTTTGTGCAGCGGCAGATGGGATTGGTGCATGACGGACCGACCAAGCCGTTCCAGGACGCGGTGCTGGCGCGGATGGATCTTGCTTCGTGATCCGGGACACGCCGCATACGGTCACCGATGAAACCGGCCGCAGGTGGCCCGCGCCGGACGGCATTCCGTTTCTACGCGCCGGGCGTGCGGCGCTGGCCGCCGAGGCGCTGGCGCGGATCGATGCGGACGATGTCGACGGCGCGCGCGCAGCCTTGCTGGCCGACCAGGATGATTGGTGGCGCGGTCCGGCCGCCGACCCGGCCGCGCTTCGCACGCTGGTGCGGGAGCGAGCGCGGCTTTCCCTGCGTGACGCGATGGCGCTGCTCGCATGGGGCGAGGTCGGCGACTATTTCGCGCATCGGTGGTCGGATCCGACCTTCGTCGCCGGTCTCGCGCTGACCGAGGCGCACTGGAACGTACCCGCGGAGGCGTTCGAACTCGCCTGCGGCATCGGGCACCATCTGCGCGCGCTGGCGCAAAGGGGCGTGCGGGTCACCGGCGCGGATGTTGTTTGGGCGAAACTGTGGGTCGCCCACCACTGGGTCGTGCCGGGCGCACGGCTGTTCTGCTTCGACGCGGCGCAAGACTGGCCGCCGGTCGGATCGGGGTTCGGTCTCGTCGCCTGCCACGACGCGTTCTACTTCCTGGCGCCGAAATCACCGATCGTCGCGCGTCTCCGCGCCCTGCTCGACCCGGCAACCGGCGTCCTTATCGTTGGCCACATCCATAACCGTGACTGGCCCAACCTGTCGGCCGGCCACGCGCTCAGCGCCGGGGAATTGGCCGATCTGTTTCCGGACGCAACCATGTACGACGACGCGGAGCTGACCCGCGCTTTGCATGAGCGCCGCGCGCCGCAAGCGGCATCGCCAGACGCGCTCGGCAAGGCAGAGGCGTTTTCGCTGGCCTCCGGCCCGGGCCTAGGAGGGGCGCGCGCCGTCACGAATGGGCTGGCCCTGCCGCCGCCTGGCACCGCGCTTCGCCTCAATCCGCTCTATGCCGCGAATCGCCGTATCGCCTGGCCGAGCGAACGCTACGCCCGCGAATACGGGCCGCGCGCCACCTATCCGCTCACGAGCGACGCACCGGCGGCGGCCGTGCTCGATGCGGCGACCGAAGAACCGGCGCGGCGGCGCGAACTGCTCGACCTCCCGGCGCAGTGGTAGCGATGCTGGACGCGACCGAAAATCTTTCCCGGCCTTTGCAGGAAACAGCACCCCCGGTGTGGGGCATCGCCGGTTTCGGCTGGGTGGCGCGTGACTACGCCCTTCCCGGTATCCTCGCCGCCGGGGGGCGCGTCGCCGCCATTGCCGATCCGGATCCGTCCGCCCGCCGCGCCGCCGCCGCCGCCGGGATCGGCGCGTCCGCTGATCTCGCCGGGTTGCTTGCCGATCCGACTGTGGGCGCGATCTATGTCGCGACCCCGAACCATCTGCACCGCGCCGCAGTCGAAGCGGCGGCCCAAGCGGGCAAAGCCGTGCTGTGCGAAAAGCCGATGGCGGCGACACGCGCCGATGCGGAAGCGATGGCCGACTGCGTCGCGCGGACGGGCATTCGCTACGGAACGGCGTTCGACCAGCGTCACCACCCGGCGCACGCCGCCATCCGTGACGCGATCGCATCTGGCGCCATCGGCCGCGTTACAGCGATCCGCATCGTCTACGCCTGCTGGGTCGATGCCGGTTTCGCCCGCGACAATTGGCGCGCCGACCCGGGCCGCGCGGGCGGCGGCGCGTTGATGGATCTGGCGCCGCACGGGCTCGATCTCACGGAGTTTCTGCTGAGCGAGCGCGTGGAGGCGATCGCCGCGCTGACCCAGCATCGCGTGCAGCCCTACGCCGTCGATGACGGCGCGTTGCTGATCGGACGGACGGCGAATGGCGTGCTCTTGCAGATGCACGTCGCCTATAATTGCCCGGAAGCGCTGCCTCGGCGGCGGCTCGAAGTGATCGGCACGGAAGGCCAGATCGTCGCCGACCGCACGATGGGGCAAACGCCCGGCGGCGAAGTGTGGCTGCATGATGGCCGGCTCGGCTTGCGCCGCAAGCTGCCGGTGCCGGATGCGACGGCGTCGCCTTTCACGCGGCAGATGTCGGCGTTCGCGCGCTTTGCCTCGGGCGCGGAGGACGGCACGTTCAGCATCGCGCGCGATCTCCACATCATGCGCTTGCTCGACCGCGCGTACGCGGCTGCGGGGAGCGCGCGGTGCCCCTAGAGCCGTATGCCTGCGCCAATTGCGGCTATTGGCAGCGCTATTTCGCGCCGCCGCCGGACTGCCCCGTGTGCACGGACACGCGCAACGATCTGCCGCATGACGGCTGGCGCTTTCTGTCGGTGCCGGAGATCGCGTCGATGCTCACCGGCCATTGGCGTTCGCTGCGGCCCGACATGGTGGCGTTCTCCACCTCACCGCCGCTCGGCCTGAACGGCACTGGATGGCTGCTGCTGCATCAGGATGGCAACATCGCGTTCGAGGCCGCGCCGTTCTACACCGCCGCCATGTTGTCCGAGATCGAGCGCCTGGGCGGCATCCGCTTCCTCGCGGCGTCGCACGCGCATGGCTATGGCGCGCTCTGGCAGTTGCAGGATGTGTTTCAGCCGGAAGTGCTGGCGATCCAGAAAGACGATCTCCGCATGACGAAAGCCTTCCGCGTGACCTGGCCGTACGACGATGCGCTTGAGTTGCGTCCCGGGCTGACGCTGCATCATGTCGGCGGCCACTATGAAGGGCAGGCGGTATTGCACGACGAACATCGCCGCATTCTGTTCTGCGGCGATGCGTTCAAGGTCGATCAGAACGAACGGGGAGAGAACCTTGCGGTGTCGACGCATAAGGCGTTCCACAAAGAGATCCCGCTGACGCGCGGCGAACTGCGCCGCTACCGCGACGTGATCGCGCCGCTCGATTTCGACACCGTTTGCACGCCGTTCGAATACGCGCCCGGCGTGACGCGCGCGGTTGCCCTCGCCGTGCTGGATGACGGATTGCGTGGGCCGCCTGGTGTGCGGCACATCCCGATGCGCGATCTCGCGCGCGCCCCGCAGGAGGGCAGCACGACGTGACGAGCGACGGGTCGGAACTTCGGGAGGTCGCGGACGCCTTCCGGGCCAGCCTGCCGAAGCGGGGCGACGTGCTCACCTTCCGCATCGACGCGCTGGATCGCACCGGCATCCCGGTCGTGCAGGCAAGCCTGCTGCTGTCGAGCGAGCCCGCGACGATCGGCTACGGCTACGGCTTTTCGGAGGTCGAGGCCGAAGTCGGTGCGCTCGGCGAGTTGTGCGAGGAAGTGCATGTCGGCGAATGGATGCACATCGCTCCCCGCGTCGTCGCGTCCTATGCCGAATTGCGGCGCGCGCGTGGAGAACGCGGCGTCGCCGACCCGTTGACGCTCTGCTTGCCCGCAGGCAGCCCGTATGCGCCGGACATGCCGCTGCCGTGGGTGGAAGCGCGCCGCTTTCCGTCCGACGAGACGGTGATGGTGCCCCGCGAATGGGTGGCGGCCTATCCGTACCAGCTTCGCGAGGCCGCGCGGCTGATTATGCCGATTACCAACGGCCTCGGCGCTGGGTTCGACTACCCGCACGCGATCGCGCATGGGCTGATGGAGCTGTTGCAGCGGGACGGCAATGCGGTTGCGTATCGCGCGCTCGATCAGGGCGTCGCCGTCGACATGGACACCGCGACGGAACCCGAAGTCGCGGCGCTGCTCGGCAAGCTGCAATCGCTCGGCATCGCGGTCACCGTGAAGCTTGCCGCCGCCGATTTCGGCATTGCCAATCTTTACGTCGTCGGCGACGACCCCAAAGCCTCCGTGCCGGTCCAGATCACGGCTTGCGGCGAGGCGGCGCATCCTGACCGTGCGCGTTCGCTGCGCAAGGCGCTGCTGGAATTCTGCGGCTCGCGCGCGCGCAAGGCGGCGACGCACGGCCCGATCGACACCGTCCGGCGCGTCATGCCGCGCGACATGGTCGAACGCCAGCTCGCCGTCGCGATGACCGAGGAGGAGGAAAACCGCGCGCTGGAGGCGATGGCGGAATGGGTTGCTCAGGATGCCGCGGAACTTCGCCGCCGGCTCGCCGGCAGCGTGTTCGCGAACCGGACCCATGTCGCCTTTTCTGCGCTGCCCGACGCGGACCCGGGCGCGGTCACCGGTTCCGAGGACCGTCTGCACTGGCTCGCCGGCCGCCTCCATGCGGCGGCGCTCGACATTTTGTGGGTCGATTGCTCGCCGCCCGGATCACAGGTGAAGGTCGTGAAGACCATCGTGCCGGGCCTGGAAAGCGAAACAATGAGCTACGGCCGGATTGGCTGGCGCGGCGTCCGCCGTTTGCGCGAGCGCTGCGATCCGTTGCTGCTCGATGCGCCGCGCGAGGGGGCGCAGCGTGTTCGCCTCCGCCCCGCCGACGAGGAACGCGCCGGCGGCCCGGCCTGGTTCGACGCGCGACTCGCCGACCATCTCGTCGCCGGCCTGTATCCGCTGTATCGCGAAAGCGGGCCGTTTTCCGCCCAATTGCTGCTGCAACGCCGCCGCGGCGCGGCTTGAGTCGATCCGTTGCGTTTCGCATACAACACCAACGGCACCGCCAATCACCGGCTTGCCGACGCGGTCGCGCTGATCGGCGACGCGGGCTATGACGGCGTCGCGCTGACGCTCGATCACCACCATCTCGACCCGATGGAGGCGGGCTGGGTCGAGCGCGCCGAAGCCTTGGCGCGTGATCTGCACGCCCGCCGCCTCGGCTCCGTGATCGAAACCGGCGCGCGGTTCCTCCTCGATCCGCGTCACAAGCATGAACCGACGCTGCTCTCCCCCAGCGCTGAAGGACGCGCACACCGCATCGCGTTTCTGCGCCGCGCGGTCGACATCGCGTGCGTGCTGGGGGCGGAAGCGGTGTCGTTCTGGGCCGGCGTGCCGAAGCCCGGTGTCGATCGTGGCGAGGCAAGCGAGTGGCTGGTGCGAGGCGTCGCGGCCGTTCTCGAATACAGCATGCGCCGGGGCGTGACGGCGGCGCTGGAGCCGGAACCCGGAATGCTCGTCGAAACGCTGGACGACTGGGCGTTGCTGCACGCCGAGTTGCCCGCGCTGAAACTCGCGCTCGATCTCGGCCATTGCCTGGTGACCGGCGAGCGCGAGCCGCAAGCCGCGGTCGGCGAGTTCGTTCCGCATATCGGGACGGTCGCGATCGAGGACATGCGGCGTGGCGACCATACGCATCTGCCATTCGGCGATGGCGACATGGATGTTCCCGCCTGTCTCGCGGCGCTGGATGCGGTGCGCTTTCCCGGCCTCGTCTGCGTCGAATTGTCCCGCGACAGTCACCGCGCCGACCGGATGGTTCCAGACGCGATCGAATGGCTGCGCCGTTGCCGCGAGGAGGCGCCATGAGGATCCTGTTCTGCAGCCGCCGCTTCTTTCCGGCGATCAGCGGCATGAGCGTTTATGCCGCCAACCTGCTGCGCGAGCTGGTCGCGGCCGGGCACGACGTCACGATGGTGAGCCAATATCGCGGCGACCAGGCGGGAACGCGCGTCTATGGCGGCGGGCCACCGCCGGCAGTGCCCGGGGTAACGGTGATCGGCCGCCGCTCGCTCGGCGAGGAAGATTTTGCCGCGCCCGGCGGCGCCGATTTCGAGCGCGACGTGTCGGACATGGTGGAAACCATTGTCGCCGAGCACGAGAAGCGCCCGTTCGACGTGCTGCACGCCCAGTACGGCTATCCGAATGGCTGGGCGGTGCTGCTCGCCGCGCAACGCCTGCAACGGCCCACCGTGGTCTCCATCCAAGGCGGCGACGGCCATTGGGTCGGCTCGTGCTGCGAAACGCACCGGCAGGCCATGCTCCGCGTCCTGCACCACGCCGACGCGTTGCTGATCGGCTGCAACAGCTTCGCGCAGGAGGTGGTGCAACGGCTCGGTGTCGCGCGCGACCGGTTCACGATCGTGCCGGGCGCGGTTGACGTGCGGCGCTTCACGCCCGTGCAGCCGCCGGGCGCTGCGCAGATGCCGGTGCGGCTGCTCTATCATGGACGGGTGGACCGGCGAAAAGGCGTGCTCGATTTTCTCCACGCGCTCCGCCTGTTGCGCGACGCGCGCGTCCCGTTTGCGGCCATCGTGTCCGGCATCGGCCCCGATCTCGACGCCGCGCAGGATCTCGCGCGCGAACTCGGCATCGACGTGCGGTTCACCGGATACGCCGATTACGACGCCGCGCCGGCCGTGTACGGAATGGGCGACGTGTTCGTGTCTCCGACCTACGCCGAGGGCTTTTCCAACACCATTCTGGAAGCGATGGCGTCCGGGCTCCCTTGCGTGTCCTGCCACGCGGTCGGCGTGTCCGATTGCCTGCGTGACGGCGAGAACGGGCTCCTCGTGCAGCCGGGCGACGTGCCGGCGCTGACCGCGGCGCTGCGCCGCATGATCGAGCACGCGCACCTGCGTGAACGCCTCGCCTTGGATGCGCTCGACGAGTGCCGGCGCACCTATTCTTGGACGGCGGTCGGACGGCAGATCATGGATGTTTACGCCCGTGTCCACGGACGACCGCCGAAACCCGGGCTGGACTCCACGCTCCCGGCCGATGCTGGCTGCCGGTTCCGCGCCGCGCCGCATTTGCTTTAATGCCGCACGCGTTCGCTTTGTCGCCGCATCTGGACGACGCCGCGTTCTCTTGCGGCGGCACGCTGGCGCGGTTCGCGCAAGCCGGATGGGAGGTGACAGTCTGCACGGCGTTCACGCGCTCGGTGGCGTCCCCGAGCGGCTTCGCGCTTAGCTGCCAGACCGACAAGGGCCTTCCGCCGGACGCCGACTACATGGCGATCCGCCGCCACGAGGACGCCCGCGCGTGTTCGGCGCTCGGCGCGCTTGCTGTCTGGCTGCCGTTGCCGGAAGCACCGCATCGCGGTTACGAGAGCGCGCGAGCGCTGTTCGGCTCCGTGCGCGATGACGATGCCGCCGACCATGCGCTCGCTTCCATCCTTGCGGACGGTCCGCTTGCGGCACCCGGACCGGATCTGGTGCTGGCGCCGCAAGCGATCGGCGGCCATGTCGATCACGTTCAGGCTGTTCGCGCGCTGCGTCGCGCGCTGCCGCCCGCGACGCCCGTGCTGTGGTGGATGGACTTTCCCTACGCCGCGCGCCGCCACACCCATCCCGCGGAACCGTTTGCCGACGAGATGGCGCGTTTGCCGGAGCGCCGGATCATCGGCGACGAAGCGTCCCGGCTCGCCGCCTGCCGGGAGTACGCAACGCAGCTCGGCTTTCAGTTCGGCGGGGAAGCGGGACTCGTGCGTGCGCTGACGACAGCGGGTCCGCGAGAATCCGTGCGTGAGCACGGACCCACCTGCGTTCCGTCGAGCTGGCTTTGCGCATGACGGGCGCGGTGCTCGTGACCGGCGGCGCCGGTTACATCGGCAGCCACGTGGTCTTGGCGTTGCGCGACGCCAACATGCAGGTGGTCGTGCTGGACGACATGTCGACCGGCCGCGCCGAAGCGGTGCCGGAAGACGTGCGGCTGGTACGGGGATCCACCGGCGACGTGGCGCTGGTGCGGAGGACGCTGCGCCGCCACCGCGTCCGCGCCGTCCTGCACCTTGCCGCGTCGCTCGTCGTGCCGGACAGCGTGGCGCAGCCGCTTGGTTACTGGCGCAACAACGTCGCCAACACGCTGGCGCTCGCCGAAGCCTGCGTCGCCGAGGGCGTGCGGCGTGTCATCTTCTCCTCGACGGCCGCGGTGTACGGCATTCCGGACCGTCATCCCGTTGCCGAACACGAACCGTGCCGGCCGATCAACCCGTACGGGGCATCGAAGCACGCGGCGGAACGGCTGCTGGAAGCGGCGGGCGCGGCGCATGGTTTGTCCGTCATGGTGCTGCGCTATTTCAACGTCGCGGGGGCCGACCCGCACGGTCGCGCCGGCCAGCGCACGCCAGGC
Organism: Acetobacteraceae bacterium; assembly: GCA_019241425.1. Classification (GTDB taxonomy): domain Bacteria; phylum Pseudomonadota; class Alphaproteobacteria; order Acetobacterales; family Acetobacteraceae; genus JAFAXA01. Next base: position 8,009 of record JAFAXA010000294.1, on the reverse strand, counting down.
GCGACCCATCTCATCAAGGTCGCGTGCGAGGCGGCGCTCGGGCTGCGTCCCCGGATCGCGGTATTCGGTTCCGATTTCGCGACACCGGACGGAACCGGAGTGCGCGACTACATCCATGTCAGCGATCTTGCCCGCGCCCATCTCGCGGCGCTCCGCTATTTGGAAGGCGGCGGCGCCGGGACCGTGCTGAATTGCGGCTACGGTGTCGGCACCTCCGTGCGGCAGGTGCTGCAAGCCGTGGAGCGCGCGGCCGGTTGCGCGCTGCCGGTCAGCATGGCGCCGCGCCGGCCCGGCGATCCGCCCGCGTTGGTCGCCTGCGTGGACCGGATCGGCGCGGTTCTCGATTGGCGGCCGGCTTTCAGCGATCTCGACGCGATCGTCGCGGGTGCGCTCGCATGGGAACGCCGCCTGGCGGCGGACGTGCCCGCCGTGCGGCGCGCGGGGCAGCGGCTGAGCGCGTGACGCAGGCCCCGGAGCGGCTTCGATGCCGCCGCGCGGTGATGATCGGCATGACGGCGGGCATCGCGCTCGCGATGCCGCTACTCGCCGCCCGCATGTTTGCGGCGGGCGGGTGGACGCTCTGCGAAAAGCTGATCCTCGCGTGTCTCGGCGCAACCGGGCCGTGGGTTGGCCTCGCCGCCGCCACGGCCGTTGCGGGCGTCGCCGTGCGCCTGTTGTCGCCGGATCCGCCCGGTTTCGTCCTGCCATCGTTGCGAACGGCACGATCCGACGCACCCATCCTGGCACGGACCGTGATCGCGGTGTGCGTCCGGCTCGAAGATATGCGGGCGGTGCTGCCGCCGCTTGGCCGTTTGCTCGAGGAGCTACGCGGGGGAGCGGGCGGCGATCGCTTCGCCCTCGCGATTCTGTCGGACACGCCGGGAGGGCAGGCGGCGCTGCACGAAGAGCAGGCGGTGGCCCGGTTCGCCCGCCGCTATCCGCCGGACTGCGTGCGCTATCGCAGGCGCGCGATCAACGCCGGGTGGAAAGCCGGCAACCTCATGGAGTTTTTCGACCGTCACGCGGAAGGCTTCGATTTCGCCCTGTTGCTGGACGCCGATTCCGTGATGACGGCAGCGGCGGTGCGGCGGCTGATCCGGGTCATGCAGGCAGACGACACGCTTGCGGTGCTGCAACAGGCGGTGGCGGGCCGCCCCGGGCACACCGTGTTCAGCCGCGCCTTCGGCTTCGGCCATCGCTACAGCGTGCGGATCTGGGCCACCGGCCAGGCATGGTGGCAAGGCCCGGAGGGTGCGTATTGGGGCCACAACGCGCTGCTCCGGATCGCGCCGTTCCGGGCGCATTGCCGGCTGCCCCTTCTGCCGGGCGGCGGCCCGATCCTGTCGCACGATCTCGTGGAAGCGGCGCGCCTGCACGCGGCGGGCTGGGCGGTGCGCGTGTTGCCCGACGAGACCGGCTCGGAGGAGGGCCACCCGCCGGATCTGGTCGCGATGCTCGAGCGCGACGTGCGCTGGGCCGCCGGCAATCTGCAATACCGGCATCTGCTCCGGCGCCGCGATCTCGGTCCGGTCGGGCGTTTGCAGATGCTGCAAGCGATCGGGCACTACGCGCTGACACCGCTCTGGTTCGCGCCGCTGCCGCTCGCCGCGCTCAACGTGCTGACCGGCGGTGGCGAGGGAACCCCGCGCGGGCCGATATTGGCCCTGCTCGGCGTCGGTTTCGGCCTGCTGCATGTGCCGAAACTCGCGGGCTACGCGGAGGCGCTCGCCCGTGCCGCGCCGGGCCCGAACCGCGTGGGTCTCCGCTCGATGCTGGCCGAGACGGCGTTCTCGATCCTGCTCGATTCGATTGCCGCGTTCGACCGCACGCTGCTGGTGCTGCGTCTCGCCCGAGGCCGGGTTGCGGTCTGGGAGCCGCAGCGGCGCGAGGCGGATCGCTTGTCCTGGAGCGCGGCCGTGCGGCGCTTCTACCCGCACACTCTCGCCGGTTTTCTACTCATGGTGGGCTTCGCTGGGGGCGGCTGGTTTCCGCTGCTTGCGTCGCTTCCCGCCACGCTCGGCCTTGCCGCCGCGATCCCGTTCGCGGTGCTCACCGCTCGGGCGCGCATGGAATGGACGCGGTCCGCCGGACGGTCGGCGAAATGGAGCGTCACATCTCGACCTTGGTGCCGAGTTCGACGACGCGCTGCGGCGGGATCAGGAAGTAGTCCGGCGCCCTGACGGCGTTGCGGGTCAGGAACGCGTAGATGCGCTCCTGCCAGCGCGGCACATCGGGCCGCAGCGACGGCACCGGCACCTCGTTGCCGATGAAAAAGGAGGCCGACGCCGGATCGAAGCCGGTTTCTTCCCGGTGTAGGGCGAGCGCGGCCGGCACGTCCGGCTTTTCGGCAAACCCGAAATGCAGGTCGATGCGCTCGAAGCCGGCATCCAGCCGCTCCACCTCCATCCGTTCGCTCTCGCTCAGTCGCGGCGACCGGTTGGTGACGGCCCGCAGCAGCACCACGCGGTCGTGGACCACGCCGTTATGCTTGACGTTCAGCGCCAGGGCCGAAGGCACCGTGTCGGTTTGCGACGTCAAATAGATGGCCGTGCCGCGCATCCGGACGGGCGCGCCCGGTTTGCCGAGCCGGTCGATGAAGTCGCGGAGCGGAATCGCGTCCTCGTCCCGCCGCGCGAGTGCGACGGCGCGGCCGCGCCGCCACGTCGTCATCAGGGTGAGCGCGAGGGCGGCGACCAGCAGCGGGAACCAGCCGCCGGCCGGTATCTTGTGAAAATTCGCGGAGACGAAGGTGGTGTCCATGATGAGGAACAGCGCCGCCACCGGCACGACGAGCGCGAGCGGCCACTTCCAAACACCATGCGCGACCACCGACACGAGCACCGTGGTGACCAGCATGTCGCCGGCAACCGCGATGCCGTAGGCGTTGGCGAGTGAATCGGAACTGCGAAAGCCGAACACCAGCAGCAGCACCGCGAAGCCGAGCAGCCAGTTGATCTGCGGCACGTAGACCTGCCCGGCCGATTCCTCGGATGTCTGGTGCACCTCAAGGCGCGGCACGACGCCGAGCTGAATCGCCTGCTGCACCAGCGCGAAGGCGCCGGAGATGACCGCCTGGCTCGCGATGATGGTTGCGGCCGTGGTCAGGATCACCGCCGGCAGCAGCAGCCAGCCGGGGAACAGCAGGAAGAACGGGTTATCCGCTGCCGCCGCCGGTCCGCCGAGCACTAGCGCGCCCTGGCCCATGTAGTTCAGCAGCAAGGCGGGCATGACCAGCGCGAACCAGTCGATGCGGATGGCGCTCCGGCCGAAATGGCCCATATCGGCGTAGAGCGCCTCGCCGCCGGTGAGCGCCAGGAACACGGAGCCGAGCACGTTGAACGCCGTCCAGCCATGGGCGTGCCCGACATAGCCGACGGCGTAGAGCGGGTTGATCGCGGCGAGCACGCCCGGGTGGCCGAGCAGATGCACGAGCCCGGCGAGGCCGAGCGTCGTGAACCAGATTGCCATCACCGGCCCGAACAGGCTGCCCACCGCGCCGCTGCCCCGGCTTTGAATCGCGAACACGCAGACGAGCACGGCGGCGGCGATCGGCACCACGTAGGGGGTGACGGACGGGGTGGCGATCTCCAGGCCCTCGATCGCGCTCAACACGGAGATCGCGGGCGTGATCATGGCGTCGCCAAAGAACAGCGCGGCGCCGGTCAGGCCGACCACCAAAAGCGGGTTGCGCCAGCGTCCGGCGGCAGGGAGAGCGAGCGAGATCAGCGACATGGTGCCGCCTTCGCCCTCGTTATCGGCCCGCATGACGAACGTTACGTATTTCACCGCAACCACCAGCACCACGGCCCAGATCACCAGGGACAGCACGCCGAGCACGGTCGCTTCCTGCGACTGGCCGCCCGCCGCCTTCAACGACTCGCGAAAGGCGTAGATCGGGCTGGTGCCGATGTCGCCGAACACGACGCCGAGCGCGCCCAGCAGCAAGGCTGCCTTGACGGGATGGGCGGTCGCGGCGGGGGTGGAGGTTGCGGCGACGGATTGTGACATGCGGGCGCCTCCGGTTCGGCGGGACGAGTCGATGGTAACGGCGGCAACGGACGGGCGTTGCGGTTCGGCGCGGAGCTTATAGCGTCACGCCCGTCCCCAGGAGTCCGGCGGCGATGCTGCCGGTTGTCGGCAACAGGGGGATCAGGCAGGCCTGCAGGGCGTGATACAGGTCAGGCTTGCCGTAGAACGGGCCTTCACTGGGCCGGAGCGCGCGATCGAGTTGCGGGTGCCATCCGCCGTGTGCCCGGTCGATCAGATGGGCCGCGCTGAAATCCCAGATGCGACGATACCAGTCCTCATAGAGATCGTCGCCCTCGATCGCGCTGAGGAAGGCGGCGGCGCCGATGCCTTCGCAGCAGGGCCACCAATAGCGGTCGGCGACGCGCGGCGTGCCGTCCCAATCGAGCGTGTAGTAGAAGCCGCCCCCCTCGCCCCAGCCATCCGCCGTTGCTTGCCGGAACAGCGCCTTCGCGGCCTCCGGCGGCCAATCCAATCTGCGCCCGCCGGTTTCCCAGAGCTGGAGCAGCAGCCGCGCCCATTCGAGGGAGTGACCGGGCGTCGTGCCGAACGGCCGGAACATCGGATCGCCGGAATAGGAGCGATCGACCTGCCAATCGGCGGTGAAGTGCTCGGGCAGCCGCCAGCCATTCGCCCGGGCGTGCCGGTTCACGATCAGATCGGCGATCCGCTCCGCCTTGCGGAGATAGAAATTATCGCCGGTCACCTCGAACGCCGCCATCAGCGCTTCGGTGAGGTGCATGTTCGCGTTCTGGCCGCGATACGGGCCGAGGCTGTGCCAGTCCGGCGTGAAGGCCTCGGCGACCGCGCCGTGGTCTTCTTCCCAGAAGCGCTCATCGAGGATGGCGGTGATGTCCGCGAGCAAGCGGCCGGCATCCGGGTGTTCCACCGCCTTCGCGCTCGCCGCCGCCAGCAGGACGAAGGCATGGCCGTAGGCCTGCTTGATGTCGTCCGTCGGCCCATCGGCGCCGACGCCCCAGAAATAGCCGCCATTCGCCGGGTCGCGGTGGCGGTTCCAGAGGAACGCCATGCCGTGATCGATGATCGCCTCGGCGCCGGGGCGCCCGAGCAGCCGCGCCAGCGCAAAGCAGTGAACCATCCGGGCGGTCGCGTGGAGCTGGCGCCCGGCGCTGCCGGGCGGCATCGGCTCCCCGCTGTCATCGAGGTCGTGAAATCCGCCGGCGGGATCGACGCTCGCCCGCTCGAAGAACCCGAGCAGATCGCCGGCCTGTTGCAGCAGCCAAAGTCGGTGCGACGGTAGCGTGCGCCATTTCGCCCGAAAGGGGGGCAAGGGGATGGTGGGCATCGCTGTCCTCCCGTGCGCGGCGGATCGGCTTCATTGCGTCCGATCCGATGCCGCTGAACAATATGCCGTCTCGCCAGGCGCGCTTTGGCGGCCGGCAAGCGTAGCACCGGAACGGTCAGGAGCCGACGCCCCATGTCGCCGTTCGACTTCCTGGCCTTTATCCTGCTGCTGGCGGCGGCGATCGGCGTGCTCAACGAGTCGACCGCGCGCCTTCCCCCGGCGATTGCGCTGCTGCTCGGCTCGATCGCCGTTTCGTTGCTGTTGCTCGCGGTCGATGCGTCGGGCGTGTTGCCGACGCGCGCCTGGGTACGCGGCGTGCTGGACGCGGCCGACCTGCCGCATGTGTTCCTGGACGGCGTGCTGGCCTTGCTGCTGTTCGCGGGCAGCCTCCATGCCAGCATCCGCGAGTTGCGGGACAATCAGCGGCTGATTTTCTCCCTGGCGACCGCCAGCGTCATCATCTCGACCGGGCTGTTCGCGGGCGCGATCTGGTTGGTGTGCCTGCTGTCGGGCGCGCAGGTGCCGCTCGCGTGGTGCGGCGTGATGGGCGCGATCCTTGCGCCGACGGATGCGGTCGTCGTCGACACCTTGCTGGGCCGCCTGCCGCTGTCGCCACGGCTGCGCGCGGCGATCACGGGCGAGAGCCTGTTCAATGACGGCGCGGGCGTCGTGATGTTCGGCATCATGGTGGCACTCGCGGGCGGGCAGCGCGGCCTGCTCGGCCACGGACGGGTGGCGCTCGCCTTGCTGGCGGCGGGCTTGGGGGGCGCCGCCGTCGGCGCGGCGTGCGGCTGGTTCGCCGGTCTCCTGGCGCGGCGGCGCGCCGATCTGGCGCTACAGGTGACGATTTCGGTCGCGTTGGCGATCAGCTCCTACCGGCTGGCGGACGCGCTCGGCGTATCCGGGCCGATCGCCGTTGTTTCCGCGGGGCTGGCGCTCGGGCGCATGGTGCCTTCCTTCTCCGCCCAGGCGGGCGAGGCGTCCGTCGCGGTGGCGTTCTGGTCGATGCTCGACGGTTTGCTGAACACCATGCTGTTTCTGCTGCTCGGTTTGCAGGTGGTCGATCTGAGCTATGGGCGGGTCGCGCTGGTCCCGGTGCTGCTGGCGATCCCGGTCGCGGTCGCGACGCGGCTCGTCAGCGTGGCGGTGCCGGCGCTGCTGCGCCGCGGGCGAATGCGCGACAAGGTCGGCAGCATGGTGGTGCTGACCTGGGCGGGGCTGCGCGGCGGCGTGTCCGTGGCGCTCGCGCTGATCGTTCCGGACTCGCCGTATCGCGATCAGCTTCTGGCGATCTGCTACGCCGTGGTGGTGTTCACGATCGTCGTGCAGGGTCTGACGCTACCGCGCGTGGTGGAGCGTTTCGCGCGGGGCCGATGACGGATTCTAGGTTGCGGGAGCTGTGCTCGCCGCCCTCTCTGAACGCATGGTGACTGGCATAAGCCAAGCTGTTACGCTCCCGCTAACCGCCGGGGAGAGCGGTTGAGGGAACGGGAAAGTTCCGAAGCTCATGGCTTCTGTGTCGCTGAAGCAGGTCCGAAAGACATTCGGCTCGACGGAAGTGCTGCATGGCGTCAGCGTCGAGATCGGCGACGGCGAGTTCGTAATTCTTGTCGGCCCGTCGGGCTGCGGCAAATCAACGCTGCTGCGCATGATCGCGGGCCTCGAAAACGTGACACATGGCGAAATCGCGATCGGCGCGCGGGTCGTCAACGACGTCGCTCCGAAAGAACGCGACATCGCCATGGTGTTTCAGAACTACGCGCTATACCCGCATATGACCGTGCGGGACAACATGGCGTTCTCGCTCGCTCTGGCCAAAGCGCCGGATACGGTTGTCGAAGCGCGCGTCGGCCGTGCAGCGCAAATCCTCGGCCTCGCGCAACTGCTTCACCGGTACCCGCGGCAGCTCTCAGGAGGGCAACGCCAGCGCGTGGCCATGGGCCGGGCGATCGTGCGCGACCCGCAAGTGTTCTTGTTCGACGAGCCGTTGTCCAACCTCGACGCCAAACTGCGCGTGCAGATGCGAGCCGAGATCAAGCAACTCCACCAGCGGCTACGGACGACAACGGTCTATGTGACGCACGACCAAATCGAAGCCATGACCATGGCAGACAGGATCGTGGTCATGAACGCCGGTCATGTCGAGCAGGTCGGAACGCCGCTGGAACTCTATGACCGCCCCGCCAATTTGTTCGTCGCCGGCTTTATCGGCTCGCCTGCAATGAATCTGCTCGAAGGACAAATTGACGGCGGGGTGTTTCGCGCGAGGAGTGGAATGGATCTGCCATTACCCGCCGCCACGGAGTGCCAGGAGGCACAGACCGCGATCTACGGCATTCGGCCCGAGCACATTCAGCTTCGCGACGATGGCCTGCCGGCGACGGTGTATGTCGTGGAGCCTACCGGATCGGAAACGCAGGTGATCGCACATTGGGCCGGCACTCCGGTCGTTTGCGCGTTCCGGGAGCGGGTGACGGCGCGGCCGGGAGACACGATCCGGATCGCACCAGAGCCGAGACTTGCGCATCTGTTCGACAACGTGACGGGCCTTCGCATCAACGGCTTGCAGTAGGAGCAGAAAGTCACGGACGCGACCACCTGGACGGCTACGCGGCCACGGCAAACCCTGATTGGCCGCGTGCTGGACCAAAAACAGGTTTTGATCGTGCTTTGCATG
>JAFAXA010000274.1 GCA_019241425.1 Acetobacteraceae bacterium | reverse complement strand
TGGCGGTCGGCGCTCGTTCCCTCGGCGATGATCGTCCGCGCCGATTCGATTTCGGCGACGCAGCCGAGCGCGTCCGCGTCTTCCGCCACCAATTCGAGCATTGCATCGAGGCAGGCCGGCAGCGGGACGGCGGTGCCGGACGCAAACTCGATCAACTCGGCCCGAATGCCGTCGCGCTGCGCACGCCAAAGATTCTCGGCGGCGATCGCGCGGGCGGCGCCCGTCATCCTCCTGTTCCAGTCCCGGCGCCGGTTGCAGAACCGCACCAGGCAGCGATAGAGCGCAGCGATGGCGATGCTGTGCTCGACCCGCGTGCAACTATCCGCGACCCGCAGTTCAAGCGTCGGATAACGGGCGGAGGGCCGGAGCGCCCACCACAGGAACGTCGGGTCCTTAATCGCGCCCGCCCGCACCATGACCTCCAGGTAGCGCGCGTAGTCGGCCGGGCCGGCAAACAGATCCGGCAATCCGCTGCGCGGCATTTCGCCGAACGCCGACAGCCGGTACGACATCATGCCGGAGGGCCGGCCTTGCCAGAACGGCGAGGAAGCGGAGAGCGCGAGCAGCAGCGGCATGGTCGGCAGCAGGCGGTTCATGAGGTCGATCCGCTGTTCCGGTTCCGGGACCTCCACATGGACGTGCATGCCGCAGACGACGTTGCGACGGCCCAGGATCCTGAGTTCGCGCATCAGGTTCTTGTAGCGTTCGGCCGCCGTGTATTGCTGCCGCGCCCAGCGCGCCAGCGGATGGGTTCCGGCCGCAAAGACCAGAATGCCGGTTTCGCGGCCGATCGCGGCCAGGTCGTTGCGCAGTCCCCGCAAGGTCGCGGCGGCGTCCGCGAAGCTGGCCGAGGGCGGTGTCGCGACCTCGACCTGAGATTGCAGCAATTCCCGCTCGGCCGCCGGCAGCCGTGCCTTGGCGGCTTCGTGGAAGGCGGCGGCGCTCCGGCGCGGCGTGCCGCGAGTCGTCCTGTCGGCGAGGAAATACTCTTCCTCGATGCCGAAACGGTAGCTTTCCCGCATGACGTTCCTTCTGCCGGACGGCACCCCCGTGGCTGTGCCGCCGCCCTGTCTTGGCGGGCGGTAACTTTGGGGCGGCGGGGACGTTGACGCCCCCGTGCATCATGGAAGGACGCAGGCCGTGACGGCAGGCTATTCCGGTCCCATTCCCTTGTCCCGCCTACCGGCCTTCGAGAACCGCTCCGGCGACGTCACCGTGGTCGTCGAGACGCCGAAGGGCAGTCCAAACAAATACGGCTACGATCCTGCCCCCAATGCGTTCCGGCTGAAAGCCGTGCTGCCGGAGGGAACGGCCTTTCCGTATGATTTCGGCTTCATCCCGTCCACGCTCGGGCAGGATGGCGATCCGATCGATCTGCTGTTGTTTCTCGACAGCCCCGCCGCGGTTGGCTGCATCCTGACCGCCCGGCTCATCGGCGTGATCGAGGCGCGTCAGCGCGAAGGGGACGGGGAATGGGTGAGCAACGACAGGCTTCTCGGCGTCGCGACCCATGCGCATACCCACAACCACGTCCATGGACTCGAAGACCTACGGCCGAATCTGCTCGACGAGATCGAGCAATTCTTTGCCCATTACGTGGGATCGCAGGGCCGGGAGTTTGACGCGACCGGCCGCGCCGGGCCGGATCGCGCCCGCGCGCTCGTGGAGGAGGCGATCGCGCGCGGCCGTGCGGATGCGGCGGATCAAGGCTAAGTCCGCACCGTGAGGTTCGCCCCGGCAAGTCTGCTCCTGCTCGCCTGCTTGGCGCTGGGCGGAGCTGCACAATCCGAGGAGGCGCCCCGGACCCGGATTCGCGGCACGATCCTGTCGCTCACGGGCGAAACGCTCGACGTAGCGACCCGGGGAGGCGAGCGTGTCCAGGTGCATGTCGGGCCGGCGCCGCGCGTGGTTGCACTGGCCGCCGGCAGTCTCGCCGATGTGCGGCCCGGCTCCTATGTCGGCACGGCGGCGGTTCCGCAGCCGGACGGCAAGCTGCGGGCCCTGGAGCTGCAGGTGTTTCCGGAAAGCATGCGCGGGGTCGGCGAGGGGACCCGCCCATGGGATGTCGCGCCGGAGAGTTCGATGACGAACGGGACGGTCGGCAGTGTCGCCGGAACGTCCGGTCGCGACATCACGATCGCCTATTCCGGCGGCGAGAAAACCGTGGCCGTGCCGGAACAGGCGCCGGTGGTCGTTTACGAGCCGGGAACGCCCGGCCTGCTCACGCCCGGCGCCCACGTGTTCATCATGGCGACCCGGGCCCCGGACGGGACGTTGGCAAGTGACCGCGTCACCGTCGGCAAGGACGGATTGGTGCCGCCGATGTGAGCCGCCTTACCTCCCGGTCAGGCCGGCTTGACGCCGGGCGGAAGCGACGCTGGGTCGGCCTCCGACGCGCCGGACCGGTCGGGTGATGGCGGCTGGGGCGGGTTGAAATCATCGGGCGGCATGCTCGCCGGATCGGCTTCCGACGCGCCTTTCTCTTCCTCGGCCGGGTCGCGGCCGTTTTCCCCGAATATCGCGTCCATCATCGTTCTCCCCCTCTGATCCGGCGCCCTCTAGGGCAGCCGAAACGCCATACGCAGCGGACGCGCCCTCGTTGCCCGCGCAGCCGGATAACGCGCAGCCGCGAGCCGAAGCGGACTCAGGCGCCGCCTTCTGTTCCGCGCGGTCCCGGTGCCGCGCCGTGCGGCTGGTCGTTGCACACGGACTCTATTTCGGCAACGAAGGCCGCCAGCGTTTCGTCCCATTCCCAAACCCTCGGCGTGCGCTCGGCCGGCCGGGCGGCGGCCTCGCTCAGCAGCAGCGCCGCTTCGCTCACCTCGTTGGTGACCGGAACGCCGAACGCGCGATGGGCCGGGATGTCGGACGCGATCACCGGCAATCCCATGGCCAGCGCCTGGCCGATGCCGAGATTGTATCCCTCCCAGCGCGAGAAGTTCACGTAAGCGTCCGCGGCGGCGTAGAGGCCGGCCATCTCTTCGTCGGAGACATTGGCGAGGACGTGCAGGCCGCTGGCGCGCATGGCCGCGACATCCTCCGGAGTGCCCTTGCCGCACAGCACGAACACGGAGCGGGACGCCAGCGCCGGATCGGCGAAGCCGAGCGCTTCGCGCAGATCGGCGTAGGCGTCGACGCCCTTATAGGCGCGCTCGTTGGCGTGAAAGCGGCAGACATTCAGCACGACATGCAAGGGCTCCCAGCCGCGGTCGCGGCGAACGCGACGGCGCATCTCGGCCGCGGCCGGGCTCCACCGGCCAAGATGGCCGTTGCCGAGCGGGAGCACGCCATGCGGACGGACCCGGGCCTCGGCGGCGACGGCCTCCGAGATCGCCAGCACCCGCGCGCACATGCCGAGGCCCATGTCCTTGTCGCTCAGCACCTCACGGCGGGCGGCGGCGTCGGCGAACAGGTCGGGCGACGGCTCGCCGTAGTCATAGGCGAGCACCGGCGGATAGGCGCCGGTCCAGCGCGCCACGCCGAAGAAGGGCGGCGTATGCGCGACGATGATGTCGGCTTCCAGATCAGCCGCGAGGGTTGCCGCGGAACGCGGATCGTGGGCCTCGATCACGCTCCTGCCCTCGTACGGGAAATCCTGGGCGCTTCGGTGCCCGGCGAGGATCACCTCATGGCCGCGCGCGAGCAGCGCCCGCGTCTGCAGGTCGATGACAACAGCGACGCCGTGCCCGCGCGCATGGGTCGCCGACAGCATCATGACGCGCAGCGGGCGGCCGCTCCGCTCCCGCCACGCCGGCCGGCGGCGCGGCGCGAAGGCGAGCTGATACGGCGCTTCCAGCGACAAATTCGGCGAATAGAACGGATCGTCGCGCAAGAGCCCCGCGTGCCGCTGCCATGCGAGCTGCGTTTCCCGCCGCAGAATGGCGATCTTGTGCGGCGTGTCATCGAAACCGCGGGTCTTGCTTTCATGATGCGTGAACAAAGGCTCGGCGACATACACGTTGCGCCGGCCCCGCGCGTGCAGGTCGAGGCAAAGCACGATGTCGTTGAAGGCGACCCGGAAGATTTCGTTGAGGCCGCCGACTTCTTCGAAGGCGGCGCGCGAAATGGCGAGGCAGGCGCCGGTAACGGCGCCGATTTCGTGCGTCAGGTTGGCGAGACCACGGTAGCCGTCGTCGGTTGCGCCCAGAAACAGATGCGCGTGGCCGGCGACGCCCTGGATCCCCAGCACCACGCCGCCATGCTGCACGGTGCCGTCTTCGTAGAGCAGCTTGGGGCCGACGGCGCCCGCGCCGGGCTGCATCGCGAATGCCGCAAGCTTGCGCAGCCATCCCGGATCGAGCACTTCGGTGTCGTTGTTGAGGAGCACGAGCAGCTCGCCCCGGGCCGCGCGCGCCGCGGTGTTGTTGAGCTGCGCGTAGTTGAACGGTCGCGGGTCGCGGAGGACGCGGATGAAGCCCGTCCGTTCCGCCGCTTCCAGGCCTTCCAGCGTCTTGCGGTCGGTTGACGCGTTATCGGCGACGATGATCTCCAGCCGGTCGGCCGGCCAATCGGTGCGTTTCAGACTTTCGAGACACGGCCCGAGCAGGTGCCAACCATCCCTGGTCGGGATCAGGATGCTGGCGAGGGGAAGCGGGTCCGGCAGTGCGGGCAGCGGCAGCGGCAGCGGTTTTGCGGGCGGCATCACGTCGTGAAACAGGACATGCGGCACGTGAACCGCCGCCGGGGCGCCCGCCGCGAGAGCGATGTCGAGCGCGGCCGAGGCGGCGCTCGCATCCGGGCTGGCGAGGCGCCGGAGGAGTCTGGCCGTGTCACCGGCTTCGGGCCGCAACGCGACCATCTTGCCGAGCAGCACGCCCTGGGCCGCCAGCACGGGCGAAAACGCAGGCTTGAACCAGGGGTCCGACGGCGATCCGGAGTCGGTCAGCCGATCCTCGTCGGCGTAGGCGAGCACCGCCTCGGGAGCGTTGGCCAGGGCGTCGGCGAACAGGCGCAAGCCATGCGGCCGGGGCAGCGCGCCGCCTTCCAGCAGCACGACGATCGCATCGGCGGAATGGCTGCTGGCAGGGGCGGCGCGGAAGCGCGTGTCGGCCTGCTCCCGGGTTTGATGACGGGCCAGGATCTCGGGGGCGCAGCCGGGATCGAAGACGAAGGCCGCCGTCCAACGCACGCCGACGCAGCGCTCCAGCGCCGCAGCCGTGCGGTCCGCCAGATGCGCGGCGGCGGCCGGAAAACGGGCAAGCACGAGGACGGGGGGCCGGGTTGCCGCCGTTTGCTCCATTCCCTCAATATCGAGAGCGTTGGGCGTGTCGAAGCGCCGGGACCACGCAGGATAGGAGGCGACCGCCGTCTGGTGGGGCGCGAAGGCGGCCGGCTCCGCCAGCGCAAACGCCTCACCGGGCGAGGGCAGCGCCGGGCGCGCCTTCCCGCGTTGCAGCCGGCGCCGTACCGACGCCGCCAGCACGCCGCGCGCCTGCCCGTGCCCGGGCAGCACGGCGCGTGCGAGAAGCCGGGCGCGCTCCGTTTGCAGCCGGGCGGAGCGACGCAGGAACTCGGTGCCGACCCGCAGCGGCGCCGTCATGTTCCAGAACTCCGAATTCTCGATGTGCAGCAATCGTTCTTCGGCGGTGCGCGCGGCGGCTTCCATTTCGCGCAGTTGCGCTTCCGCGGTTTCGGCGCGGGATTGCAATGTCTCGATCCGGGCCTTCAGGTCGGCGCGCGACCGACTATGCTCTGCAATCGCATTGCGGGCGACGTCGCGCGATTTCGCGGCCGCGTCATGCGCGGCCCGGATCTTCTCCTCGACGGCGGCCGCCATTTGCGCGGACGTTTCGGCAAGAGCGGCGCGGTGCTGCTCTTCGGCGCGGGCGCGCTCCTCGCGCTGTTCGGCAATCGTCTGCTCCGCGCGGATGCGGTCCTGTTCGGCGCGGGCGCGCATCTCTTCCACGCGCTGCCGCCCCTGCTCGAGCGCCTGTTGCGCGCCCCGTTGCGCCAGTTCCGACATTCGGCGCACGTCGCGGAGCGTGTCGCGCAGCGTATCGATCGTATGCGCCAGGCGTTCCCGCTCGCGCGGGTCAGTCTGGTCCGGCGCATCGGCCGGAGCGGGAGCATCAGTAGCAATCTCTCGGACCGCCTCCACGCGCCGCGCCGGCAAGGCGCGCTCATACTCGGCACGCAAACGCTCGGCGATCGCCTGGAACGCCGCCGCCCCGTCCAGCCCTTCCTCGCTTTCCCACGCTTTCAGCCGGTCGATTATGTCGTAAAGCGCGCGCTGCACGGCGACCGCCGCTTCATAACCGCCGCGATCGTCCGTCCTGGATTGCGCAAGGTAGGCATCGATCCGGGCATGGGCAAACGCTGCGAGGTCGCTGGTGCCGTCATCCGCGCTCTGCCGATCGGGCTGCGACGTGTAGCGGTTGGTCTTCTCGAACCATTGCTCCACGTTGCGATACGACAGGTGATGGATGCAGATGCCATTGTCCGGCGGCACGTGATAGGTGCGCACATGCGGCTCGATGACGACGCCGCCATGCACAGTCGGCCGCAACTCGACGGCGTCCCGGCGAAATAGTTTCGGCCGATGCTCCGGCCAGTAATACGCCTTTTCGCTGTGTAGGCCGAGGATGTAGTGCCGAACGGGCAGGGCGTAGACGTCGGCGCGCGGCCTGCGAAGCTCTTCTTCGATGAACTGCACCGCCTCGACGCTCAGGCATTCGTCGTCATCGAGGCAGAGAATCCAGTCGAAGGCGCAGGCGGCGATCGCAAAGGCGCGCGTTTCCTCGACGGTCGGCGACCATGGGACGGAGATGACGCGATCGGCGTGGGCGGCAGCGATATCCGGAGTGCCATCGGTCGAGGATTTGTCGATCAGGATCAGCTCGTCCGCGAATGAGAGCGCGCGCAGGCAGGTGCCGATGAGGTCGGCACGGTTATAGGAAATGACGACGGCGCTCAGTTGCTGCCGACCCGCGGGGTTCGGGCCGGGGCACGTGTCGGGAGCGGGCGCGTCGCGCACGCGGTCATCGGGGAGGAAATCTGCAGGCGTCATCGGGCCGCCTATATCGCGACCAAGCGCGAAGGGCTACCCGCGTGTGCTCGGTCCCGCCGATACGCGCAAAGCAGGGGGCGGTTGCAACCGTTGGGTCTCGCCTCCGGTTCCGATTCCCCCGCCGTTCAGCTCGGCGGGGATTCGTCATGGCGTGGTGGCTGCACGGCGGCGCTGGGCCAGGCGCCGGACGGGCGACTGCTTAGAGGTGGCTCAGAACGGCCGTGGTCTCGAGAATTGCCCTGCTGCCGCGCTTGATCCGGTGCCGCGCCAGAAGCTGCCGGGCTTCTTCGACCGCCGAGTGCTGGCTATAGAGCTTCCCCACCGGCCTGAGATGCCGGATCGGCGTCGCGTCGACCACCCCGATCTGGAACCCTTCCCGCCGCGCGATCTCGCCCCAGAGTACATCGACGCCCCAGGCCCAGCGGGTTTCGGGGAAGGGCAGGACATGCGGAAACACGCTCCGGTGAAAGGCGGTGATCGGCCCGCATTCGACGAAACGCGTGATGTGCACAAGGCTGTTCCAGATGCGCTGGGTGACTTCCCAGGCAGTGTGGGACCGGAAGCAATGGGCAGGCTGTGCGATGCGGAGGGAGGCTGCTTCGCAGGCGAACAGGAAACGGTCCAGAAAGTGCTGCGGAAAGGCCACATCGTCGTCCGTGACGATCAGCCAGTCGATCTGCGCGAGATCGACCTCGCGGAGCGCGAGATTGATGTTCTCGAACTTGCCTCGGTCGCCCAGAGGAGCAAACGAAACGGTGACCTGGTGGCGCGTGTCGGCGAGCGCGGCGACCACAGCATCCAGATCGGCCCGGCGCGCCGGCACGTCCACCGCGGCGACATGCACCCTGCGCGGCGGCATGGAGGCGGCTTTGTGCGCGAGCGAGCGGTAGCTCCGGTTGCGGGTGAGCCGGAGGTCGAATAGCGGGTCCGTTAAGACGCCGATCCGGCGGCCGCGCCAACCCCGGCGGCGCACGCCGTATTGCGATTGCAGGAAATCGTCTGCGTGGGGGACCGACTCGGCCCCCTTGGGCGAGCACGGATCGGACATATGCAATCAGAAGTCCTTAGGCAGATTTGAAGAAAAAGATCACCAAAAATTCAGCTTGCGCTGCCTAGCATCCAGCTTAAACCAGGACGCCGGCGACTCGGCGTAACATAGCGTATGGATTTTGCTTTGTTGACCCGTGCTTGGCAAGGGCGTTGATTATGAGGCGGCTTGCGATTGCTTGCATCGCGTTGGCGCTCGGCAGGCGTGACGGGCCTTTCCGGGATACCATGCTTGGCACGCGCTTTCGCGGCGGAGAGCCGGGCGACACCAATGGCGGACAGCGTTGGACGAGCTGTTGCGCATGATGCCGGTGGAGGCATGGCAGGATTTCCGGATGCGCAAACCGGTGTCATTCTGCTGCTCCGCGCCGCCGCCGTATGACCGGTCGAAGCGGGGCAGCGCGGTGGCCGCGGGCAGATAATGGTTTTGATCCGATATGATTACTGCTATGTGCCCTTTGACGTCATTCAGAGGGAATCATGGTCAGCGGTCACCCCGACGCGGTGCTCCCTGAGTCTGTCTCGCAGCGCGGCGCGGTAGGCGACGAGGAGCCGATGCTGGTCTCTATCGTCATGCCGGCCTTCAACGCGGAAGCCTATATCGGCTCGGCGATTGCCTCCGCTTTGCAGCAAAGCGAGCGGCGTCTTGAAGTTCTGGTGATCGACGACGGCTCGACAGACCGCACCGGCGAAATCGCGCAGGCAGCGGCCGCGGCGGACGAGCGGGTTCGGTATGTTCGCATGGAGGTCAATGGCGGACCCGCCGCAGCCCGCAACCGCGCGCTCGGCATGGCCCGCGGCGACTGGATCGCCCTGCTGGACGCCGATGACCGGTTTCATCCTCGCCGGTTGGAACTCCTGATTTCGCTCGGCGAGCGGGCCGGGGCGGACATCGTTTCCGACAATCTGATCATGTGCCCGGACGGCGGCGACCAGCCCGATACGCTCATGATCCCGCACGAGCAATTGGCGCAAGAGACGCAGCTTTCGACGGCCGCCTTTATCGAGGGCAATATCGGCAGCCGGAAAAATCCCCGTTGCAGCTACGGCTTCATGCAGCCGCTATTCCGCCGCGAGTTCCTCGAGGCACACGGGCTGATCTATGACGAGCGCAATCGCTTCGCCGAAGATTTTCTGTTCTACGTCGAATGCCTGGCGCGCGGGGCGCGCTGGTGGGTCACGCCGGAGCCGATGTACTACTACACGATCCGCAAGGGTTCGCTCACCGAGCAGCAATCTTCGGCGGATTTGATGCGTCTGCGGAACGCAACCCGGCAGCTGCTGGCGGACCCGCAAACGGCACTCGATCCGGCGCTGACCCGCGCGCTTCAGCGGCACAGCCGCAAAATCGACCGCAGTTATTATTATCGGGCCTTTACGGACGCGATGAAGGGACGGCAGTTCGATCTGGCCGCCCGCCTGCTGTTCGAGAGCGGCGACAGTCTCAACCACGTCATTCGCGAAAGCGCAAGCCAGGCGCCGGTGATCCTGAGAAAGGCGATGCGGGGCGGCTATTGGCGAAGCAGGTCGTCCGGGCTCGAAGCCGTCGAACGGGTCCGGGATTTCGGCCGGTCGATCTCCTGACCTGCCCGAGGGCGCCGCTCCAGTAGCGGTGCCGGCCCCAATCGCTCCGATCCAGGCGTCGCCGCCGAAGCTCAGCTCCGGATAAAGGTCTCGAACGGCCCGTCGAAGATCGCCCGAAACTCGTGCGACAGGGCAAAGCCTGCTGGATCGTCCTCGATCAGCCCCGCGATTTGCGATTTGTGGCAGGCGACGGCGCGCCGCTTCGCGGGCAGATGCGCGCCGACATCGACCCTGAAGCCATCCGTTTCCGCGCGCGGCAGCCAGGTGCGCGACGAGAGCGTCCAGCCCCAGACGGGGTAGGAAAACAGACGGATGCCGAGGCTTCGTGCGGTTGCCCGTGCCAGGCGAAAGCTCGCCAGGTGGTCGGGATGCGGATCATGCTGCCAGGTCGTGCAGATCGTTGCGATGGCGTTGTCCCGCGCGAAGCGCGTCAAGGTCGCGACGGCGTCCTTGAACTGCGGTCCACGATGCGGCGCCCGGCCGTCCGGCAATCGTAGGAAGCTCACCCTCGACGGCGGCAGGCCAAGTTCGGCGACGGCCGCGAGCACTTCTTGCTCGCGCGTCGACTGCAACCGTTTGCGGGAGTGGGTCTGCGAGTTGGGATGGCTCGCCGCGCCGTCGGTCACGATCGTGACGTAGACCGTCTCGCCGCGCGCGCAGGCTTCCGCGATCACGCCGCCACAGCCGAGACTCTCATCGTCGGGATGCGGGGCCAATACCAGCAACGGCCCGGTGCCGGTGAGCGCCTCGATGCCGGTGACGGGCAGGGCACGAAAACTGGCGAGCACGTCGCGCGCGTTCGTCATCGGGCGCACGTAACGCAGAAACCGGGACGGGATCAGGCGGCGCATGGTTCCGGATCGTCTGCTCAGCCGCTCGCAGCCACGTACATGCAATAGCCCCTGAAATCCCGAAACCGGTCCGTTCTCATAGTGTACTAGTGGGGAAAGATGTTCGGCTCATTACTTGACCGGCATGAAAACTTCGAGCGCCGCGGGCGGCTGACCGGTCGCCCGTTCGATCCGCCATTTGTATCCGAGTTTCGCAAGCGTCTTGCCGAGCGCCAGCGCGGAGGCATGGTCCTGGCTTTCGAAGTATTTGATGGTCGCGGCGGGCGACGACGTGCCGCCGTCCGGGACCACCGCGGGTGCGGAGCCGAGATCGGCCTGCTCCGCCAGGCGCTGCGCATCGGTGAGAGTGGCGTAGGAGCCGCTCGGGTAGTGGATGATGAGCGGGGAATACGCTTGTGCCTGATCCGGCGGCGAACCGTCAGCCACGGCCGCCTGCTTGCGGGGCGCGCGCGGCGGTTCCGGCGCAAGCGCATCGGCAGCGGCCGGGGAGCGGGGGGCAGCGGTCGGGTCGGGCGGCCTCGGCGCGGGGAATGCGGAGTTGTCGGCGATGGGCGGCCGTTTCGAGGTCGCCGCCTGGTCGGGGGCGAGCGGCGCCCGCGTTCCGGCGGCGGCGTCGGGCAGCCTTGGCGCTGGAAGGGCGGAATTGTCGGCGGTAGGCGGCCGTTTCGCGGTTGCCGCTGGTTCGGCGGCGGGCGGCGGCGGCCGCAAGCCAGCGGTCAGGTCGAGCGGACGCGTGAGGGGCGCGGCCGGCGAGTCGGTGATGGGCGGCCGTTTCGGCGGGACCGGCGTGGCCGGCGGCTGCGCCTGAATGAGCGGCTCGCGGGGGGTCACGGCGGGGACGCTGGCGAGAGGGGGAAACATCGGCGCGGGCGGCGTGGCGGGCGTCAGGGGCTGTGCGGCGGGGTGGGGGCTCGGCCGCGCCGCGGGCGGGCCCGCGATCTCCAGGCCAACCGCCACGAGACCAGCGACCCCGAGCAGGATGCCCCAGAACAGGCCAAGAGGCCGCCACATGGCCGCGTGGACTGAACCTTCTTCCGGGCGAGCGGAGGGGCTTTCAAACCGGCTCGGCTCCGGCTCGGCAGGGCGAGCCTCGCCCATCGGGTCGCGCCAGGCTTCCCTGGCGCTCAGCTCATAAGGGTCGGTTTCGCCGTCGTCCCACTCGTGCAGGAGGAAGCTGTCTGCCCTCGATGTCACCCCGGCGATCTCCTCCTCGGCAAAAAGGGCGACGACTGAGACCACCTTTGGGAGGCGAATGCTACCCCCGTACTCGCTCGCGCCGCGGTTGAGCA
>JAFAXA010000207.1 GCA_019241425.1 Acetobacteraceae bacterium | reverse complement strand
AACGGCTTCAACTTCCACGGCGGAGAAGCAACCCTCTTCGGCGGCTCGTTCGACCGCGTTCAGGGCGACTTTCAGTATGGCCTACAACGCGGCGATGTCGCGAGTTATGTCGCAGGCAGCGTTACCCATGATGGTGGCTGGCGCGATCAGCAAACCTCCGACCTGTACAATTTCTTTGGCGATGTCGGCTGGCGCGGCGACAGTGCCGAACTGCACCTGAACGTCGTCGCCGCTAGTACAACGCTCAACGGCCCGGGCACGTCCCCCGTTCAGTTGATCGCTGTCGATCCGGCTTTGCAGTTCACCGCGCCTAACACCATCTACAACAAGTATCTGCTGTTCAACCTCAACGGCAGCGCTGACATCAGCGACTCGACATCGGTTCAAGGGGTCGCCTATTACGATTACTTCCGCCAGCACGTCGTCAACGGCAACGTCACAAGTTTTAGCGTGTGTTCGGGCGGCGGCTTTTTGTGCGACGATGCCGGCAATTTCGCGACCGATCGCGGCGGCGCGCCGATCCCGGATTTCCTGAACGGCGGTCCCTATTCCCAGCTCGACGAGCAGACGACGAACACCAACGGTTTTGGCGCGTCGGCACAGATCACCAACAAATCACCCGTGTTCGGCTTGGCGAACCAGATCGTCGTTGGCGCAAGCTATGACGGCGCACGCACGAGCTTCGGCGCATTGTCTTCCATCGGCGGGTTGACCCCGCTCTCGCGCGACTTCGTCGGACCCGGTATTCCGATCGATCAGCCGGATGGATCCATCGCACCGGTGCAGGTCGGGATCAGCAACAACACCTACGGCGTTTTCGCGACCGACACGCTCGATCTCACAGACCGGTTGTCGCTGACCGCCGGTGGCCGCTTCAACGCGGTGCAGATCAACCTCAACGACCAGATCGGCACGGCGCTGAACGGGCAGCATGTCTATAACCGCTTCAATCCGACCGCCGGCCTGACCTATCGCGCGCTGCCCTGGCTGACGATCTATGGCAGCTACGCCGAATCGAACCGCGCGCCCACCGCCGCCGAGCTGTCCTGTGCGGACGCCGCCAGTCCCTGCTCGCTCGCCAATTTCTTCGTCGGCGATCCGAACCTCAAACAGGTGGTCGGCCACACATTCGAAGCGGGCCTGCGCGGCCGGACCCGCGCCTTCGCGGATACGACCCTGACCTGGAATGCCGGCTATTTCCACACCGACCTCGACAACGACATTCTGTTCGTCAACAGCCCGATCGTGGGGCGGGCGTTCTTTCAGAATGTCGGCTCCACATTGCGGCAAGGCGTGGATGCGAGCCTGTCGCTGAAGACGGATCGCTGGCTCGCCTATGCCGCCTATTCGTTCATCGATGCGACGTTCCAGACCGGGTTCACGGCGGCGAGCCCAGACAATCCGGGCGCCGACGCGAACGGCAACATCGCGGTGCAGCCCGGCAATCGCCTGCCGGGCATCCCGCGCCACCTCTTCAAGCTGGGCGGCAGCTTCAAGGCAACCGAGCGCTGGACGGTGGGGGCGGCGGCGGTTGCGGCTTCGGGCCAGGTTCTGTTCGGCGATGAAGCGAACCTGACGGCACGAACCCCCGGCTATTTCGTTTTGAACCTGAACACGAGCTATCAGATCACCGACACCATCCAGCTCTTCGGTTTGGTGCAGAACGTAACGAACGCGCGCTATTACACGTACGGCACGTTCAGCCCGGTGACCTCTATCCCGCTCGCCCAAGCACCCGGCGTCACCAATACCCGCAGCTACAGCCCGGCCCCGCCGATCGGCGGCTTCGCCGGCGTGCGTGCGACTTTCTGAACGGTTTTTGTCGATGCGAGCGGCGGCGCTATCGCTCCTCGCCGCCGCCCGCCACGCTCGCCAACAGCCGCGCCGCAAGCGCGCCCTCGCCCGTGCGGTCGGCCGCAATAGTTCGGAACAGGTTGGCGGCGGCGGCGATGAAGCTTGTCGCCGGGTCTTCGCCGCCCAGGAACGCCGCGATTTCGTCCATTTCGGCGACCCATCGCTCGGCCTTGGGCAGCATGTCGGGAACCGCGTGGCGAAATTTGGCGAGCAGCGCCGGCTGGCTTTCGGCCATTTCCGCCCGCAAGCCGGCCGCCGTGCCCGTCCGCTCGGCCGCGAGCAGCATGGCGCTGCCGAGCGCGATCACGCCCTTGTTGACCCCCGCATAGACCATCTTCAGCGCCGACGCGGCGCCAAGCGGCCCGTCGAGATGCTTCAACCGGATGCCGTAGGAGGCCAGGACGTCGGCAAATCCGGCCGCATCGCCGCTGACATAGAGCGCCGGCCCGGCCTCTCCCCGGCGGGGCGGCCCGCCGATGATCGCGCCGTCCAGCACCGGCCAGCCGGTATCGGCGAGCGCGGCGGCGACGTCCGCCATCGTGGCCGGGTTGACGGCGTTGCAGTCGATAAAGGCGCCGCTGGTGTGGCTCGCCATCAGCGCGGGGGCGATCCCGCGCGCGACGGCAACCGCCGCCGCCGGCGGCACGACGGACAGGATCAGGGACGCTTCTGCCACCTGTTCCGCGGGCGCCAGCACCATGCCAGCCGCCTTGGCCCGCGCCAGCGAAGCCTCGCTCCGCCCATCCTGCAGGGCCAGCACCCGCGCGCCCTGTTCGACGAGGCGCTGACCGATGGCGCTGCCCATCGCGCCCGCTCCGACCACCGCGATCGTTGTCGTCATGGGGTTACCTTCCAGATTTCGTGTCTGCCACGGCCGCAAGGGACGAGCGCGCAGCCTGCGTCCTTGGTTCCGTGGACCCGAACCGGCGCCGCTCAGGACGGGGCGGCACCCGGCCTGCCGGTCAGCGCGCGCCCGGCATCCGGCGCCAGCCGCAGGCTGACCGGGGCCGCCAACAGCGAAACAACGGCGACCACCAGAAACGCCGAGGAAAAGTCGTCGAGCATCGGCGCGGTGTGCCGCCGCGCCCACATCGACCCTTCCAGGGCCGCCGCGCCCAGCGGCACCCCGATCGCTTGCGAGAGTTGCTGGATCGTCGCGTAAAAGCCGGTGGCGGCGCTCATGCGGTCCCGCTCGATGTCGGCATAGGCGATCGTGTTGTAGGCGGTGAACTGGAGCGAGCGCAGGAACCCGCCCCCGAGCAGGGTCGCGTAGATGAGCGCGACCGGCCAGGACGGGCGGAAAAACGCATAGGTCGCGAGCGCCGCCGCCGACAGCACCGCGTTCCACACCAGCACCCGGCGGAACCCGAAGCTGCGCAGGATCGCGGGCGCCACCGGCTTCATCACCAGCGCGCCCGCCGAACTCGCGAAGGTGATGGCGCCGCTGGCGGCTGGGCTCACGCCGAAGCCGATTTGCAGCATCAGCGGCAACAGAAACGGGATCGCCTGGATGCCGACCCGGAACAGCGTTCCGGCCCAGACGGAAATGGCGAAACTCGGCACACGCATCAGCCCGAAATCGAGGATCGGATGAGAATGGCGGCGGGCGTGGCGCCAGAACAGCAAGGCTGCCAGCAGGCCGCAGCCGATCAACGCCGCCGTCGTCGCCGGGCCGACCAGGCCGCGCCCCGCCGTATCCAGCCCGAACACCAAGCCGGATAGCGCGACGGCCGAGAGCACGAGGCCGCGCGCGTCGAACCGCCCCGGGTCCGGCTCGCGCGCGTCCGGCACGAACAGGGTGACGAGGAGGGCGCCGAGCATCCCCACCGGCACGTTGATCAAAAAGATCCACCGCCATGAGGCGTATGTGACGATCAATCCGCCGAGTGGCGGCCCGACCACCGGACCGATCAGCGCCGGCATCGTCAGCCACGCCATCGCGGCGACCAAATCCTGTTTGGCGACCGTGCGCAGCAACACGAGCCGCCCGACCGGCACCATCATCGCGCCGCCGATTCCCTGGACGATCCGCGCCAGAACCAGGAACAGCAGCCCGTTCGCCAGGCCGCAGAGCACCGAACCCGCGGTAAAGACGCCGATCGCGGCGCGAAACACGACGCGCGCGCCGTAGCGGTCGGCGACCCAGCCGCTCGCCGGAATGAACACGGTCAGGCTCAGCAGGTAGGAGGTGAGCGCCACGTTCATGCGGATCGGGTCGGACCCGAACGCCCGCGCCATGGTCGGCAGCGCGGTGGCGATCACCGTCCCGTCGAGATTCTGCATGAACAGCGCGCAGGCGACGATCACCGCGGTCAGCCGGGCCCGAGACGATGGACCCTCATGCACCTCCGGCGCCGCTCCGGAACGGCGCGATCAATCGCGGCGGGGCCGGCGTCGCCCGGGTCCGGGGAGGCGGGCCGCTCCCGGCCCCCCGGCCCCGCGAGCGTTCTCCGCCCCCATGTCGCTAATCCCCCACGGGCACGTTCCAGATCCCCTCCGCGTATTCCCGCACGGAGCGGTCGGAGGAGAACCAGCCGACATGGGCCGTGTTCATGATGCTCGCCCGCCACCACCGGGCGCGATTGTGCCACAGCGTGCCCACCCGGCTTTGCGCGGCGGCGTAGCTGTCGAAATCGTCCGTCACCATGAAGCGGTCGTCGTGTTCCAGCGAATGCGTGATCGCGTCGAAACGGTGCGGATCGCCCGGCGAGAACACGCCGGAGGCCAGCGCCTCCACGAGATCCCGGAGCGGCGGCGACCAACTCGCGCGGTCCGTGCCTTGACTATCCCGCGCCCGCTTGCGCGCTTCGACCTCGCTCGCGGTCAGGCCGAAGATGAAGATGTTCTCCTCGCCGACCCGCTCGCGGATTTCGACATTGGCGCCGTCCAGCGTGCCGATGGTGAGCGCGCCGTTCAGCGCCAGCTTCATGTTGCCGGTGCCGGAGGCTTCCATGCCGGCCGTCGAGATCTTCTCCGACACATCCGCCGCCGGCCTGATCGCCTCCGCCAGGCTGACATTGTAGTTCGGCAGGAACACGACCTTAAGCAGGTTGCGCACGGTGGGATCACCGTTGATCACGGCCGCCACATCGTGGATCAGCTTGATGATCAGCTTGGCGCGCACATAGCCGGGCGCCGCCTTGCCCGCGAAGATCTTCACGCGCGGCGCCCACTCCCGCAATGGCTGCGCGCGGATCGAATCGTACAGCGCGATCGTCTCCAGGATGTTGAGCAATTGCCGCTTATATTCGTGCATCCGCTTCACATGGACGTCGAACATCGCGCGCGGGTCGACCTGGATGCCGACCCGATCCTCGATGATCCGGGCCAGCGCCACCTTGTGTTCGAGCCGGATGGC
Source organism: Acetobacteraceae bacterium (assembly GCA_019241425.1). Classification (GTDB taxonomy): domain Bacteria; phylum Pseudomonadota; class Alphaproteobacteria; order Acetobacterales; family Acetobacteraceae; genus JAFAXA01. The sequence continues at coordinate 160 of JAFAXA010000207.1, read as the reverse complement.
GCCGAGGCGGTCGTGCAGCGAGCCGTCATCCGCGTGGGCGGCCAGCCGTTCCAGGGCCTCCGGATCGCGCAGCACGTCACCCCCGGTGACCTCGGACAGCAGCCGGGTGAGCTTGGGATTGGCGCCGAGCAGCCAGCGGCGGAAGGCGACGCCGTTGGTG
>JAFAXA010000332.1 GCA_019241425.1 Acetobacteraceae bacterium | reverse complement strand
CGCCCCGCCGCCTGCCGCGCCGCCGCCCCCCGCACCCGAGCCGCCGCCTGCCGAGGATACGGCGTCGCTGCCGCCACCGCCGCCGCCAGCGCCCGAGCAGCCGCCCCTCCCCGCGCCGCCCGGCCCGCCCGCACCGGCCACAACGGCGGCGCCCCCGGCGGACAGGGCGGCGGAGCCCGCGCCGGCGGTGCGTCTCGGCCTCGGCGGCACGACGGGGGTGACCAACGACATATCGGGAGACATCCCGGCCAGCCCCGACCCCTCCGCGCCCAACCTGCCGCCCCGCTATCCGGAAGACGCGGCCGGTCGCGGCGAGCAGGGGGCGGTCGTACTGACCGTCAGCGTCACGCCGGACGGGCGCGCGGGTTCGGTCGCGGTGGCGTCTTCGTCCGGTTTCGTCGCGCTCGATCAGGCGGCGTTGCGGGCGGTCGCGCGCTGGCGGTTCAACCCGGAGCACGATGCGGCAGGCGCGCCGGTTGCATCGCGCCTGCCGATCAAAATCAATTTCGTGCTGGACTGAGAGCGAGCGGCGGGACGGCGCTCAGGCGGCGTCCTCGGTTTCCCGTTCCGGCTCGAGCTTGGGTTCGACGGCGACCGCCGCCGGGACTTCGATGTCGATCTCCAGCATCGACACGGTCGCGCCACGATCGAGCTTGATCTGCACCTTGTCCCGATCCACCGCGACGTGTTTCGCGATCACCGCCAGGATCTCTTCCTGCAATGTCGCGATCAGGTCGGATTTTCCGGTGATCAATCGCTCATGGGCGAGCAGCACCTGCAAGCGCTCACGGGCGACCGGCGCCGAACTCTTGCGAAAGAAGGTCAGCAGGCTCATGCGACCCTCCGTCCGAACAGCTTGCCCATGAAGCTGCGCTTCTCCTTCGGGAACGACATCACGACGGTTTCGCCGCGCAGCCTTTTCGCGGCGTCGTAATACGCGCGGGCCGCCACGCTGGTCTTGCTGTTGAGCGTGACCGGCGATCCCATGTTGGAGGCGCGCAGCACATCCTGGCTTTCCGGAATGATGCCGAGCAGCGGGATCGACAAGATTTCCAGCACGTCCTCGGTTTTCAGCATTTCGCCGCGGGCCGCGCGGGCGGCGTCGTATCGGGTCAGCAGCAGATGCTTTTCCATCCGCTCGCCGCGCTCGGCCTTTTCCGTCTTGCTGTCGAGGATGCCGATGATCCGGTCGGAGTCGCGCACCGACGACACTTCGGGGTTGGTGACAACCAGCGCCATATCGGCGAAGCGCATGGCGAGCGTCGCGCCCCGCTCGATGCCGGCCGGGCTGTCGCAGATCACCCAGTCGAACTTGTCGCGCAATTGGTCGATGACGACCTTCACGCCGGCTTCCGTCAGCGCGTCCTTGTCGCGGGTCTGCGATGCCGGCAGCAGGAACAGATTGTCGGCGCGCTTGTCGCGGATCAGCGCCTGTTGCAGTTTCGCGTCGCCCTGCACCACGTTGATGAGGTCGAACACGACGCGGCGTTCGGCGCCCATCACGAGGTCGAGGTTCCGCAAACCGACGTCGAAATCGACGACGACGACGCTTTGCCCGTTCTTCGCGAGTGCCGCGCCGAGCGCCGCGGTTGACGTCGTCTTGCCGACGCCGCCCTTTCCGGATGTTACGACCAAGACTTGGGCCATTGCGCTTCCTTCCTCCGCTGCGTCAGTCCACGGGTTCAATCTTCATGGTCTGGCCGTCGAGCCAGGCCTGCACCGAACGGCCCCGTAAGGCCGGCTCCAGGTCTTCGGCTGTGCGATACAGCCCGTCGATCGCTAGCAGCTCGGCTTCGAGCTTGCGGCAGAAGATGCGCGCGGCCCCGTTGCCGGAAACGCCGGCGACAGCGCGGCCGCGCAAGGTGCCGTAGATGTGGATGGAGCCGCCGGCCATGATCTCGGCGCCGGACGCGACCGACCCGATCACCACCACGTCGCCATGCTCGGACACGACCGACTGGCCCGAGCGGATCGGATGGTCGACGAGCAGCGTGGCGGCAGCCGGCGGCGCGGCGGGCGTGACGACCGCGGGTTCCGGAGCGGCCGGGACCGGGGCGTCGGCCGCTTGCGGCTCCACCGGCTTGCTCCCCGTGCGGCCGCCGCTCAGCGGCGGTCCCCATTTCTCGAGGCCCGGCCAGGAGGGATGCGCGCCCTCGGTGCCGATGACGCGAATGCCGCGCTCCCGCAGCATTTCGATCAGCCCGGCGACGTTCGGCTGCTCGCGCGGCAGACCGCCGAGGTCGACGATCACCGGGCGGCCTTCGAAGAAGGAGGGCGACCGTTCGATCTGCGCGTCGAGCGCGCGGAGCCACTCCTCGACGGGCGGCTCAGGAGCCAGCACGAGCGCCATGAACGAACGTCCACGGACACGAATTTGCGGGCGGGACTCGATGATCTGTGACACCCGAGTCCCGTACTCCGCCCCCTCCTGGACCGTCAACTCAAAATCTGGGGGTATGCTCCCGATTCACCCAACTAGATGTGGATAAGAATCGGAGTTCGTCGCCGGTCCCGAACGAGCGGGGAACGCCGGGGGGAACGGGGCGGGAATCGGTGCCTCGCCGCAACGAGAGGCGTTACCGGCCCTGAAATCGCGGCGCGCGCTTTTCGGTGAACGCCGCGCGTCCTTCCTTGTAGTCGGCGCTGGCGAAGCATCTTGCGGCGGCGTCCTCGACGGCTGCGAGATCCCGCGTGCCCGGCGTTCGCACCGCCTGGTCGATCGCGAGCTTGGCCGCGGCGAGGGCGAGCGGGGCGTTGTCGGCGATGGTGCGCGCGAGGTCGACGACGGCGTCGGACAACGCCTCGTCCGCCACGGTGCGGTTGACCAGCCCGATTCGCTGCGCCTCCATGGCGTCGATCTGCGCCGCG
>JAFAXA010000302.1 GCA_019241425.1 Acetobacteraceae bacterium | reverse complement strand
GAACGCGACGAGCACCATACGCACGATCCGCGCACCAAGAGCTGAGGCTGGACCGACGGCCTGCGTCTGCTAGCGTCCGCGCATGATCATTCGCGGCGACGAAACAACGGACGTGCCGACGCCAAGCGGGCCGATGCGGCTGCATTGGGTCCGTCCCGCGATCGACGGGCGTTTTCCAGGCCTGTTGTTCTTTTCGGAGATCTACCAAGTGACGGCGCCGATCCGGCGCATGGCGGCGATCCTCGCGGGACACGGCTACATCGTCGGGGTGCCGGAAGTGTACCACGAATACGAGCCGGCCGGGACCGTGCTCGCCTACGACAAGCCCGGAACCGACCGCGGCAACGCGCTGAAATTCGTGAAACCGGTGCGGGCGTACGACGCCGATGCCACATCCGGCTTCGACGCGCTGACGGGGCACGCGGCCTGCACCGGCCGGGTGGGCGCGATGGGCGTGTGCCTCGGCGGCCATCTCGCGTTCCGGGCGGCGTTCGACCGGCGGGTGGAGGCGGCGGCCTGTTTCTACGCGACCGACATTCACAGCGGCACGCTTGGCGAGGGCAAGCGGGACGACAGCCTGGCGCGGATGGGCGACGCCAGGGGCGAAGTGCTGTTCGTCTGGGGAAGGCAGGACCCGCACGTTCCGTTTGAGGGCCGCCAAACCATCCGGGCCCGGCTCGAGGAGACCGGGACGAACTACCAATGGCACGAGGTCAACGCGCCGCACGCCTTCCTGCGCGACGAAGGCCCGCGCTATGACCCGGCGCTGGCGTTTCAATGCTACGGCTTGGCGCTCGACCTGTTCGGGCGCCACTTGCGGGGCTAATCCTCGGCGCCCGCCAGCTTTCGCGCCGCCGTCGCCAACTGGTCCGCGCGCTCGTTCATCGGATCGCCGGCGTGGCCGCGTACCCAGCGCCATTCCAACTCATGCCGAGCGGCGGCATCGAGTAATGCCCGCCACAGATCGATGTTGGCCACCGGATCGCCCGCCGCGTTCCGCCAATTGCGCCGGACCCAGCCCGAGTGCCAGCGCATGACGCCGTTGCGGACGTACTCGCTATCGGTGTGCAGCAGCACGTGGCAGGGCCGGGTCAGCGCCGATAAGGCTTCGGCGGCGGCGGTCAGTTCCATGCGGTTGTTGGTGGTCGCGGCCTCACCGCCGGAGAGTTCCCGCTCGGCGTCCTTGTAGCGCAGGATCGCCGCCCAGCCGCCCGGCCCGGGATTGGGCTTGCAGCCGCCATCCGTCCATATCTCGACCGCCAATGGCGGCTCGGCGATGTCGTCAGAGGCCATAGGCGTGCTCATCGGGCGCGGCGAGGTGAAAACGGAGGCGGCGCAGGAATTCGCGCGGGTCCTTCGGCGTGACCAACGCGCCGGCGGGCTTATGCAGCCAGTCGAATAGCCGCGTCAGCAGGAACCGGATCGCCGCGCCCTGGCAGAGAACCGGTAGCGCGGCCCGCTCCGCCGCAGATAGCGGACGGCGTGCACCGTATGCGTGGAGCAAAGCACGAGCTTTGGTGACGTTGAGCGACATGTCCGCCTCAAAGCACCACGCATTAATGCAGATAGCGATGTCGAAGGCGAGTATGTCCGTCGCCGCGAAATAGAAATCGATCAGTCCGGACAACTTGGAATTTAGAAAGAACACGTTGTCTGGAAATAAATCAGCGTGGATATGCCCGGTCGGCAGCCCGCCCGGCCAGTGGGCAAGGATGTGCGCGAGGGCGGCATCGAGTTCGGCCGCGAGTCCCGTTTGCACGTCGTCCGCGCGGGGGCGGGAATGGGCGAGCAGCGCCGGCCAGTCATCTGGGCCGAGCGCGTTCCGCCGCGTCGGCCCGTATCCCGTGCCGGCGAGGTGCAAGGCGGCGAGGGCGTCGCCCAAGGGGGCGCAATGCTCGGGCCTGACCCGCCGCGGCCAGACGCCCGGCAGAAAGGTGGTGATGGCGGCGCGGCGGCCGCACAGCGTGCGCAGCGCGGCACCATCCCGCGCGTGTACCGGCAGCGGGCAAACGATGCCGCGCCGCGCCAGATGCTCCATCAGCCCCAGGAACCAGGGCAGGTCGTTCGGATCGACCCGCTTCTCGTAGAGGGTCAGGATGAAGTCGCCGGCACCCGTTCGGAGCGAGTAGTTGCTGTTTTCGACCCCTTCCGCGATGCCCCGGAAGGCCACGAGGCCGCCGAGGTCGTAGTCGGCGAGGAACGCTGTGAGTGCCTCGTCCGACACCTCCGTGTAGACCGCCATTCAGGCGGTCGGTGGGGAGAGCAGGGCGGGGAGTTTGAAGACCACATCCTCGCGCGTGACGACGCGCTCCTCGGCGGAAATCGCGAACCGGCCGCGCAAGCGCTCGATCAGCGCATCCACCAGCGATTCCGGGGCCGACGCCCCGGCGGTGATCCCGAGCGTCGCGACGCCGTCGAGCGCCGGCCAGTCCAGCGCGTCCGCGGTCGGGATCAGCAGCGCCCGCTTCGCGCCCGCGCGCTCCGCGACTTCCCGCAAGCGCTGGGAATTGCTCGAATTGGCGCTGCCGATCACGACCACGAGATCGCATTCCTCGGCGATCGCCTTCACTGCGGCCTGGCGGTTGGTGGTCGCGTAGCAGATGTCCTCCCGCTTCGGCCCCTCGATCAGGGGAAACCGCGCGCGCAACGTGTCGACGATCTCCGCCGTGTCATCGACCGAAAGCGTGGTCTGGGTGATGAAGGCGAGGCGGGCGGGATCGGACGGGGCGACGGCGCGGGCCTCGTCAACGTCCTGCACGAGAGTCATGGCCCCCAACGGCAATTGCCCCATGGTCCCCTCGACCTCGGGATGCCCGGCATGGCCGATCATCAGGATGTGGCGGGCATCCGGGCCGCCGCCGGCGAAATGACGCTCCGCCTCGCGATGGACCTTGCTCACCAGCGGGCAGGTGGCATCGAGATAGGTCAACTTGCGGCGTGTCGCCTCGGCGGGTACCGATTTCGGCACGCCATGGGCCGAGAAGACGACGGGTGCGTCTTCCGGGACGTCGGCCAGATCCTCGACGAAGACCGCGCCCTCGCTTTCGAGCTGTTCGACGACGGTGCGGTTGTGGACGATCTCGTGCCGCACATACACGGGCGCCCCGAACCGGCGGATCGTTTCCTGCACCACCCGGATCGCCCGATCGACCCCGGCACAGAAACCGCGCGGTCCCGCGAGCAGGACGCGAAGGGGTGGGAGGGCGCTGGTCGCGGACATAGCGGGGGTCGGGTACCGGAGGGCGGCCGAGTTGTCCATCCCGTTCGCACGCAGTATGCCCTGGCCCCCTGCCCGAGACCCTCGCGCGGAGTCCGCGATGCCCGCCCCCTTCTCCGACCGCCGGTCTGCTTGGCCCAAAGGTCTCTTCCAAGCGCGCCGGTTCCAATTCGCGGCGATCCTGCCATTGCTCGCGTGCGTCGCCGGATGCGGCTTGTCCAACGAGGACAAGTTCGCCCCAGCCTGCCCCCGGACCTCCATCATTGCGAGCGCGGCCGACCTGACCCGTTTCCGCGCGGACCCGGCGGCCGGAGCGGGCGAGGACGTGACCGATATGGTGCTGGGCGGCCGGATCACAGGCGTCAGCGGCACCTGCCAGCGCGCCGAAGAGGACACGCTCGACGTGACGGCGACGGTAGGCTTCGACCTGACGCGCGGCCCGGCGAGCCGCTCGCGCACCGAAGACGTGCCGTTCTTCGTCGCGGTTGTGCAGGGCGAGCAGATCCTCGACAAGCGGGTGTTCCGTATCCGGGTCGATTTCCCCGCCAACACCGACCGCCAGCGGCTGACCAGCGAGGAGGTGCACCTGTTGCTGCCGATCACGCGCGCGAAATCCGGCGCGTCCTACGACCTGCTGGTGGGC
>JAFAXA010000260.1 GCA_019241425.1 Acetobacteraceae bacterium | reverse complement strand
GCCGAGATCGGCGATGTGCGGCGGCAGTTCGACCTCCGGGAATGTGATGTCGGCCGGCGGCGTCTGGCTTTGATACTCCGGCGTCCGCACATGGCCGCCGCCGTACCAAGGAAAGCCAAAATTCTGCCCTGGTTTGGTGTCTTGTTCAGCTCCTCGGGCGGCGTGTCATCACCCATGCCGTCCACCTGGTTGTCGGTGAACCACAGCTCGTTGGTGCCGGGCTTGAAGTCGATCCCGACCGAGTTGCGGATGCCACGCGCATAGACCTCGCGGTTCTTGCCGTCTCGGTCCATGCGGATGATGCCGCCGATGCCACACGCGTTGTAGAGATCCTGCTTCGAGACCGGCGGCACGTTGTATGGCTGGCCGACCGAAATATAAAGCTTGTTGTCGGGTCCGATCCGGCAAACGCGGGCGCTATGATTGTAGCTGAGCTCGCTCGGCGGCACGATCTCCTCTGAAACGACCTGCACGGGCACGTCCGGCGTTTCGTAGAAGAACTCGGCGGCGGCGAAAGAGAGCACGCGGTTGCTCTCGACGACGTACAGCACGCCGTCCTTGCTCATGCAGATGCCGTTCGGGTTCCGCATCGCAACCGGCGGCGCGAACTGCTTCACGTCGTCGGCGACGCGCGCGCGCGTGCGGTCGGTCACCGCCCACACCTTGTCCTTGCGCGTGCCGACGAACACCACGCCCGCATTGTTGCCGACCACCATATGGCGGGCATCCGGAACGACGGCGTAGAGGTCGATCTTGAACCCGGGCGGCAGCTTGATGCTCTTCAGCTCTTCGCGCAGCCGGTCCGCGGTGCGTCCGGTCTGCGGCACCGCCACTTGCGAACTCAGCGGCGTGCCGGTCGCGTGCATGTCGTTCAGGCGATTGATGGTTTCCGTCTGACCGGCGCTCGGGGCGGCTTGCGGGCCGCTCGGTCCCGATGCGGGCTGGGCGTAGACAGCGCAGGAGAGCGTCAGGGCCGTCGTGAGGGCGAGGATACGTTTCATTTTTGTTGTTCCCCAGGAATTCTTTCGTTGGTGTCGTTTATCGCCCCGCCGTTTGACCTGCCGCCGGCAGCGTTCGCGGAGGCTCGCCGACGATGTATACGCGCCCGCGATAAATGTAATCCCCCTCGCCGGATGCGGCGTCGTTTTCGGCCAGCGCCAGCATCGCGCCGTGCAGGGGCGACAGGGAGCAGGCCGGGTCGGTCGCCGCCGCGTCGCCGGCGAGCATCATCGCCTGGCAGCGGCAGCCGCCGAAATCGGTCTCGCGCCGCGCGCAGGACCGGCAGGGTTCCTGCATCCATGCCGTTCCCCGGAACGCCTCGAAGGCGGGCGAGCGCTCCCAGATATCGGCGAGCGCGTGGTCCCGCACCGACCAGAATTCGAGTCCCGGGATTGTCTCGGCGGCATGGCACGGCAGTACACGGCCGCTCGGCGTGACATTGAGCGAGCGCCGCCCCCAGCCGCCCATGCACGCTTTCGGGAAGCGCGCGTAGTAGTCCGGCACGACCGCGTCGATGACCAGCTTGCCGTCATACTCGGCCCGCAGCGCTTCGAGCAGCGGCATCGCCCGGTCCACCTGTGCGCGCGTCGGCATCAGCGCCGCGCGGTTGCGCATGGCCCAGCCGTAATACTGCGCGTGCGCCACTTCGACCCGGCCGGCGCCGATCTCCGCCGCGAAGGCGACCATGTCCGCCAGCCGCTCGATATTCGCCCGGTGCACGACGGCGTTGATGGTGAGCGCGAGCCCCGCATCGACGACCGCGCGGGCGATCGCGCGTTTGCGTCCGTGCGCGCCCGCGTAGCCGGCGATCCGGTCCGCGACCACCGGATCCGTGTCCTGGATCGAGACCTGCACATGGTCGAGACCGGCGGCGCGGAGCTGCGCCAGGCGATCCGGCGGGACGCCGATACCGGAGGTGATGAGGTTGGTGTAAAGCCCCGCATCATGCGCGCTGGCGGCGATCGCGACCACGTCGCGCCGCGACATCGGCTCGCCGCCCGATAGATGCACCTGCAAGATACCGAGTGCGGCGCCTTCGGCGAACACGCGCGCCCAGTCGGCTGCGGCGAGTTCGTCTTCCCGCCGGTCCAGCGCCAGCGGGTTGGAGCAATAAGGGCAGGCGAGCGGACACCGATGGGTCAGCTCGGCCAGCATTCCGAGCGGTAGATACTG
>JAFAXA010000226.1 GCA_019241425.1 Acetobacteraceae bacterium | reverse complement strand
GCCCGAACCGGCCCTTGCGCACCGTCAATGGTTCGCCGTCCTTCGGATGCGGACCGAGCGTGCGCACGTTGGCGAGTTTTCGCGCCAGCACATCGACGGCGCGGTTTATTCCGACGGAAAGGATGTCGTCGTCTCGATCCAGCGATCCGAACACCGCCCCCATGCGCACATACGGCCCGAACCGGCCGATGCCCGCCTCGATGGTTTCCCGCGTTTCCGGATGCTTGCCGATGACACGAGGAAGCGAAAGCAGGCCAAGCGCCTGTTCCAGCGTGACGCTTTCCCCGTCGAGGCCGCGCGGCAGAGAGGTCCGGCGGGGTTTTTTCTTCTTGTCCTCGCCGGCTTCGCCCTCCTGCACGTACAGGCCGTACGGTCCGCGCCGGACGGTGATCTCTTCCCCGGTTTCGGGATTGGCGCCGAGCACGCGCAATCCCTCCTTCAGCGTCTCGCCCCCTTCCTCGCCGGCGTCGATGGCGAGGCGGCGCGTGTACTGGCACGCGGGATAGTTCGAACAGCCGATGAAGCTGCCATAGCGGCCGAGCTTCAAACCAAGCCGGCCATTGCGGCAGGCGGGACAGAGCCGGGTTTCGGAGCCGTCCTCCTTCGGCGGAAAGAAATGCTCGCCCAGATCCTGATCGAGCGCGTTGATCACGTCCGTGATCTTCAGCTCCTTGGTTTGCTCGACAGCCTGCGAGAACGCGTCCCAGAATGCGCGCATCACGTCCCGCCAATCGGCGCGGCCGCCCGATATGTCGTCGAGCTGATCCTCGAGCGTCGCGGTGAAGCCGGTATCGACATAGCGTTCGAAGAAACTCACCAGAAACGCAGTCACTAGGCGTCCGCGATCCTCAGGCACGAAGCGTCGCTTCTCCAGCCGCACGTAGTTGCGGTCCTGCAGCACGGACAGGATGGAAGCGTAGGTGGACGGCCGGCCGATGCCGAGTTCCTCCATCTTCTTGACGAGGCTCGCTTCCGAATAGCGGGGCGGCGGCTGCGTGAAATGCTGGGTGGCCGTCACCGGCGATGTGCCCTCCGCCGCGGCCGTGCCGCCGAGAATCAACGGATCGCGCTCGGCCATCGGCGGCAACATCCGGCCTTCCTCGTCGGCACCGCCCGCCCGCTCAGCGGTGTCGTCCTGGTCCTCGCGATAGAGCTTCAGGAAGCCGTCAAACGCGATGATGGAGCCGGTCGCGCGCAATTTGATGCCGCGCCCGTCCGTCACTTCCACGCTCACCTGATCCATTTCCGCCGACTGCATCTGGGAGGCGACGGCGCGCTACCAGATCAGCTCGTAAAGCCGCCGCTGGTCCCAGTTCAGCGCCGCCGCCACCGCGTCGGGCGTGCGGGTCACGTCGGTCGGGCGTATCGCCTCGTGCGCTTCCTGCGCGTTCTTGGCGCGGCTCGCATATTCGCGCGGCGCGGCAGGGAGGTAGTTCGCGCCATAGCTGCCGCGCACATGCTCGCGAATGTCGGAAATCGCTTCGCGCGCCATCTGCACGCCGTCTGTCCGCATATAGGTGATGAGCCCGACCGTTTCGCCGCCGAGATCGACACCCTCGTAAAGCCCCTGCGCGAGCCGCATCGTCTGCTGGGCGCCGAAGCCGAGCTTGCGCGAGGCCTCCTGCTGCAAGGTCGAGGTGGTGAAGGGCGGCGCCGGATTGCGCTTGACCCGCTTGCGCTCAACGGAGCCGACGGTGAACTGCCCGGCCTCGACCGCGGCGCGGGCGCGGGTCGCCGTCGCTTCGCTGCCGAGATCGAACTGATCGAGCCGCTTGCCGTCGAGATGCGTGAGGCGGGCGGTGAACGGCGCGCCGAGCGGCGTTTCGAACAACGCCTCGACGGTCCAGTACTCGCGCGGGCGGAAGGTCTCGATTTCCGCTTCGCGCTCGCAGACCAGACGCAGCGCGACCGACTGCACGCGCCCGGCGCTCCGGCTGCCGGGGAGCTTCCGCCACAGCACAGGCGACAGGGTGAAGCCCACCAAATAATCGAGCGCGCGCCGGGCGAGATACGCCTCGATCAACTGCTGATCGAGGTCGCGCGGATGCTCCATCGCCTGGCGAATGGCGTTGCGGGTGATTTCGTTGAAGGTGATCCGGCGGACGTTCACGCCTTTCAGCGCGTGCTTGTCGGCGAGCATGGCGCGGACGTGCCAGGAAATGGCTTCGCCTTCGCGGTCGGGGTCGGTTGCCAAATAGAGCGTGCGCGCGCCCTTCAGCGCCTTGGCGATGGCGGCGACCTGCTTGCTGCCCCGCTCGTCGGATTGCCAGTCCATGGCGAAATCCTGCTCGGGCCGCACCGAGCCGTCCTTCGGCGGCAGATCGCGGACATGGCCGAAGCTGGCCAGCACCGTGAAGCCGCCACCCAGGTATTTGTTGATGGTTTTCGCTTTGGCGGGCGATTCGACGACAACGACGTCCGGCATTGTATCCTTCGGACGGAGCGGTTACGGCCCGGGCAACCCCGTCAACGCGACCCGGTGCCCTGAAAGGCTTTCCACGCGACCGGCAAGCTCCAGCTCCAGCAGCACGGCCATGACGGTGGCCGGAGAGAACTGACAGCGCCGTATCAGATCGTCAACCGGCGTCGGCGAAGGCCCGAGCAGTTCCACTACCGCCCGTCGCGCCTCGCCGCTCGCCGCCGAACCCTCGGCTTCTGCCCAGTCCGGGTCGGCTGGCGCCATGTCGGGTGCCGGTCCCCGCTTGAAAAGGGGCGAGCGCTCGATCCCGCCACCGGAGGGGTGGTCCGGCAGATTGTCGAGCACGTCGGCGAGCGACTCGGTCAGATGCGCGCCCTGCCGGATCAGGTCGTTCGAGCCCCGGCAGCGCGGGTCGAGCGGCGATCCCGGCACCGCGAACAGCTCGCGCCCGGCTTCCTGGGCCAGGCGGGCGGTGATAAGGCTGCCGGAGCGAAGTGCCGCTTCCACCACCACCACGGCGAGGGACAGGCCGGCGATCACCCGGTTGCGCCGCGGAAAGTGCCTCGCCTGGGGGGCCGTGCCGAGCGGCGCTTCGGCGACAACGGCACCGCCCTCGGCCACGATCCGGACTTGCAAGGCGGCGTGCTCGGCGGGATAGGGCTTGTCGAGGCCGCCGGCGATCGCGGCGACCGTGCGCCCGCCCCGGAGCGCGCCGCGATGCGCCGCCCCGTCGACGCCCCGCGCCAGCCCGGAAACCACCGCGTAGCCCGCGCCGGCCAGTTCCTCGGCGAGGCGTTCGGCCATGCGCTGGCCGTTGGCGGACGCGTTGCGCCCGCCGACCAGCGCGACCGCGGGGCCGGCGAGCGCCGCCGGATCGCCGAGCAGGGCGACAACCGGGGGCGCGTCGTCGAGCATCCCCAGTAGCGGCGGATAGTCCGGATGGTCGAGGACCAGCAGGCGCGCCCCCATCCGCGCTAGCGCGTCGGCTTCGCGGCTCGCCTCGGCGCGGCTGGGCGTTGCGGGCGTGCTGGCACGGCCGCCCGAGCGGGCGAGAGCAGGCAGGGCGGCGATCGCGGCCGCCGGCGTTCCGTAGCGGCGGAGCAGGCGGCGATAGGTGAGGGGGCCGACGCCCTCGGTCCGGGCGAGGCGGAGGTGGTTGATGGTCTGCTCGCCCATGGCGGGGCGAAGATCGGGGCGCGAGGTTTATGTCTTCTTACCGATCCGTGGCTCCGTGCCCGCGAGCAGGCGCCGGATGTTCGCGGCGTGGCGCGTGAACACCAGAACGGCGATAACGGCGGCGAGACCGGTGACAGGCAGGTTTCCCAGCGCCAGGGCGGCGAGCGGGGCGGCGGCGAAGGCGAGCAGCGCCCCCACCGACGAAATGCGGGCGAGCCGGGCGCCGGCGAGCCAGACGGCGCAGGTGATCAGTCCCACCGGCCACCACGCCGCCAGCAACACGCCCAACCCGGTCGCCACACCCTTGCCCCCGGCGAATCGCAGCCAGACCGGGAACAGATGGCCGAGCACCGCGCCGAGCCCGGCCGCCAGCGCCGCCCAGGGCGCGGCCTCCGGCCCGGCGAGCCATCGCGCCACCAGCAGCGCCGCCGCGCCCTTTGCGCCGTCGAGCAGCAAGGTCGCCGCGGCGATCGTCCGGTTGCCGGTCCGCAGCACGTTGGTCGCGCCGATATTGCCCGACCCGATCGCGCGAATGTCGCCCAGTCCGGCGGCGCGCGTTAGCAGCAGGCCGAACGGCACCGAGCCGCACAGGTAGCCGAGGGCGAGCCATCCCGCCGCGGCGGCGGTCAAGGCCCGAACACCCTCCGCCCGGCCTTCCAGGTGCCGAGCACGCGGCCTTCCAGCGCCCGTCCGTCCCACGGCGTGTTCTGGGCCTTGCCGGGCAATTCGCCGGACTCCACCTGCCACGCCCGCTCCGGGTGGAACAGGCAGAGATCCGCCGTCTCCCCCTTGGCGAGCCGTCCGGCTTCGATACCGAGCAGGCGGGCGGGGCGGGCGGTCAGCAATTCGAGGGCCGCCATCAAGCCGATCGTTCCCGCATGGACCTGGGCCAAGGTCACGGCGAGCAGGGTGGCGAGCCCGGCGCCGCCCGGCGCCGCCTGCGCGAACGGCAGGCGCTTGTCGTCGGCGTCGCGCGGCTGGTGGTCGGAGGCGATGGCGTCGATCGTCCCGTCGGCC
>JAFAXA010000149.1 GCA_019241425.1 Acetobacteraceae bacterium | reverse complement strand
TGATCTGCCGATCGGCTATCTGCGGCCGCTCGCCATCACGGGCGAGTTGAGCTACTCGATCGCCGACAAGAAGCTCAAGACGATGACCGTTACCGATCCCACCACGGGTGTCGTGTCTATGACCGACAATCGTGGCGACAGCAACGCTTGGGCGGCCGGGATCTCCATCCAATACAGCATCCCGTATCTGCAATCGCAGGTGCGTGATCTCGGATTGCCGGCCTTTCTCGGCGGCCTCATTCCGTTGCTGGAAATCACCTGGACCTCGCCCGCCTCGACGCCCAGCACGCAAGCCACCACCTGGACCTTCGCGCCGGGCGTGATCTATCTCTCGGACAATTACCAGGTCGGGGTGGAGGCGCTGATACCTGGGAATAAAGCGGCGGGCACCACGGTCGGAGCGATTGCACAGTTTCACCTGTTCTTCGATGACCTGTTCCCGACGACGCTGGGCAAGCCGCTTTTCTATTGACCGAGGGCACGATCATGCACCGATCCTTACTTACCGCACTGCTGATGGCGGCGGCCGTCATGCTTTCGCCCGCTGCGGCTTCGGCGCACGCGTTTCTCAAAAGCGCGAGCCCAGCGGTCGGCAGCACCGTCGATGTTGCACCGGGAACGATCGCGCTCACCTTCACGGAGTCCCTCGAACCGGATTTCAGTTCGATCGTCGTGCAGGACGCGCACGCTGCCCAAATCGACAAGAAGGACAGCCATCCCGTCCCCGGTGATCCGACGCGGCTCGCCGTGAGTGTCGGCTCGCTTTCTCCCGGCACCTACACCGTGATCTGGCACGTCACGTCGACCGATACGCACAAGACGACCGGCAAATTCTCCTTCACGGTCGCCCATTAGACATGCTGAACGGGGCGGCACCGTCGTTCGAGATCGACGGCGGTGCCGCGCTGGTCCTTCTGCGCGCGCTGACCACGGGCGCGCTTCTCTGGGTTTTCGGCGCTTCCCTGTTCGTGTGGTTCGTTTTCCCGCGCGCGTTTTCACGGCTGCCGCCTGCGACGGCCGCCGCGCTCGGCACCCGTCTTTCCCGCCTCATCGGCGGCGGCCTGATTGCGGCGGCCATTGCGCTCACCTTGTGGCTCGCAGCTCAAACCGCCGTTTTCGCTGATGCCGACAGCGTCGGCGCCGCTCTCGGAGCGTTGCCGAAAGTGCTGTTCCACACCCGGTTCGGCTGGGTGGTCGTATTGCAATTGCTGGCGCTCGTCGCGACGGCGCTTTTTGTTCGGCGCCCGGCCGGCGCGGCGATTGCGTCCGGCGTGGCGCTGGCGCTTGGCGCAGGCCACAGCCACGCTTTGTCGATGCAGAGCGGCCCGTCGCTGCTGCTCGGCGCCGAAACCGTGCACCTTCTCGCGGCGGGAGCGTGGCTCGGCGGCCTCATTCCGCTTCTTGTCGCCGTGCGCATGGTTCCGGCGCGCGAAGGGGCGATGGCGGCACGCTGGTTCTCGCCCATCGGAAAGCTTGCCGTGTCTGCAATCGCCCTCACGGCGCTTTACCAGGGCGTGGTGGATGTGGGCAGCGTGTCCGGCCTGTTGGGCACGGCGTATGGCTGGATGGCGCTGTGCAAGCTGGCCTTGTTCGGCGTGCTGTTCGGATTTGCTTGGGTGAACCGCTACCGCTTCGCACCCGCGCTGTTGCGCGGGGACGCGGCCTCATCGAAACGCACCCTGATCGTCAGCATCGCCCTGCAATCAGCGTTCGGCGCGCTGATCGTATTGGTCGCAGCATTCCTCGCGACTTTGCCGCCGGGCATGCACACCGAACCGGTCTGGCCCTTCACGATGCGCTTCAGTCTCGCGACCGTTCGCGAAGCGCCTGAGTTTCGCGATGAAGTCATGGGGGCGGTGCTGGCCCTGCTGGGCGCCATTGCGATCATCGTGCTTGGTCAATTCATGCAGCGCTGGACGCGTTGGCTCGGCTACGCGATGGCCGCGATCATCACGTTTTACGCAATCCCGCATCTCGACGTGTTGCTCGCCCCGGCCTACCCGACGAGCTTCGAAACGTCGCCGACCGGCTTTTCCGCCACGTCCATCGTGCGTGGCGAAGCGCTCTACGGATCGAATTGCGCGTCCTGTCACGGCGCAGACGGGCGGGGCGATGGGCCGGCCGCCCCCGGCCTTGCCGTCCCGCCCGCCGATCTCACCGCGCCGCATCTCTGGGAGCATAGCGACGGCGAGCTTGCATGGTGGATCGGGCAGGGGATGCCGGGGCCCGACAATCGCCCCGTCATGCCCGGATTCGAGGGCAAGCTCGACGTCGACGAGCGCTGGAGCGTGATCGACTTCATCCGCGCCCGAAACGCCGGCATCCATTTCCGCGACACCGGCGAATGGCCGGTGCCGGTCGCCGCACCCGGGTTCAGCATGGCGTGCCGCACCGGGCCGGGAACCCTCGACGCGCTGCGCGGGTCGGCGGTTTTGCTCCTTCTGGACGGGCCGGTTCCATCCGACATTCCACCCGGGCTTCGCGTCGTCGAAGCCGGGGAGGCGCAACCCAAAGCCGGTCTTTGCGTCAGCGATGATCCGGCCGTTCCGCAAGCGTACCGTATCCTCGCCGGCCTGTCCGCTGGGCAGAACGCGAGCTTTCTGATCGATCGCGAAGGATCCTTGCGGTATGCCTCGCGTGCCGGCTGGAGCGACCCCGCCGCACTCGGCAGGCTCGTGCGTTTGCTCGACAAACAGGCGACCGGCGCCTCCGCGATGGTCCATCCGCATCACCACACCATGTGAGGGATGGCGCGGCAGCAGAACAGATAGGCTGCGGTAAGCCTTGCCCCTGCTGCACCGGGCCGCTAACTGCAAACCGGTGACGAGCAGGAGTGGATCGATGGGCTACAGGGTCGCGGTCGTGGGCGCAACGGGCGCAGTCGGACGCGAAATGCTGAAGACCTTGGCCGAGCGGCGCTTCCCGGCGACGGACGTGGCGGCGGTCGCGTCCGGCCGTTCAGCCGGTTCCGAGGTCTCGTTCGGCGACAAAGCGACACTGAAGGTCCAGAGCCTCGACCGCTTCGATTTCGCCGGCTGGGATATCGGGCTGTTCAGTCCCGGGGCTGCGATCTCGGCCGTGCACGCGCCCCGCGCGGCGGAAGCCGGCTGCGTCGTGATCGACAACACGAGCCAGTTCCGCATGGAGCCGGACGTCCCGCTCGTCGTGCCCGAGGTCAATCCGCAGGCTTTGTCCGGTTTCGCCAAGCGCCGGATCGTCGCCAATCCGAATTGCAGCACGATTCAGATGGTCGTGGCTTTGAAGCCTTTGCACGACGAATTCCGCATCCGCCGCGTCGTCGTCTCGACCTACCAATCCGTCTCGGGCGCGGGCAAGGAAGGAATGGACGAATTGTTCAGCCACACCAAGGCGTCGTTCGTGAACGACCCCGTGAAACCCGAGCAGTTCACGAAGGAGGTCGCGTTCAACTGCATTCCGCATATCGACCGGTTCATGGATGACGGCTCGACCAAGGAAGAATGGAAGATGGTGGTCGAGACGAAAAAGATTCTCGATCAAGACATCCAGGTATTCGCGACTTGCGTGCGCGTTCCGGTTTTCATCGGTCACGCCGAATCGGTGAATGTCGAGTTCGAGCACCCTGTCACGGCGGGCGAGGCCCGCGCCGTGCTCCGCGACGCACCCGGGGTCGCCGTTCTCGATATTCGGGAAGATGGCGGCTACATCACGCCGGCCGAATGCGTCGGCGAGGATGCGGTGTATGTGAGCCGGATCCGCAAAGATCCGACCATCGCCAACGGCATCGGCTTCTGGTGCGTTTCCGACAATTTGCGCAAAGGCGCGGCGTTGAACGCGGTTCAGATCGCGGAAGCGCTCGACGCGCAAAACCTGTTGCGGCGCGCCGCCTGAGCACGGCAGGCCCAGGGCGCAGTCCGTGTTCAAGGGGAGTGTTGCAACCAAGCGCGGCCGCGCGCGTGCGTGGGCGGATAGCCTGCTCGTGGACCACGCGGTGTTTCGCGTGCTGTGGGACAATTGGGCCGAGGTGGTCCCTGGACGGATCTATCGCTCCAACCATCCGACACCGATCCGCCTGGCGGCTGCGGTGCGCCGGTACAAGATCCGGACGCTCATCAACCTCCGTGGCCATCGCCAGTGCGGATCGGATGCATTGTCGCGCGATGCCGCCCGGCGGCTCGGCCTCACGCATATCGACGCGCCGTTCGAGAGCCGCGGCGCGCCGCACAAGGATCGCATTCTACGGTTTGCCGGAATCATTTGCGCACTGGAAACGCCGGCTTTGATGCATTGCAAGTCAGGGTCGGACCGTGCCGGGCTGGCGGCCGGGCTGTGCGTGCTGCTGAACGGCGGCACGGCGGAGGCCGCGTTGCAGCAGCTTTCCTGGCGGTTCGGCCATCTGAAGCGGTCGCGAACCGGCATCCTCGACGCATTTTTCATTCGCTATGCGCGCGAAGGCGAAGGCAAGAAGCCGTTTCTGGACTGGCTGCGCGATGACTACGATGAAGCGGCGCTGCGTCGGGATTTCACGGCAAGCGGCATTTCGGCGTTCGTCAACGACCGGCTGCTCGTCCGAGAGTAGCGTGTCGCAGGCAGAGGGTGACCGGACGGGTTTCCGGCATGCCGAACCACACCAGCGCCGTGCCGAGCAAACCGGCCGCCGAGAGCGCGACGAACGCCGTTCCGTCCCCGGCGACATCGGCGACCCAGCCGGCGAGCGCCGTGCTGATGGAGGCGCCGATGAATACGGCGAGCCCGATCACGCCCATGCAGAGATTGAAGCGGCCCGAGTCACGCGTGAGATCGGCCGCAATCAGCGGCAACATGACCCCGAACGTCGCGGCGCTGATGCCGCCCAAAGCCTGAATGGCGATCAGCAGAAACGGCGTCGGCGACAACGCCATCAGCAGTCCGCGCAGCGGTAGCGCCGCCCAGCCGACGACCAGGGCGTAGCGGCGGCCGCGCTCCTCGGCGACCCGGCCGACCCAGGGCGAGATCAGCGCCACCATGATCTGCGGCACAACGATGCAGGCAGCGATGATGAGATTGGCGGCACTGCCCGCGGCCTTGGTGGCTTCCGTTCCGGCGAGCGGCAGCAACGCCGCGTTCGAGACATGGAAGAGCAAGGCCGCCATCCAAAACACGATCAGTGTACGGTTGGTGAGCGCGTGCCGCAGGCCGGACAGGCTGAAGCGGCGGCGCGTGACCTCGCGCACTTCGCGCGTCACGGGCTCGATGTAGTAAAGGGCGATCAACCCCGGCACCCCGAGGGCAGCGGTCAGCCAGAACACCGCCGAACTGGACCAGTAGCTGCCAACGGCTCCCATGATGGCGGCCGCGACGCCGTTGCCGATCGAGGCAAACCGTGCATTGCGTCCGAGCCGCTCACCGAGGGCGGCGTGGCCGACGAGGCGCAGGCTGATCGCCGCAATCGCCGGTGAGATGATGCAGCTCGCAAACCCGTGCAGGATTTCGGCGACATAGACCGACAGCGTCAGCGGATGCAGGGCGAACAGCAGGGCGCTCCCCATGATCGCCAGGATGCCGCCCGCCGCCGCCAGGCGTTTGCTGCGGATCGCATCGACGAATGCGCCGGCCGGTACCTGGCTGAGCATCGCGGTCAACGTCCCGAGCGTCAGCGCGAAGCCGATCTCGACCTGCGTCCACTTGCTGGCGGTCAGATAGACCGCAATGAAGGGGCCGAACCCGGTCTGCACGTCGGCGATGAAAAAGTTCAGCAGATCGAGTGAGCGCCGGCTGCGCGGGGAAGGCGGCGGCGCCATTATCGGGCGGGCGTGCTTGGCTTTGGCTCCGGCGCCGGCAAGACGGCGGCGGGCGCGGGTCCATCCGGGTCGGCGACCGGGCCGGCGGGTCCGGGGGGCGCCGGCGGGGGCGCCGCGGCAGGAGCGGCCGGCGGCGTCTGGGGAGCCGCTGCCGGGGCAGGGGGAGCCGGCTGGGCGGGACGCGGCGGCCCCTTGTATTCCGGGGCGGCCTTGATCTGATCCGCCGACAGGGAAACGGCGATGGTCGCGTCCTTGTTGGCCGGATCGAAATGCAGGTCGCGCCACGGCACGGCGACCCGCCGGCTTCCCACGCCCATGAACCCGCCCACATCGAGGACGGCCGCCTGCGGACTGCCCGCCTTGTCAACAAGCACATCGACCAGCCGGCCCACCGTGCTGCCGTTCTGGCCGGTGACCTGCGTGCCGAGCACCGCCTGCAGAACATCGTCCGGCTTCATCGGCTCCGGTGCCGGTGCCGGTGCGGGTGCCGGAGCCGGTGGGGGCGAGGGCGAAGGGGTTTGCAGGACGGTCCCCGTCGGGGCCCCGGCAACCGGCGGGGCGGGCTCGCTCGTCACCGCGGCGGCTCCTGGGGGGGCGGCCGCCGGCGGCGTCGCTTCCTCGGCGATGCCGCTTGTGCCCGCGGCGGCGACAGCAAGCAGGAAGGTCCCAAACAGAAAGCAAGCTATGAGGCGAATCCTTCCCTCCTGCTTCACCCGTCCCGCCGCGCGCCTCTCCCGGAAACGCGGAGGGCGTTCATATAAGCCGGTGTTGGTTTCAGGAAGGTGATCGGCTTGCAAAACTCGGCCCGCTATCCCAGAACAAATAAGAAACCCGTGGCGGAGTCGGCATGGAGTTGATCGAAAAGCTGCGGATTCTGGCAGACGCGGCCAAGTACGATGCCTCTTGCGCCTCCTCCGGCACGGAAAAGCGGACCTCTCTTGGCAAAGCCGACGGAGTCGGGTCGAGCGAAGGAATGGGCATTTGCCACGCCTATGCTCCAGACGGAAGGTGCATTTCGCTCCTCAAAATTCTGCTGACCAATTCCTGCATCTTTGATTGCCTTTACTGCATCAATCGACGCTCCTCCAACGTGCAACGGGCGCGGTTCACCGTCGACGAGATCGTGACGCTGACCCTCGGTTTTTATCGGCGCAATTGCATCGAAGGATTGTTCCTCAGTTCCGGCATCATCCGGGACCCGGACTACACCATGGAACAAGTCGTCCGCGTGGCGAGGACGCTCCGAGAGACGCACGGTTTTCGCGGCTACATCCATCTGAAAACAATTCCCGACGCCGATCCGGCGCTTCTCGCCGAAGCCGGACGCTACGCGGACAGGCTGAGCATCAACGTGGAGCTGCCGAGCGAAAGCAGCCTGTCCCGTCTGGCGCCTGAAAAGAACGCCGGGAGCATCCGGCGGTCGATGGGCCGGTTGCGCGCGCGGATCGACGAGTCACGAGCGGAGCGGCGGGCGCCGCGTTTCGCGCCGGCCGGCCAGAGCACACAAGTCATCGTCGGCGCGGATGCAACGCCCGACGGCGCCATCCTCCGCATGAGCGCCAATCTTTATGGCAGCTACGGACTGCGGCGCGTGTACTATTCGGCGTTCAGCCCGATACCCGAGGCGTCCTCGGCGTTGCCGCCGATGCGGGCGCCTCTGCTGCGCGAGCATCGCCTCTATCAGGCCGATTGGCTGATGCGCTTCTACGGATTCGAGATCACGGAATTGGCGGCGAACAGCGACGCCATGCTCGATCTCGACACGGATCCGAAGCTCGCTTGGGCACTCGCCAATCGTCATCGCTTCCCGGTCGACGTCAATCGGGCGACGCGGGAGGAATTGCTGCGCGTGCCGGGCTTCGGAACCAAAGCCGTGGATCGCATCCTCGCGTCCAGACGTTTCCGCTCGTTGCGCATGGGCGATCTCGGGCGCCTGCGCATCCCGTTGAACAAAGTCACCCCCTTTGTCGTGACGCCCGATCACCGCCCGCGCAACCTCGATCGCGAAGGCCTGGCGGCGCGCCTCGCACCTTCGCCCGTTCAGGGATCGCTGTTCGGCTGATGCGTGCGGTCACGCTCGCCCACGAGACGGATTGGCAGGGTTGGCGGCGAGCGACGCGGGCGCTGGTGCTCGCAGAGGTCGCCGCGGACCAGATCATCTGGTCGGTCGGCGGAGAGAACGACCTGCTGGCCGAAAGCGCAGCCTTCGCCGACGCCGCCGGCACCTTCAATGTTCCCCGTGCCGTCGTGGAGTTGAGCGAGACCGCAATCCAGGCCCGCGAGCCGGAGCGGTTCGCGTGGTTGTACCGGCTGGTGTTGCGGGCGCATCGAGGCGAGCGTCATCTGCTCGACGACGCCGCCGACCCCGAGGTACAGCGCGTGCAACGCTTGGCGCAAGCCGTGCGGCGCGACACGCACAAGATGCGCGCCTTTCTGCGCTTCCGCACCGTGCAGGAAGACGGCGCCCAGCGCTATGTCGCCTGGTTCGAGCCGAGCCACTTCATCGTGGAAGCCAACGCGCCCTTCTTCGTGCGCCGCTTCGCAACCATGACCTGGTCGATCCTGACGCCGTACCGGAGCGCGCACTGGAATGGGACGGAGCTGAGCTTTGGTCCTGGCGCGCAGCCGGCCGACGTGCCCGACGATGACGCGCTCGAAGCGTATTGGCGGGCCTATTTCAGCAGCATCTTCAACCCCGCGCGGTTGAAAGTCGGCGCGATGCAGTCGGAGATGCCGAAGAAATACTGGCGGAACTTGCCGGAGGCGGTGGCGATTCCGGATCTGATCCGGTCGGCATCCGGTCGCACCGAACAGATGCTGGAGCAAGACATGCGTCCGCCGAAAGCGATGCCGTTGGCGCCGCTCCGTGCCCGGGCCGCGCAGGCGGGCACGGAGGCAAAAGGGTCGCCGCTCGCCGAACTGGCCGAGCGCGCGGCCGAGTGCCGGAACTGCCCGCTGTGGGAACCGGCGACCCAGGTGGTGTTCGGGGAGGGGCCGGGGGGCGCGCGGCTGATGCTCATCGGCGAACAACCGGGCGATCAGGAGGATCTGGTCGGCCGCCCATTCGTCGGGCCGGCTGGGCAGTTGCTGGATCGCGCGCTGGAAGAAGCGGAGATCGATCGGCAAACAGTGTATGTGACCAACGCCGTCAAGCACTTCAAATTCGTGCCGCGCGGAAAGCGCCGCATTCACGCCAAGCCGGACACGGTCGAGATCGTGGCTTGCTCTCCGTGGCTCAATGCCGAGCGCGAGACCGTCAAGCCCGGTCTGCTTGTGCTTCTGGGCGCAACGGCGGCGCGGGCGGTTCTCGGGCGCGCGGTGACGATCAGCCGGGAACGCGGCGAGCGCATCACCATGCCGGGCGGGCAGGCCGCGTTCGTGACCGTGCATCCGTCCTTTCTGCTGCGGCTGCCCGACGAGGAGAGCAAGAGCCGCGAGTATCGCGCGTTCGTGGCCGACCTTCGCCGTGCCGCTTCGATCATCGCGGAAATCGACGCGGCCGCATGACCGTCGCCTTGCGCCCGCTTGCGCGCGGCGAGTTGCCCGAGGACACGACGGAACTGGCCCGGTTTCTCATCGGCAAGCTGCTGGCCCGGGATCTGGCCGATGCGCGGCTGGTCGGACGCATCGTCGAGACCGAGGCCTACCTGACCGGGGATGCCGCCTGCCACGCATATCGGCGGATGACGGAGCGGAACCGTTCGCTGTTCCGCGAGCGAGGCCATGCCTATGTTTACCGGTCCTACGGCCTGTTCTGGATGCTGAACGTATCGGGCGGCCCGGAAGGCGTCGGCACCGGCGTCTTGATCCGCGCGGCCGAGCCGCTGGCCGGAACGGAACACATGAAACAGCTTCGCGGCACCGAACTAATACGCGATCTCGCCCGGGGACCGGGACGGCTTGCAGCCGCCTTCGCGATCGACCGCGGTTTCGATGGCGCCGATCTCTGCCGGGAGGGTCCGCTATTCCTCACCGCCGACGGGCATGATGTCGACGGCATCGGCGTCAGCACGCGCATCGGCATCACGCGGGACGCGCACCTGCCGCTCCGCTTTTATGCCAAACGCAACCGCTTCGTTAGCGGACCGACGCGTTTAAACGCCTGAAGGCGCCCCGCTTCTATTCCATCTCTTCGAGCGTGCCGCCGTACAGGGTCGGTCCGGTCGGTGCGCCCGTGGTGGAGCCGCCGGCCGGTTCGAGGCTAACCGAAAGCTGCGTTTCCGAGGGTTTGAGATCGCGAATCGTAAGGCGGCGCCCGATCGCGGGCAGCACGCCGAGCGATCGAGGCGACGCGTCGCCCTCCGACATGACCCAGAGTTCGAGATCGCGGCCGGGCTGCACGGAGATCGGCTGAACAGGCCGGACCAGCAACGCGTTGCCCGGTTCGAGCTGGGCCACGAAGGCCGCCTTGGGGGCATCCGCGGGCGCGAGGAGCGCCACGAATCGCGGTGGCGTTTGACGTTCCAGATAAGCGGCAGCAGCGCCGCCCATCGCCAAGGCGAGCGTAAGCAGCGTCATCCAACGCCAGTACCGCACGCGCCGGCGAAGGCGATTTTCGGCAACGGACTTATCCGCACCGGGCGGCGCGACGGCTTGCGTGACGACCGGGATGGTTGCAAAGCCGAGCGTCACCTCGATGCGGCGCCAAAGATTGGGCGGCGGTGGCACGGGCCGGACGCCTGCGGCCAGCGGAGCGAGGCGATAACGCCATTTTTCGATTTGCTCGGCGAGGGTCGCGTCCTCGTCGGCTGTTTGCTCGATGGCGTAGAATTGTCGCGGCTCTAGCGACCCGATCACGTAGATGGCGGCCGTAAGATCGCTGTCTTCGGGCTGGTCTGTCATGGCTCCAGGCAACGCCGCAAGTCTGCGAGACCGGATCGCAAGCCGGACTTGATTGTTCCGAGAGGAAGCTTGAGCAGCCGGGCAAGCTGATCTTCCGTCAGACCGTCCAAGAATGCGAGGCTGAGAATCCTCCTGTTTTCCGGCTCAAGCTCGCGGAAGCAACGTTGCAGCGGGACCGTGTCGGCGCTTGTTCGTGGCGGCGCGGGCGGGTCGGGATCGACGCTGATCTTCTCGTCTTCGGCACTGTCCATGTAATTCCGTCGCGCCGCGTCGAGTGCGCGATAGCGGATGATGCTCGTGAGCCAAGCCTCGGCGCTGCTACGCGCAGGATCGAAGGTGGACGCGAACTGCCAGATGCTGACAAACGCGTCATGCACGGCACCCGCCGCCAATTCTGGCTGGCGCGTGATGCGCAGCGCAATGCCGTAAAGCCGGGCCGATTGCAGATCGTAAAGCTGACGAAGCGCGTCGGCGTCACCGGCGGCACAGTGCTGGACGACGTCGGTCAGCGCCATGGCATTTTCGTCAGGGATCGCGAACGCCTATCGCTTCGGATGAGCCACCCTGGCATGGATCCGGCGACGCAATTCACTTGCGCGTCCGAGCGCGTATTTCCGCGGGCGTTATCTTCGTGCCACCGGTGGCGGTCGCCTCGCTGACGAGCTTGCCGCAATCATTGTTTTCTCCCAAGCCAAGCTGAATTGTGGGTAACAGCGCGCCAAGCGGGGTGAGCAGGACGCCGAGAGCGGCGGCGACCCCGGTCCGCGCCACAGTCTCCGCGCCGGGTACGATGCCGGGATGCTTGAGTGTGCCGCGGATGAAGATGGGTCCGGGTAGAGAACCGATGGTGAAGTGCTTGGCTTCCTGCTCGATTTCGAGGTCAATCGTCTGATCCCGGAAAACGATTTTTCCCTTGCCGACGATGTTTGCTTCTTCCGTATCGAGCACCATCGTTCTGGTTGAAAGGACGCCGCGCTCCAGCGGCAAATCGGCGACGAGGCAGCGAACGGGCGTGCGTTGCGGCAGCCCGAGCGCGGAAATGATCGCGCTGCCGAAGTCCAGGCCGGACAAATCGACCAGAAGGGCACTCAGGTCGCCGCCGGTCATGAACAGCTTCACGCCTCCATTGCCATTGCCCATCATCTTGGCAAGCGAGTTGCCCGTGGTGTCAATGTCCAACCGCCCGCCGATCGTCCCGAAGCCGCCGAAGATGTGGGTCGAGGCCATCATGCGCCCGACATCGAGCTGCTTGAAATCGACGGAGGCCTTGGTCGACAGCACGTCGCCGTTCTCGCTCATCGCGACGTCGCCCTCCATCCGACCCTTGCCGACGCCGAAACTGATCGGATGCAGGCGGATCGCGCCATTATCGACGGAGAGATTGACGACGAGGTTATCGACCGGCATCGAATTCCCCTCGATCCGCTGGCCGCGGTATTTGACGTCGAAATCGGCCGCTTTGATTTTGGGGATGTTGAACGGCTTGTCGGGCAACAGAGAGCCATCGGCGGATGATTGTGCTTGGTCGCGCTTTTGCTGCGGCGTCTGCGCCGTTGATGCCTTTCCCGGCGTGCCGCCGATAAAGCCGCCGAGGTCGGCAAGGTCCACGCGGCGCGAAGTCAGGTCCGCTTCAACCATCGGGCGATCCTTGCCGGGATCGACGTGAATGCTTCCTCCCAAATCGCTGTGGCCGACGCTACCGGTGAAGTTGTCGAAATGGATCTTTCCAGCGGAGTAGGAGAGATCGCCGGCAATCTTGTACGGCGGTGTTTCCGGTATCGGAATTCCCGTCAACGGATAAAGCGCCGACATGTCCGGCCCCTGCATCGCCAGCTTCACATTGGTGCCCTTGAAGGCGAGCGGATCTTCCACGGTTCCGGTCAGCGTGACGCGTGTCGGGCCGTTTTCCACCTGCAGGTCGATCGGATACGGCTTGCTGCTGTCGCGCAACGAGAGCAGCGCCCCGCCGACAAAGCGGCCGGTAATCGGTTGAGCGGCGTAGGTGCCCTTGGCATTCACCAGCAACTGCGACGCGTTCTGATCGTCCGCCGAGCGCGTCGCGATGTCCAAGGCGAAATCCGCCTTCAGCTTCGGCATTTTGACCGTCGCTTTGCCGTCCGAGATATTGAGGGTGCCGATCCGGGGCGACGAGCTGCTCCCGCCGTCCGACGAATTCTTTCCGCCGCTCGCCAGATGCCAATTTTCGACCCCCGACGGGCTGGTATCCATATTCACCACCGGATGACGGAGGTCGATCGCGGGCAGGACGACGGTTCGGCTGCGAATCAACTCCCACAGGTCGATCGAAACGCCCAGGGACTCCACGGTCGCGAGTCGCGAATCGGGCGGAAAGCCGTCCGGGTTGGCGATTTCGACGTCATCCGCGACGAGCCGCGTGATCCGGCCCGGGGCGACGTGCAGGTGAGCGATGGTGACGCGGCGGCCGAGCGCGGAACTCGCCTGAGACTCGACCAGCGGAATGAACCAGTCCCAGCGCCAAACCAGTACCAGAACGATGACGACGAGGGTAATTGCCCCGAGAACCGTCGCCGTTCGGGGGATTCGCCGTGCCATGTGTGTTCCATCCATTACGGCCGAGGTGCTGCCGCAGCCGGTCTCCTGCCCTCCTCAACGAATGGCGCGATCCTCCGGTTCCGGGTCGCGCGCGCCACGCAAGCGCCCGCTACGCCGCAGCAGCGTATCGCAAGCGTGGCGGCCCGATAACCCGGACTGATCGCGGCGCGGAGACCTGCATTTGCATCGGCCGGACCGGGCGCTCGGCGCCGGTCACCGCGACCGCCCTGCGGCGAGCTTCGGTTCTTAGTTCCCGAGGGTCCGGTCGACCGACCGGCCGAGACTCTGGGCGGGACCCTTGGGCGGATTGACCGCGTCGCTGATGCTCCGGCCGGCATTGTCGAGTTTTGTGCCCGCG
>JAFAXA010000118.1 GCA_019241425.1 Acetobacteraceae bacterium | reverse complement strand
ACGCCCGCACCCTGCCGGTGCCGATGATGAACATCGTCAATGGCGGCCAGCACGCCGACAACCCGATCGACATCCAGGAATTTATGATCCAGCCGATCGCGGCGGGCACCGTCGCCGACGCGGTGCACATGGGGTCCGAAGTGTTTTCGGCGCTGAAGAAGGGGCTGAGCGAGGCCGGCCACAATACCAATGTGGGCGACGAGGGCGGCTTCGCCCCCGGCCTGAAATCAGCCGAGGACGCGCTTTCCTTCATTTCCCGCGCTGTCGAGAAGGCGGGCTACCGGCCAGGCGAGGAAATCGCCTTCGCGCTCGATTGCGCGTCGACCGAGTTCTTCAAGAACGGCGTCTACGACCTCGAAGGCGAGGGCAAGAAGTTCGACGCCGCCGGCATGGTGCAGTACCTCGAAGAGCTGGTCGGCCGGTATCCGATCATTTCAGTCGAGGATGGCTGCGCCGAAGACGACTGGGAGGGCTGGAAGCTGCTGACCGAACGGCTGGGCCGCCGCGTCCAGCTCGTCGGCGACGATCTGTTCGTCACCAACCCCGAACGCCTGCGCCGCGGCATCGAGGGCGGGATCGCCAACTCGATCCTGGTGAAAGTGAACCAGATCGGCACCTTATCGGAGACGCTGGAAGCGGTCGAGCTTGCGCATCGCGCCGGCTATACTGCGGTGATGAGCCATCGCTCGGGCGAGACCGAGGACAGCACCATCGCCGATCTCGCGGTCGCGACGAATTGCGGCCAGATCAAGACCGGCAGCCTGTCGCGCAGCGACCGCAACGCGAAATACAATCAGTTGATCCGTATCGAGGCCGAACTCGGCGACGCGGCCCGCTTTGCCGGGCGCACCATCCTCAAACAAGACCGCGCCTGACCGGGGCGCCTCGATGCGGGGAACGGCGCGGCACCCATGAGCGAAGCGATCAGGCCGGTGATGCTCGTCGTGCTCGACGGCTGGGGCTGGCGCGAGGAGGAGGCGGATAACGCCGTCCGCCTCGCGCGCACGCCGACCTTCGACCGGCTGTGGGAGACCTGTCCGTACGCCTTTCTGCGCACCTCCGGCCTCGATGTCGGGCTGCCGCGCGGGCAGATGGGCAATTCGGAGGTCGGGCACCTCAATATCGGCGCCGGACGGGTGGTGATGCAGGATCTGCCGCGCATCGGTGAGGCGATCCGCGACGGCAGCCTGGCGACCAATCCCGTGCTCCAGCAATTCATCGCGACGCTCGGCGCGAGCGGCGGCACCTGCCACCTGATCGGGCTGGTTTCCGATGGCGGCGTGCATTCGCACCAGGACCACGCGGTCGCCTTGGCGCGCATCGTCGCGGGCGCCGGCATTCCGGTCAGGATGCACCTTTTCACCGATGGCCGCGACACGCCGCCGCAATCGGCCGGCGGCTACGTGCAGGCGCTCCGTGCGGCGCTGCCGGACGGCGCCAAGATCGGCACGGTGTCCGGCCGCTACTACGCGATGGACCGCGACCAGCGCTGGGAGCGGGTGCAGAAAGCCTATTGCGCGCTGGCCGAGAACCAGGGCCCGCATTTCGCCGACGCCGCCTCCGCCGTCGATGCCGCTTACGCCAATAACGTGACGGACGAATTCATCATCCCCGCCTGCATCAACGGCTATCGCGGCATGCAGGACGGCGACGGCATCCTGTGCTTCAACTTCCGCGCCGACCGCGTGCGGCAATTGCTGACGGCGCTGCTCGATCCCGGTTTCGCTGGCTTCGAGCGCGCGCGCACGATCCGCTTCGCCGCCGTTGTCGGCATGACGCCTTACAGCCAGGCCCTCGATCACCGCATGAAGGCGCTGTTTCTGCCGATCCCGATGCAGAACCTGCTCGGCCAGGTGGTCGCCGCCGCCGGACGCACGCAGATCCGCATGGCGGAAACCGAAAAGTATCCGCACGTCACCTATTTCTTCAATGGCGGCGACGAGACGCCGAACCAGGGGGAGGACCGCTCGCTCGTCCCCTCCCCCAAGGTCGCGACCTACGACATGCAGCCCGAAATGTCGGCGCCCGAACTGACGGACCGCGCGGTGGCGGCGATCGCCTCCGGCCGCTACGACCTCCTCGTGCTCAACTTCGCCAATCCCGACATGGTGGGGCACACGGGCGTGCTGCCGGCGGTGATTACTGCCGTGGAGACGGTCGATACCTGCCTCGGGCGGATCGTCACCGCGATCGAGGCCCAGGACGGCGCGCTGCTGATCACCGCCGATCACGGCAATTGCGAGCTGATGAAGAACCCGGAAACCGGCGGCCCGCACACCGCCCACACCACCTTTCCGGTACCCGCGATGCTGGTCGGCGGGCATGGCGCCGCGATCGGTGACGGCCGGCTGGCCGACATCGCGCCGACGCTGCTGGCGCTGATGGGCATTCCGCAGCCGCCGGAAATGACCGGCCAGTCGCTGCTGCGCAAAGGCGACTGACCCACCGGCGCGCGAATCGGTCCCGCGCGCCGGTAGGCTCGCCGGGATGTCTCGCTCGGGTCGCTTGCTCCTTTGTTCGCTCCTGCTGGCGGCGGCATTCGGCGGTGCCGCAGCCGCGCCGGCCCGCGACGTGGACGCGCGGCGCGCGATGCGGAAGGCCGAAACCGCCCGGGCGGCGCAGCTAGCGGCCCAGCGCGAAGCCGCCGAGCGCGCGGCAGCCGCCGCCGCGGAAGGGGCGAGACTGGCCCGCGACCGCGTAGCGGCGGCGGCACGGCTGCGCGAAGCCGAGCGGGCCACGCAGGCGACGGCCGATCGCATGGCCGCCTTCGCCCGACAGCGTCAGGAAGCGCAGAAGCAGCTCGACGCGCTCGCCCAGGATCTCGGGCCGATGCTGCCGCTCATGCAGAGGCTGACGAACGATCCGGCGGAGACCATGCTCGCGATCCCCGCCGCTCCCGACGATGCGCTGCGCGGCGTGCTCGTTCTGGGAGGATTGGCCCGGCAAGCGGAGAACGAAGCCGCGGCGCTTCGTCGCTCGCAGGCCGCGCTGGACGAGGCGACCGCCGCCCTCCGGAGCGAAGCGCCCAAACTCGCCGCGGCCGAGGCGGCGCAAGCCAAGGAGGCAAGCGCGCTCGACCGCCAGATCGCCGCCGCACAGGCCACCCGCCAGGGCGCCGAG
>JAFAXA010000075.1 GCA_019241425.1 Acetobacteraceae bacterium | reverse complement strand
GCAGGTCGGTCCGTGTCTCCTCCGAAAGCTCGTGCCAAGCCGTGCGCAGCGTGCCGGCCGCACCCTGGATGCCGGTGAGCGGCGTCCGCAGATCGTGGCTCAACGAGGCGAGCAGCGCCGTGCGCAGACGCTGCGTTTCCTCCATCGCGACCGCGCGGGCCGCGGCGGTCGCCAGCCGCACCCGCTCCAACGCGGCCGCCGCCTGATCGGCCAGCGTGTCGAGCGCCTGGAGCAGCGGCTCGTCCAGCTCCTCCTCCGGGCGCACGCCGAGCACGCCGAGCCGGCCCCGCACCGTCTGTACCGGCAGAAACCGCCAGCTCGCCGATGGCAGCGTCGGGGTGCCGCGCCCGGCCGGCTCGCCGCGCGACGCGGTCCAGCGCGCCGCGGCCCAGGCGCCCTCATCCAGCGCCGGATCCGGCGGCTCGGCCGCCCTTACGTCCAGCTCTCCGGCCTCGCCGCCGGTCAGCACAACGGCGCGGCGGGCGAGCCCCGCCGCCTGGCGGGCGATCTCGGCCAGCAGATCCGCTTCGGTCGTGGGACCGCCCAAGCGGCGGCTGAACGCGCCGATCCGCCGCAAACCCTCGATCCGGGCGCCCGCCGCCCGCGCCTCGGCCCGCACCCGGCCGGCGAGCCCGCCGGTCAGCACCGCGACGCCCGCGAAAACAACGGCCGTGACCAGGTCGCGCGGGCTGTCGATCGTGACCGTGTAGAGCGGCTGGATGAAGAAGAAATCCCAAGCGAGTATCGCAAGCGCCGTCGCCAGCAGGGCCGGGCCGGTGCCCCAGATCGCCGCCGCGCCGACCACGGCCGCGAGATAGATCACGTCCGCCGCCTCGGCTGGGAGAATGTCGCGCAGCGCCGTTCCGAGCGCCGTCACGCCCGCGATCATGGCGGGAACGCCGGCCCAGGGTTGCCAGCGCGCAACGCCCGGGCGTGGAACCCGGGCGCGCGGCCCCGCCGGGCGATCCTCCGGCGCGGGCACCACATGCAGCGTGACCCCGGCCGCGCTTTTCAGGAGCTGATACGTCAGCACCCGGCCGAACAGGCGGCGCAGAACCCGGCCCCCGGCGCGATCCCGCACCCGGCCGACCACCAGATGCGTCGCGTTGCGCGCCCGCACGGCGTCGAGTGTCGCCCGCACGAGATCGCCCTGCGGCGCGCGCTGCTCGATATCGGCGCCGAGTTGCGCCGCCAAGGTGAGCGGATGGCGGACCTGCGCGGCCGTGCCCGCGCCTTCGCCGGGGCGTTCGAAATGCAGCGCCACCCACGGCGCGTGCAGCGCGTCGGCCAGCCGCTTCGCTTGCCGCACCACCGATTCAGCCGCCGCGTCCGGACCGACCAGGGCGACCACGCGTTCGTCGGTTGGCCAGGGCCCGGCGACGCCGCTCCGGCGCATCCAGTTGCGCACGTCGCCATCCACATGCGCCGCAGCCCGCCGCAGCGCGATTTCCCGGAGCGCGGCGAGATTGCCTTCCTTGAAAAAGCTGTCGAGCGCCCGCTGCGCGGTCTCCTTGCGGTAGATCTTGCCTTCGCGCAGCCGCTGCCGGAGATCGGCCGGGGGCACGTCGATCAGCTCGATCTCGTCCGCCATTTCGAGCACCCGGTCGGGCAGGGTCTCGGATGGCCGGATGCCGCTGATCCGCGCCACGTCGTCGTTCAGGCTCTCGAGATGCTGGACGTTGAGCGTCGCCCAGACGGCGATGCCCGCCTCCAGCAGTTCCGCCACGTCCTCCCAGCGTTTGGCGTGCCGGCTGCCGGGCGCGTTGGTGTGGGCGAGTTCGTCGATCAGCAACAGGCCGGGTCGCCGGGCGAGTGCCGCGTCGAGATCGAATTCCTCCAGCCTTTGCCCACGATACGGGATGGGGCGGCGCGGCAGCACCAGCAGTTCGCCCACCTGCGCCTCGGTTTCCGCCCGGCCATGCGTTTCGATGACCCCGGCCACCACGTCGATGCCTTCGGCGCGACGCCGGCGCGCCTGGCTCAGCATCTCCCAGGTCTTGCCGACACCGGGCGCCGCTCCGAGAAACACCTTCAGCCGTCCGCGCGGCTCATCCTTCGCCAGCGCGGCGAGCAGGGCATCGGGATCGGGGCGGTTGTCCCCAGACGGCATGCGCCGAGTTTAGTGTGTTTGGCCGGCGTCCAGGGCCAGATTAAGTCGGAGCACGTTGACCCGCGCCTCGCCGAGTACGCCGAACGGCCGCCCTTCGGTGTGGGCGGCGATCAGGGCACGCACCTGCTGCTCCGGGAGCTTGCGCGCGGCGGCGACGCGCGCCGCCTGGCGTTCGGCGTTGGCGGGGGAGATGTCGGGGTCGAGGCCGCTCGCCGATGTCGTCACCATGTCGGCGGGAACCGGCGCGGGTCCGTTCGCTCCCACGTCGGCGGTCACGCGATCGAGCAGCGCCTTGCTGGTCGGGCCGAGATTGGACCCGCCCGAGTTGGACGCCTGGTAGGGCGCCGGCACCGTTTTGGTCGGGTCGTTCGGATCGGTGTCGGTGGTGGCGCTCGGCCGGGAATGGAAATAGCGGTCGGCGCTGAAATTCTGGCCGATCAGCGCCGAGCCGACCACCTGGCCGTCGCGCTCGATCAGCGATCCGTTCGCGCGATACGGCACGACCTCGACCGCCGCGCCGCTGAAGGCCAGCGGCAAGGCGAAACCCGTCAGCACTGTAAACAGCACGATCAGCACGATCGCGGGACGAAGAATGGCCATGGTCAGGCAAGCCCCAGAGAGTTGAGGATGAGATCGACCGCCTTGATGCCGGCGAACGGCGCCAGCAGGCCGCCGAGGCCGTAGATCAAGAGGTTGCGTCGGAGCAGGGCGGCGGCGCCGACGGGCCGGAACCGCACGCCGCGCAAGGCGAGCGGAACCAGCGCGACGATGATCAGCGCGTTGAAGATCACCGCCGACAAAATCGCGCTTTGCGGCGTCGCCAGCCCCATGATGTTGAGCGCGCCCAGCTCCGGATACGTCCCGGCGAAGATCGCCGGCAGGATCGCGAAGTATTTGGACACGTCGTTGGCGATGCTGAACGTCGTCAGCGAGCCGCGCGTGATGAGCAATTGCTTGCCGATCTCAACCACTTCGATGAGCTTGGTCGGATCGCTGTCGAGATCGACCATGTTGCCCGCCTCGCGCGCCGCCTGCGTGCCGGTCTGCATGGCGACGCCGACATCCGCCTGCGCAAGCGCCGGCGCGTCATTGGTGCCGTCGCCGCACATCGCGACCAGCCTTCCTTCCGCCTGCACGCGGCGAATGTAGTCGAGCTTGTCCTGCGGCTTCGCTTCGGCGATGAAATCGTCCACGCCGGATTCGGTCGCGATCGCCGCCGCCGTCACCCGGTTGTCACCCGTCACCATGACGGTGCGGATGCCGGTCCGCCGCAGCGCCTCGAAGCGTTCGCGAATGCCGGGCTTGACGATGTCCTTCAGTTCCAGCGCGCCCAGCAGCCGGTTGTCGAGACTGACCGCGAGCGGCGTCGCACCGCCGCGCGCGATCCGGTCCACGGTGGCCGCGAATGTCGAGGGCGCCTCGGCGCCGCTGGCCGCGAGCACGCTGTCAACCGCGCCCTTGCGCCACGCGCGCCCGTCCCAATCGAGCCCGGACACGCGCGTATTGGCGGTAAACGGCACAAGCGCGGCATCCGCCGGCCGGTCAGGCGCAAAGCCGAAGCGGTCGCGCACGAAGGCGAGAATGGAGCGGCCCTCCGGCGTGTCATCGCCGAGGCTGGACAGGGCGGCGGCTCGCGCCAGTTCGCGCTCGGGCACCCCGGGCACTGGGTAGATCGCGGCGCAAGCGCGGTTGCCGAAAGTGATGGTGCCGGTCTTGTCCAGCAACAGCGTATCCACGTCGCCCGCTGCCTCAACCGCGCGGCCCGACGTCGCGACGACGTTGCAGCGAACCAGCCGGTCCATGCCGGCGATGCCGATCGCGGACAGCAGGCCGCCGATCGTGGTGGGTATCAAGGTCACGAACAAAGCCACCAGCACCGGCACGCCGAGTTCCATGCCGCTGTAACTGGCGAGCCCGACCAGGGAAACCACCGCGATCAGGAAGATCAGCGTCAGTCCCGCGAGCAGGATGTCGAGCGCGATCTCGTTCGGCGTCTTGCGCCGGGACGCGCCTTCCACGAGCGCGATCATGCGATCGAGGAACGTGTTGCCGGGCGCGGCCGTGATGCGCAGGACGAGCCAGTCGGAGACGACCTGCGTGCCGCCCGTGACCGCCGAGCGGTCGCCGCCCGCCTCGCGTATCACCGGCGCGCTTTCGCCCGTGACCGCGCTTTCGTTGACGCTCGCGACGCCATCCACCACTTCGCCGTCGCTCGGAATCAGGTCGCCCGCTTCGACCAGCACCAGCCTGCCCGCCTCCAGCATGGAGGCGGGTGTCGGTTGGTAGCGGCTGCGGTCGTCCGGCCGGAGCAGAACCTTCGCCATCGTGTCGCTGCGCGCCCGTCGCAACGATTCCGCTCGCGCCCGCCCGCGGCCTTCGGCGACCGCTTCGGCGAACGTTGCGAACAACACGGTCAGCCACAGCCAGGCGGCGATCGCGAGCGAGAAATGCCACGCGCCGCCGGCGAGCAGATCACGGATGCAGAGCACCGTGACCAGCGAAGCGACGGTTTCGGTCACGAAAATGACCGGGTTGCGAACCAGCGTCAGCGGATTGAGCTTGAGAAACGAGTCCCGTGCCGCGCGCCCGAGAATGGACGCGTCGAACAGCGAAATCGCGTCTGCGGATGCAGCCATGTCGATGAACCTTCAGAAAACTTTGCCGCCGGTCATGGCGAAATGTTCGACGATCGGACCAAGCGTGAGCGCGGGCAGGTATTGCAGCCCGCCGAGGATCAGGATCACGCCGGTCAGCAGCCCGATGAACAGCGGCCCGTCCGTCGGAAAGGTCCCGGCGCTCGCCGGCAGCTTCGGTTTCGCCGCCAGCGAACCGGCGATCGCGAGCACCGGCACCATGAAGGCGAAGCGGCCGAGCAGCATGGCGGCGCCCAACCCGTAATCGAGCAGCTTCGTGTCGGCGGAAAGTCCGGCGAAGGCGCTGCCGTTATTGGCGGTGGCCGAAGTCCACGCGTAGAGCATCTCGCTCAAGCCGTGCGGCCCCGCATTGGCGAGCGAACCGGTGCCGCTGGTCGTGTTGATCGCCCAGGCCGTGCCGGCGAGGATGCAGAACGGCAGGATGAGCACCGCCAGCATGGCGAGCTTCACCTCTTTGGCCTGCACCTTCTTGCCGAGATATTCCGGCGTGCGGCCGACCATCAGCCCGGCGACGAACACGGCCAGCAGGGCGAACACGATCATCCCGTAGAGTCCCGACCCGACGCCGCCCGGAACGATTTCGCCGAGCTGCATCATGAAGATCGGCACCGCGCCGGCGAGCGGCGTCAGGCTGTCATGCATGGCGATCACCGCGCCGCACGACGTGACGGTGGTTGTGACCGCGAACAGGATCGA
The DNA here is from genome assembly GCA_019241425.1 of Acetobacteraceae bacterium. Classification (GTDB taxonomy): domain Bacteria; phylum Pseudomonadota; class Alphaproteobacteria; order Acetobacterales; family Acetobacteraceae; genus JAFAXA01. The sequence goes on along the minus strand of JAFAXA010000075.1, from coordinate 7,574 downwards.
TAGCGGGATCCCGAACCGGACTTCCTTGCCTTCCAGATTGCCGAGGGCGGGATCGACGCCCGCCGCCGTCAGCAGGGGATTACCGGCGCCCTCGGCCGCATAGGCGAGGGCAATAAAGGCGACCATGATCGCAGTCATGGTCCAGAACAGCGCAAACCCTTGCCGCCGGTCGCCGACGATGTATCCGAAAGCGATCGCCAGCGCGAACGGAACGATGATTTCGCACCATGTCTCGACCAGGTCGGACAACGCGTTCGGGTTCTCGAACGGATGCGCCGAATTGGCGTTGAAGAAACCGCCGCCATTGGTGCCGATCAGCTTGATCGCTTCCTGAAAGGCGACGGGGCCGCGGGCAATCACCTGCTTCGCACCCTCAAGCGTCGTCGCCTCGACCGACGCGCCGAGCGTCTGCGGCACGCCGCAAAGGATCAGAACGACCGCCGCCGCGATCGACAGCGGCAGTAGCACGTAAAGCGTGATGCGGGTGATGTCCGCCCAGACATTGCCGAGGCTTTGCAAGCCGCTGCCCGCGAAGGCACGCGCAACCGCCCCCGCCGCCGCGATGCCGGTCGCGGCGGAAAGGAAATTATGAACGGTCAAACCCCACATCTGGCTGCCATAGGAAAGCGCCTGCTCTCCCGCATAGGCTTGCCAGTTTGTGTTGGTGACAAAGCTCATCGCCGTGTTGAAGGCGAGTTGCGGCGACATGCCGGTTATGCCTTGCGGGTTCAGCGGCAAATACCACTGCAATCGCAACATCGCGTAGAGCAATAGGAAGTGAAGCGCGTTCAGAACGATCAGCCCAACTGCGTAGGGTTTCCAGCTCATCGGCCGATCCGGATCGACTCCGGCCACCGCGTAAAAACCGCGCTCCGCCGGGCGCAGCCAGCGCACATCGCCCGCGAGAACGGCGGCGATATAGCGACCGAGTGGCACCGCCGCGATAAAGACGAGCGAAAGGATGAGGGCGATCTGCGCCCAGCCAATCAATGTCATGGCCGCCTCAGAAATCCTCGGGGCGCACCAGCGCCCACAGCAGGTACACGAACAATGCGAGGGAGACGATGCCGCCCAGGACGAGATCGAGCGTCATGGCTCAGATATGTTCGCAAAGCACGGCATAGGCGGCCATCAGCAGGATGCCACCCGTGCCAAGCACCGCCACCAGCAGATCGAGCAATGCAACGCCTCCTTGATCCGAACGGGGACGGATTAGCGCGCGCATGCGTAAAGCAGCGATGCGAGATGCACGTCGCCGGCATAAAGGCGACGTAAAGATCGGCGGCGTTCGAACGCCGCGACGCAGTCCGGGGAGGAGCCAGCCCGCTATCGGACTGGCAACCGCCCTACCGCCGGCGCAGAATGATCTTGACCTTCACGGTCACGATCACCACGATCAACGGCAGGAGCCAGCCATGATGGTGCATGGTCGGTTCTCCCGAAACGCCGGCCGGCCTGTTCCGGCCGGCGTTGCCTTTCTAAGCGGCCATTTCCGAATCAGACGGTAAGCGGCGTTCAGCCTGCTGGGGGATACGCGTCGCGCGCACAAAAGCGACGCAAGGATTGCAGCAGTATGCCGCGCGCCGGTCCGGAGAGGAGCCAGCCCGTTATCGGACTGGCCCCCGCCCACCGCCGACGCATAATGATCTTGACCTTTACGGTCACGATCACCACGATCAACGGCAGGAGCCACCCATGCTGTGACATGGTCGGTTCTCCCGAAACGCCGGCCGGCTCATTCCGGCCGGCGTTGCCTTTCTAGGCAACCATTTCCGAATCAGGCGGTAAGCGGCGTTCAGCCTTCGGCGACGTGGTCCGCCACGTAGGCGCCGCGCCGGCCGAGCGGCTTCGAGGGTCCTTCCGTGCTGTCGCGCGCCGTCTGCAATTCAAGTTCCGAGTTCAACTCGGCGCCCAGCAGAACGACATAGGCCGTGACATAGAACCACATCATCACACCAACCACGGCACCGAGTGGCCCGTAGGTGACATCGTAGCTCGCGACCCGGCCGACATAGAGGGAGAACAGCGAGGACGCGATCAGCCACAGCGCCGTCGCCAGCAGCGAGCCCGGCGTCACCCAGTGCCATCGGGCCATTCGACGGCACGGGCCAAATCGGTACAGCAGCGACAGCGACAGCATGACGAAGCCCACCATCAGCAGCGTGCTGAGAACCCGAATCAGCGTTTGCGCATAATCGGACAGCCCGAGCCATCCGACCACCGCGGGCAGAAACACGAGCGTCGCGATGGCGAGCGAAACGCCGACGACGCCGCACAGCGTCATGCCGAGCGCGGTCGCGTTGAAGCGGAGAAAGCTGCGCCGCTCCGGTTCCTCATACGCCATGTTGAGCGCGGCGATGACGGATTTCGTGCCAGCCGCGGCGCTCCAAAGTGCGACGGACGTGCTGACGATCAGCCCGAGACCGAGCGTTCCCGAACCCTTGGTGATCAAGGTATGAACCCGGTCGGTGATCAATTGGAACGCCGAAGGCGGCAGCACCTCGCGCAGAACCTGCAACTGCGGCTCCACGGTCACCGGATCGAAAACCAGCCCGTAGATGAACACCAACATGCTGATCGCGGGAAACAAAGCGAGCGTCGCATAGAAGGCGCAGCCGGCCGCGACCAGCGAGGCACGGTCCGTGATCATCTGCTTCGCCGTGCGCTGCATCACCGCTTTCCAGCCCTTCCACGGAATCTGGGCCGGAGATTCAGCCCGGCGCCCGAGGTCGGCGGCGTCGGGCGCCCGTAGCTCGGCCACTGCCTCCCGCCCTTCCACCACGTCGGGGCGCGGCTTGGGCTCGTCGGGCAGAGGTTCTGAAGGAGACGCAGGCTCCGTGGGCACGACTCTCTCCCGGCAAGCGAAGCTGGTGACGGCGGACGGTAGCGGCAGCCACGACCGCCGCAAGCGCCGGAACTTCTAGCAGGCGGCGTGTATTTCGGGGAGTTCGGCGCCTCCGCTACGGCGGATTACGAAAATTCGCCCTTGCACCCCGGGGGTGCCGGCCCTATCTCGGGCGTTCACGCAGCAACGCACGTGCCTCTGGCCCTCAGTGGTTACGCAACGACGTCAAGCGTTCTGGCAACTCGCTTTGGTCGCTGGTTCGTTCGACCGTTTCGTCAATCACGCTCGCCGCCTCGATCAGGCGGGCGTCTGAAGAGGGAGGCCCGGTGCGATGAACCCGAAAATCGCCCGATTCCTTGCGCAGCACCAGCCGGCGACGCCGTGCCTGGTTTTGGACGTCGACCGCGTGGAAGAGAACTTCCGCGCGCTCCGACGGGCTTTGCCGCTCGCGAGCATCTACTATGCCGTGAAGGCGAACCCCGCGCGCCCCGTGCTCGAGCGCCTGGTTCGCCTCGGCAGCCATTTCGATGCTGCCGGCATCGAGGAAGTCGAGGCATGCCTTTCGGCGGGCGCAGGCGCGGCCGCGATCAGCTTCGGCAACACCATCAAGAAGGTCTCGGCGATCCGCCGTGCCCACGCCGCGGGCGTCTCCTTGTTCGCCTTCGACTCGGCCGAGGAACTGGCGAAGCTCGCCGAGCACGCACCCGGCGCGCGTGTCTATTGCCGTATCCTGGTCGAGAATGAAGGCGCCGAGTGGCCGCTTTCCCGCAAGTTCGGCACCACCGTCGAATGCGCGCGCGACCTGATGATCGAGGCCGGCCGGCTCGGGCTCGACCCGTACGGCTTGTCGTTTCATGTCGGCAGTCAGCAAACCCGGACCGACGCCTACGAGGCGGCGATCGGACGCGTCGGCATGTTGTTCACCGATCTGCGCAATGCCGGGGTTGAACTCAGGATGGTCAATCTGGGTGGCGGCTTTCCGACGCGCTACAATGCCGAGATCCCGGAGATCGACAGCTTCGCGCTGGCGATCAGCAACGCGCTCACGCGCGCGTTCGGCAATGCGCTTCCCGAGATCCTGGTTGAGCCGGGACGCTTCATCGTCGGCGATGCGGGCGTGGTCAGTTCGGAAGTGGTGCTGGTGAGCCAGCGCTGTCCCGATGATCCGCTGCGCTGGGTCTATCTCGACATCGGCCGGTTCGGCGGACTTGCCGAAACCGAGGGCGAGTCCATCCGCTACCGCATCACGACCCCGCACGATGGCGGGCCGACCGGACCGGTCGCGATCGCGGGGCCGACCTGCGACGGCGCCGACATCATGTACGAGCGATCGAACTACCGCCTGCCGCTCGCGCTCGCGCACGGCGAACGCGTGGAGTTGCTCGCGACCGGCGCGTACGTGACGACATACGCCAGCCAAGGCTTCAACGGCTTCGCGCCGCTGACGGAGCACTATGTGTGACCGGCGTGGCAAGCGTGTTCGGACCCATCGCTATCGATGAACCAAGGGGCACTCGCTCTCGCTGAGAGGGCGAGCCGCCTCGGCCCCGTCGGTCGACGCAATCACCCGGTAGGCGTCATCCGCATAGGCGGACTCGGCGGGCGATTTCACTGTCACGAGATAGACCTTGGACAGCACGCGCCCGTCGGGACGGATACGGACATTGTCGTTGTACATGTCGCTCACCGGCAAGTCGCGCATGGTGGCGGCGACCTTTGGCGAGTCGCTGGTTCCCGCCGCTTGCGTCGCGCGCAGGAAGTGCCGCACCGAGCAATAGGCGGCAGCCTGGTCCATGGTGGGCGGCGCGTTCTTGTGGGCGCGGAACCGCTTGGTCCAGGCCCGGGTGTTGTCGTCGAGATCCCAGTAGAACGTGTTGGACAACACGAGGCCTTGCGCGGTCTGCAAGCCCACGGAGCGGATATCGGTGATGAAGGTCAGCAGCGCCGCAAGCCGCTGGTTACCTTGGCCGAGGCCGAATTCCCTTGCCTGCTTGATCGCGTTCTGCGTGTCCGCGCCCGCATTGGCGAAGGCGACGACTTTCGCGCCAGAAGCCTGCGCTTCCGTCAGATAACTCGCGAAATCGCTTGCCCCGAGCGGGTGCAGAACCGAACCCAATACCTTGCCGCCCGCCTCCTGCACGAAGCGCGCCGCGTCGCGCTGCAATGCGTGCCCGAATGCGTAGTCAACGGTGATGAAAAACCAACTGTCGCCGCCGAGCCGGGTGAGAGCGAGGCCGGTGCTGCGGGCCAATTCATACGTATCGCAGTTGAAATGGAACCCGAACGGCGAACAATTCTTTCCCGTCAGATCCGACGATCCGGCGACCGTGATGAGGAAGATGCGCGCCCGTTCCCGCATTACCTGCTGCACGGCGAGCGCACAGCCCGATGTCGAGCATTCAACAACCGCTTCGACGTCCTTGGTGTCGATCCATGAACGCGCCATCGCGGAGGCGAGGTCGGGCTTGTTGCCATGATCGCCGGACAGGATCTCGACCGGCCGGCCGAGCACGCCGTCTTTGAACTCCTCGGCCGCCAATTGCGCGGCGATCACCGAGCCGGGGCCGCTGAAATCGGCATAGGGACCGCTCTGGTCCCCGAGCACGCCGATGCGCAGCGGCTTGGCCTGGCCGCGCGCCGGCATGGCGAGCGCGCCGGCCGCCGCCGAAGCGGCGATCAGGCGGCGGCGCGAGAGACCCTTTGCCGCCTCGACCGATCCGCTCACACTTCCCGCCATCCGGGTTTGGCCGGGTCGGTCAGGTGATAGCTAATCGGTCCGATGCCGGAGATCGCAATGATCGCCGGCTCCTTGTCGATCTTGCGCACGCCGTCGTAATGCGGCGTGCGCGCGACCCGACGAACGAAACTGCCGGCGGGCGCCGGAACCGCGCTTTCCGGCGCGAAATCCTCGCCGCTCGCGACCCACCACGTGCCCGACACCACGACGCAGAGTCGATCCGTTTCATACCAATGCGGCGCGCTCATGTAGCCCGGATGCCAACGAATCAGCACAAAATACTGTCCCGGGTCGCCGACCTTGCTGAACATCGGCGCCTGCTCCGCCGCGCCCTGCGGGAAGTTGTAGAGCTGAGTCCAAGGAATCTGCTCGGGCAGCCGCACGATCGTCATGTTCGGATCGACGCCGGCCGCCTCCGCGGGCGCGGCCGCGAGTGCGGCAAGGGAAGACGCCACAAGCAGTTCACGCCGGCCGATCGCCAGTTCGTTCATCGTTTCGCTCCCTTGTTTTGCCGCAGGGTACGCGCACGCGACCGGTTTGAGAATAGCGGGGCCGGCGCTTTGCGGGCGCCGTTCTGCCGACTAAGGTCCCTGCGCCACGCCAAAGGGAGCGCGCAAAATGCCGACCATGACCATCGCCGCCACCGACGGCAGCGGCAGCTTTTCCGCCTATGTCGCGCAGCCCAAGAAAACGCCGGCCGGCGCGGTTGTGGTGATCCAGGAGATTTTCGGCGTCAACCAGGCCATGCGCGAGACCGCCGACGGCATCGCCGATCTCGGCTTCATCGCGATCTGCCCCGACCTGTTCTGGCGGCTGGAGCCCGGCATCGACATCACCGACAAGACCGAGGCCGAGTGGCAGCGGGCCATGGCGCTGATGAATGCTTTCGATCAAAACAAGGGCATCGAGGATCTGCAAGCTACCGTCGCCGCCGCCCGCAGCGCTCCGGGCGCCACCGGCCGCGTCGCCACGATCGGCTTCTGTCTCGGCGGCCGCCTCGCCTTCATGATGGCCCAACGCTCCGATGCCGACCTGAACGTTTCCTATTACGGAGTCGGCCTCGACGGCTTGCTGGGCGATCTCGACCGCGTCCGGGCGCCGCTGGTGCTCCACATCGCCGGTGAGGACAAGTTCTTCCCGGCCGAGGGCCGCGCCCGGGTGATAGAGGCGGTCAGCAACCGCCCGAATATCGCGGCCTACGTCTATCCCGGCGCCGATCACGCCTTCGCCCGCGTCGGCGGCGTGCACTGGAACGGGCTGGCGGCGACCATCGCCAACGGCCGGACCGCCGAAGCCCTGGCCGCCGCCCTTCCCTGACACGCTCCGCTCGATCATCCGAAATAACTGGGGCCTGTATGCTCCGAAGGCCACGCAGCAAGCAGAATAAGCCGCTGTGATCGTGGTATTGCGCCGGTTGGCTGAAATCGCCCGGAACATAGCCTGAGTATAACCTTGCTTTGTTGTTCCCCGGCGCCCGCAAAGCACACCATCGGGCCCACGACGCGCTGCCCGCTCCGCGAACCCGAGCGATGCAGCATTCCGCCTTGCCACGCCCATCCGAAATACCGCATTGTAAGAACTGCGGTGATTATCCGCAGTCGATCGTCGAGGTAAGGAAGGGCCGAATCGAATAACTTTTCGCCGCGAGCCTGGCTTGCCGCCTCGGTCAGTCAATTGAACGAGCTGATACCGTAGGGTTGGCACGGCAATACTCGCCATTTCTCTCGTGATGCTTAGGTATACTGATGTTGGATTGTTCTTCGGCCCTCAAAAAGAGTGGCCAGCATTTTAGTCTTCCATTTTTGCCAGCTCTCGTTCTACTTGCCGGATTGACGGCAATTCCCGTGCGGGCCGACGCCGCAGCGTCCCGCCCGGAGCAACGCCACGCCGCCGCGCACGCCCGGGGTATCGGCGCTGACACCGACTTCGCTTACGGCGACGCCGAGAGCCCGGACGGCTTTTGGCGGCAAAGGGGCACGGCCTCCTATTACG
>JAFAXA010000042.1 GCA_019241425.1 Acetobacteraceae bacterium | reverse complement strand
AGCGCTGATCGACTTTCCGGACGAGGACATGCCGCCCGAGACCGAACGGGAACTGAGTCGTGAGCTGGGCGATCTCGGCGCCGCCATCCGGGCGCATCTCGCTGACGGCAAGCGCGGCGAGAAGCTGCGCGGCGGACTGGTATTCGTGGTGGCCGGTGCGCCCAATGTTGGCAAGTCGAGCCTGGTTAACGCGCTCGCCGGCCGCGACGTCGCCATCGTCTCAGGGCAGGCGGGGACCACGCGCGACGCGCTGGAGGTCCGGATTGTCCTCGGCGGCGTGCCGGTGACCCTGACCGACACCGCCGGCTTGCGCGCCGCTACCGGCGATGACATCGAGGCGGAAGGGGTTCGGCGCGCCGAGCAGCGGGCGCGCGCCGCCGACCTGATCGTCGCGGTCGGTGTCGCCGGCAAACCGGAGCCTTCCTTGCCCGCCGCAATCGACCCGGGCTTGCCCGTGCTCCCGGTCGCGAACAAGGCCGATCTGGGGGGCCGCGTCCCGGACAAACTCCTCGCGGTAAGTGCGCTGACGGGTCAGGGGATGGATAGTCTCCGCGCGGCCCTCGCCGAACAGGCGCAAGCCCTGACTGCGGCGGCAGGGCCGCCGCCCTTGACGCGGGCGCGGCACCGGGCGGCGCTGCAGCGGGCGCTCTCGCATATCGATCGCGCGGCGGCGATCGACGCACCGGAGTTGCGCGGCGAGGATCTGCGGCTGGCGATGCGATCGCTCGGCATGATTACCGGCACGGTCGGCATCGAGGATATACTCGCGACCATCTTCTCCACCTTCTGCATCGGAAAGTGACCGCCCTTGCCATCTTTTGACGTGATCGTGGTCGGCGGCGGCCATGCCGGCTGCGAGGCCGCCGCCGCTGCCGCCCGGGTCGGCGCCCGCACGCTGCTGCTCACGCATCGCCTGGACACAATCGGCGAGATGTCCTGCAATCCGGCGATCGGCGGCATCGGCAAAGGCCATCTGGTGCGCGAGATCGACGCGCTGGACGGGCTGATGGGGCGGGCCGCGGACCAGGCCTGCATTCACTTCAAGCTGCTCAATCGCAGCCGCGGCCCGGCGGTGCGGGGACCCCGCGCCCAGGCCGACCGGCGCCTCTACAAGGCGGCCATCCAGGCGCTGCTCGCCGACACCGAAAACCTGACGATAGGCGCCGCTTCGGTGGAGGATGTCGAGACGGGGCCAGACGGACGCGTCGCCTCCGTTCTATGCGGGGACGGACGGCGTCTCGCCTGCGGCGCCGTCGTGCTGACGGCCGGGACCTTTCTGCGCGGGGTGATCCATGTCGGCCGCGAGCAGACTCCGGCCGGGCGGGTCGGAGAAGCGGCCGCGGTCGGGCTCTCGTCGACTCTCTGCCGCCTCGGTCTGCCGCTCGGGCGGCTGAAGACCGGAACGCCGCCGCGCCTCGATCGCCGCTCGATCGATTGGAACGGGCTTCCGGAGGATGCCGGCGAACCGGAACCGGAACCGTTCAGCACCATGACTGCCCGCATCGAGACTCCACAGGTGGCCTGCCGGGTGACCGCCACCACGGAAGCGACGCACGCTCTGATCCGGGCCAATCTGCACCTATCCGCTATCTATGGTGGCGCCATCAGCGGCCGCGGTCCCCGCTACTGCCCCTCGATCGAGGACAAGGTCGTGCGATTTCCGGCCCGCGATCGCCACAACATCTTTCTCGAGCCGGAGGGTCTGGACGACGACATCGTTTATCCGAATGGCATCTCGACCAGCCTGCCCGCGGACGTGCAGGCGGCGCTGGTGGCGACGATCCCGGGCCTGGAACACGCGCGCATCATCCGCCCCGGCTATGCCGTCGAGTATGACTATGTCGACCCGCGCGCCCTCACCCGCTCGCTCGAACTGCGTCCGGTTCCAGGCTTGTTTCTCGCCGGCCAGGTGAACGGCACGACGGGGTACGAGGAGGCCGCCGCGCAAGGATTGCTAGCCGGAGTGAACGCGGCCCGGCGTGCGGGCGGCGCTCCGGCCGTCGGTCTCGACCGCGCTCAGGCCTATATCGGCGTGCTTGTCGATGATTTGGTGACACAAGGCGTAGCCGAGCCGTACCGGATGTTCACCTCACGGGCCGAGTTCCGTCTCAGCCTTCGCGCCGACAATGCCGATCTCCGTCTGACCCGCACAGGCGCAAATTGGGGCTGCGTGCGGACCGATCGGCTGGCGGCGTTCGCCGCGTTCGAAGCCGCGGTCGAAGCGGCGTTGCAGCGGGCGCAGGCGGTCGCTCCGCCCCTCGAGGGGCTGCCGCTCAGGGCCGACGGCAAAACCCGCACGGTTCTGCAAGCCCTGGCAATGCTGCCGGAAAACAGCCCGCTGTTGCTCACCGAGTTGCCCTGGCTGGCCGCGTTGCCGGGCCGGGTGCGCGGTCAACTCTACGCTGCCTCGTGCTATGCTGGCTATTTGCGCCGACAGGAGGCGGATGTGCGGAGTTTCCGCCGCGACGAGGCGGTTTCGCTGGCAGGGCTGCGGCCGGAAACAATCGGCGGTCTGTCCACCGAACTGCGCGAAAAGCTGTCCCATACGCTACCGGCGACTCTCGGCGCGGCAAGCCGCATTCAGGGCATGACCCCGGCCGCCCTCGCCACCCTCGCCGCCCACGCACGCCGGCTGGCTGGCGCTTCGGCCGCTTGAGCGGGCGACTTGATGTTCCACGTGAAACGGCCGAGCGGCTCTCGGTATTCGTCGCCCTCCTGCTGCGCTGGAACCGCCGCATCAACCTGATTGGCGCGTGCAGCGACGCCGAGATCTGGCGCCGCCACGTGGAGGACTCGCTGCAACTTGGGCCGTTGATGGGAAGCGCACGGTCGGCGATCGATCTCGGCTCGGGGGCCGGCTTCCCCGGGCTGGTGCTCGCGATCGCGACCGGGGTTCCATTCAGCCTGGTCGAGGCCGACCGGCGCAAGGCCGCCTTTCTCACCGAAGCCGCCCGCCGCACCGCCGCGCCGGTGTCCGTGCACGCGAACCGCATCGAGGGGGTCCAGTTAGCACCGGCGGAGGTGATCACCGCGCGCGCGCTGGCCCCGTTGCCGCGCCTGCTCGCCCTGGCAGCGCCATTGCTCGCTGCGGACGGCGCTTGCCTGTTTCCGAAGGGGCGAACGGGCGAGACGGAGTTGACCGGCGCCGCAACCGAATGGCACATGAAGGTGGAGCGGTTCCCGAGTCGCACCGCGGCCACTGCCACGATTTTCCGGATCACCGAGATCGCCCGTGCCGGAGCCGCCGTCAAACGCCACCCACCACCCGGCTGATCTGGCACCGCAGCCCCGGATCATCGCCGTCGCAAACCAGAAAGGCGGCGTCGGCAAGACCACGACGGCCGTCAATCTGGCGACCGCGCTCGCGGCGGCCGGGGCAACGACGTTGCTGATCGATCTCGATCCGCAAGGCAATGCCTCGACCGGGGTCGGTCTCGCCTGGGCGGCGCGCGCCGAAGGAAGCTATAGCCTGCTCGCCGGCAGCACGTCGTTCGATGCCGCCGCCCAGCCGACGGCGGTGCCCGATCTCTGGCTGGTGCCGGCCGAGACCCCGCTCAGCGGCGCCGAAGTCGAACTGGTCGAGTTCCCGCGGCGCGAGTTCCTGCTGCGCACCAGCCTGGAGCCGGTTCGCGCCGGCCTGACCGCGTTCAGCTACGTGCTGATCGATTGCCCGCCGAGCCTCGGCTTGCTGACACTCAACGCCCTTGTCGCCGCCGATACGGTACTGGTGCCGCTGCAATGCGAATTCTTCGCCCTGGAAGGCTTGAGCCAACTCATGCGCACGATCGAATTGGTGCGCCGCCATCTCAATCCGCCGCTCGGGCTCGAGGGAATCGTGCTGACCATGTTCGACCGCCGTAACAACCTTTCGGAACTGGTAGCCGCGGACGCGCGGGGCGTGTTCGGGAGACAGGTGTATGACACCGTCATTCCCCGCAACATCCGCGTCTCGGAAGCACCGAGCCACGGCAAGCCGGTTCTGCTCTACGACTTCCGTTCCCCCGGCTCGCAGGCTTACATCCGGCTCGCCGCCGAGATCCTGAAGCGCGAACGCGCGCATCGGGACGCGGCCTGAGATGCGCGACACCCCGCCCCGCCTCGGCCGCGGCCTCGCTGCGCTCCTTGGGGAGATCGGCCCTTCGGCTGCCGCTGCGACACCCGGAATCCGCGACCTGCCGCTGGCGGCGCTTGAGCCAGGACCGTTTCAACCGCGCGGCCGCATGGAGCCGGGGTCGCTGGCCGAACTGACGGAGTCGATCCGCGCCAGCGGCGTTCTGCAGCCATTGCTGGCCCGCCCGCATCCGACCGCTGCGGAACGCTTTCAGATTGTCGCCGGTGAGCGGCGGTGGCGGGCCGCTCAGGCTGCCGGGCTGCACGACATCCCGGCGCTCGTGCGACCGCTCGGCGACGCCGAGGCGATGGCCGCTGCACTCGTCGAGAACCTGCAGCGTTCCGACCTCAACGCGATCGAAGAAGCAGAGGGCTACCGCAGGTTGCTCGACGAGTGCGGCATGACCCATGACCGTCTCGCCCAGACCCTCGGCAAATCGCGCAGCCACATTTCCAACACGCTGCGGCTCCTCAACCTGCCGCCCACCGTGCAGGGCGAGGTGCGGAGCGGCGGGCTATCCGCCGGTCATGCCCGGGCGCTGCTCGCCCATCCGGACCCGGCCCGGGCGGCGCTCGCCGTGATCGCCGGCAATCTCAGCGTTCGGCAAACGGAAGCGATGGCGGGGGGCGCCGACGCTCGCAGCGAGCGCCCGGGAAGGCCCCCGCGAGACGCCGACACCGAAGCGCTGGCGCGTGAACTTACCGCGCGGCTCGGCCTCCGTGTAGACATCCAATCCGATGGCAAGGCCGGAACGGTCCGGATCCGCTTCCGCTCGCTCGACCAGCTCGACGGCCTGCTGCTGCTCCTGAACGGCCGGACGGCTTAAAGTCCGGCCGCCGCGAGCCGGTCGGCACCTCCGGTTCGCGCGACGTCGAGCAGCAGCGCACGGCAGATCGCCTCTGCGGGCGCGGCCGATTGCTTGCAGGCATACTCGGCCGCGAGCAGTCGGCCCAGCAATGCGGCGAGTGCCGCGGCCGGCCAGCGCTCCAGCGCCGCCACCATCGCCGGGACCCGCCGGAAAAACACCGGCGGCCGGGCCGCGCGTACCGCATCCGCTTCACGCCCGCCGCGCGGCATGGCGAGCCGGATGCGATGCAGCCGCTGCACGTGCAGCAGCGCCGCCCGCAGCACGCCCACCGGGGTGGCGCCATCGGCCAGCGCCCCCTCGAAGGCGCGCAGCGCGGCCGGCGCGTCGCCCGCGAACGCGGCGAACAGCGCGTCTTCGAGGGATAGCGCCGCCTGGTCGGGCGCGAGCAGCCGCGCCGCCTGCACATCCACGGCACCCCCCGGCCCCGCATACAAAGCGAGCTTTTCCACTTCCCGCCGGATCCCGGCCCGGTCCCCGCCCAGTTGGGTTGCGAGCCAGGACAGCGCCTCGGGCGCGGCGGACACGCCTGCCTCACCGAGCGCGGTTCCGATCGTCGCTTCCAGCGTTTGCCCCTCCTCCGGATAACAGGCGATCGCCGCGGCGTTGGGAGCGCCTTCCACCAGCGCGCGGAGCCGTGAGCGTGCGGTGAGCGTCGCTGCTTCCAGCACGATCAGCGCCTCGCCCCCTCCTGCCAGCACGGATCGGACCGGCTCGGTCAGGGCGTCGGTCGCATCCCGGACCCGCACCGCCCTGCGCCCTCCGGTCAGCGACAGCGAGGCCGCCTCCTCCGCCATGCGCTCCCCCGCGCCGGGGCCGAGATCGGCGACCCGAAACGGGTCCGTGACGGATCCTGCGACCGACCGGATCAGCGTGTCGGCGCGCTCGCGGATGAGCCCGGCATCCTCGCCGTGCAGCAGCACAACCCGGCAGGCGCCAGAATCGCGCAGGAAGCCCGCGACCCGGCGGCCATCGATCTTCACCCGGTGCCACCCGGAGCGGCCGCCGCCCGCTTGCGGAAATAGGCGGCGAGTTGGGCGACGATCTGGTCGGCGATCGCATCGGCGAGGCGCTGTTGCACCACCTCCTGCTCCAGGTCGGCGGCGAAGAATTGCTGGTTCAGTATGTTGAGCCCGTCAATCGCCCGCGACGATCCGCTGGTCAGGGGGCTGCGGGCCGGGTCCTGTCGGCGCAGCGTCCATGCACCGTGGGCGATCAGGCGGATGCGGGTGACGGAATTGTCGCCCTGGATGCCGATGCCCTCGCCGCCGATGGTGTAATTCACGCCGAGATCGTATTTTCGGGAAACGCCGGAGCTTCCGCCGCCCAGACGCTGCTGCAAGGCTTGGCGCAGCAACTGTCCGGGCCGGTCCGGCAGCAGGTCGACGCTCACCGCCGCGAGTTCCCGCTGCGCCACACCGGGATTGCCGGACGCGGTTTCCATATACATTGGCCGGAACCCGCATCCTGGCACCGCGAGGAGGCCCGCAAGCCCCAGCATCGACCGGCGGTTCACGCCCCCTCCGCCAGCACGAAGTTGACGACCCGGTTCGGGATATGGATGCGCTTCACCACGCGGCGGCCGGCAAGCAGCCGGGCGACATTCGGCTCCGCTGCCGCCGCCTCCATCACATGGCGGGCATCGGTATCGGGCCGGGTCTCGATCGTGCCGCGCAGCTTGCCCATGATCTGCACCGCGATCGTCACCGTCTCCACCGCGACCAGAGCCGGATCCGGCTTCGGCCAGGGCTGCATCGCCACAAGCCCCGCCCCGGGACGGAGCCGCGCATGCAGCGTTTCGGCCAGATGCGGCATCATCGGTTCAAGCAAGCGCGCCAGCACGCGAAGCGCCTCATCCCGCGCCGCGACACCCCCGGCGTCCGTCGCCGGACCGGCGTCGCCGATTGCGCGCACCAGCTCGTGGAGCCGCGCAACCGCAACGTTGAAGGCGAAAGTCTCGAGCGAGTCGGTGACCGCGGCGATGGTGCGATGGGTTGCCCGCCGCAGCGCGAGCGAGGCGCCGGACGCCGACGCGAGCGCGGCCGGGTCGACCTGCAAGCCCGTCCCCGCAAATGCCTCCACCAGGCGGTGGACGCGCTGAACGAACCGGAACGAACCGGAAACCCCGGCATCGCTCCATTCCATATCCCGCTCGGGCGGATTGTCGGAGAGAATATACCAACGCAGGCTGTCGGCGCCGAACCGGTCCATGATCGCGCCCGGGTCGACGCCGTTGCGCTTCGATTTCGACATCGACTCGATCCGGCCGACCGTGACCGCCTCGCCCGTATCCCGATGCGTCGCGAGCCCGTCCGCCGACCGCGCCACTTCGGCCGGTGACAACCAGCGCCCGTCGGCGCCGCGATAGGTTTCGTGCGTCACCATTCCTTGCGTAAACAGGCCGGCGAACGGCTCGTCGAGGCCGACCTGCCCGATCGCGTGCAGGGCGCGGGTGAAGAAGCGGGAATAGAGAAGGTGCAGGATGGCGTGCTCGATGCCGCCGATATACTGGTCGACCGGCAGCCAATGATCGACCGCTTCCCGCGTCAGCGGATCGGCGGCGCCCGGCGAGCAGAAGCGCGCGAAATACCAGGAACTGTCGACGAAGGTGTCGAAGGTGTCGGTCTCCCGCTCGGCGGGGCCGCCGCAGGTCGGGCAGGCGACGTGCTTCCAAGTCGGATGATGGTCAAGCGGGTTGCCTGGCCGACCAAAGGTCACGTCCTCCGGCAGCACCACCGGCAGTTGATCGCGGGGCACCGGCACCGCCCCGCAGGTGGAGCAATGGATCACCGGGATCGGACAGCCCCAATACCGTTGGCGGCTCACGCCCCAGTCGCGCAGGCGCCAGTTGGTCACGCCTTCGCCCGCACCGCCCGCCGCGAGCGCCGCAATCGCCGCCTCCTTGGCGCGGCCCGTATCCAGCCCGTCCAGGAAGGCCGACTGATACAAGGTGCCCGGTCCGGTATAGGCCTCCTCACCGATCGCAAAGCGCGCCGGGTCCGCATCCGGGGGCAGCACCACCGGCCGCACCGGCAAACCGTAGGCGCGGGCAAACTCGAGATCGCGCCCGTCATGCGCCGGGCAGCCGAACACCGCGCCGGTTCCGTATTCCATCAGCACGAAATTGGCGATCCAGACCGGAAAACGCGCCTCCGGCAGGAACGGGTGACCGACCCGCACCCCGGTATCGACGCCGCGCTTTTCCGCGCTCTCGATAACCGCCTCGCTGGTGCCGAGGCTTCGGCACTCGGCGATAAAGGCGGCGGCTCGCGGGTCCCTTTGCGCAACCCGCTCGGCAAGCGGGTGCTCGGGCGCGATGGCCAGGAACGACATGCCGAACAGCGTATCGGGCCGGGTCGTGTAGACCTCGACCGAATCGATATCCCCCTCGGGCTGCGTCAGCGGGAAGCGCAGCCGGGCGCCGGTCGAATAGCCGATCCAGTTCTCCTGCATCGCCCGCACCCGCTCGGGCCAGCGCTCGAGTATCTGAAGACCCGCCTTGAGTTCGGTCGCGAAGCGGGTGGTGCGCAGGAACCATTGGAACAGCCGCTTCTTCTCGACCGGCGCGCCGGATCGCCATCCGCGGCCGTCGACCACCTGCTCATTCGCGAGCACGGTCCCGTCCACCGGGTCCCAGTTGACCCAACTCTCCCGCCGTTCGGCGAACCCGCCCGCCAGCAACTCGAGAAACAGCCGTTGCTGTTGGCCGTAATAGGCCGGATCGCAGGTCGCGAACTCTCGCGCCCAGTCGATCGACAGACCCATGCGCTGGAATTGGGCACGCATCCGCGCGATGTTGTCGCGGGTCCAGGCGCCGGGATGAACCCCGCGTTCCCGCGCCGCATTATCGGCCGGCAACCCGAACGCATCCCATCCCATCGGATGCAGCACCGAATAGCCGCACGCCCGCTTGAACCGCGCCACCACGTCGCCGATCGTGTAGTTCCGCACATGGCCCATGTGCAGATCGCCGCTCGGGTATGGAAACATTTCGAGAACGTAGTATTTGGGCCGCCCATCCGCGGGCAGGTCGGCGACCGCGAAACAGCCGCGCTCGGCCCAGACGCGCTGCCAATGCGGCTCGGCGGCCCGGAAGTCGTATCGGCCCGTCTCCGTGACCTCGGCCGACGGTGACGTCGTCGTATTCATGCCCTCCACATTCTCCGTTCCGCCCGCGAAGGCAAGGTGCCCTCCGGCAAGCCTCAGAGCGACCGCAACGACGCTGAACGGACGCCGCGTTGTCGCGAGCCAGCAACCCGCGGCATTGCCTCAAGTGCCCGGCGTGAGCGTATGCATCCAGCGTTGCTGCCGAGCCATTCCGTTCGCGTAGCAAGCGATGTCAACCGGCTGAGCCTCCCCGTTGATTGCATGGCTGCCTCACGCTCTCGTGTCTTTAGCGATTGTGCAATTGCTCACATAACCCTTCTTGTGCACCGCACATAGGGGGCGGACACAGCCAAGCAAACATTGCGTTGAGAGGGCCATAACATGGCAGTTGCCAATCCGATTCAGAACAACAAGCCGGAAGAGCAGGCTGCGGCCGCTGGGCGGCAGGGCGCGGACGCTACCCGTCAGGGTGGTCAGGCCGGGGCCGAGCTGCTGCGCCGTGGCGGCGAGGCCGGCGCGGAGACGACCCAGCGCGTGGGTGAAGCGGGCGCCGACGTGGCACGCCGCACCGGTGCCGCCGTGGGCGACATCGCGCAGCGCAGCGCCGGGGCCCTTGCGGACACCCAGCGCGAAATCCTGCAGCAGGCGGCCGAGCGCTTCCAAGACGCGAGCGAGAAGGTGGCCGAGGCCGTTCGCGGCAACACCGAGAACCTGCGCGCGTTCATGACCCTGCCCAGCAGCGCTCAGGGCGGCTTGCAGGATCTTCAGCAGAGCGTCACCGGCCTCGTCGAGGGCGTTGTCCGCACCAACCTGCGCGCCGTTCAGCAGCTCTACGCGCTGGCCAATCCGCTGGCCTTCGTGGAGCTGCAGCAGCGCGTCGCGCGTGAGCACCTGGAGGCGTGGATCGAAGGCGCCGCCACCCTCGTGCGTGCGACCCGTCGCACCGCCGAGGAGACGCTGCGCCCGCTCGAGCAGCAGATCGAGCAGCGCCGCCAGCAGGTGGCCAACCGTGGCGAGAACTACCAGCGCGCAGCCTAACCCGCTGAGGGGAGCCGGGGCGCACGCCTCGATTCCCCGTCCAACACCGAGAACGGCCGGCCGCATCTTCGGGTGCGACCGGCCGTTTTCCGTTTGCGCCGACCCGCCGGTCGCGCCGCCGTCCCTTCCTTCCCGCGTAACAGGGCCGGTGCTGGCCCGGCGCAGGCCTCGCCGCTGCGGACGGAAAGTGCTACCGCTCGCAACAGAAAGCGGGCGAGAGCCGATTTCCACAAACCGCGTGTGGCACCCCCATGCTCGACCAGCCTGCCGGCGGACCGTCCGCCGCGCCGATAGAACCATCGGGGCCGGAGCGCCGCCCCTTCGAGTACCGCCCCGTCTCCGCTCACGCCTCCGGGGTGAGCACGGGCCGGCTCGTCACCCGCATCCTGCTCGTCATCTTCCTGTTTTCGCTGCTCTGCGGCGCGGGCGGCTTCTTCGTCGTGCTGCGGCAACGCGCGTTGGAGGCAGCCGCCGAAAAAGCGCGCCTGCTGCTGAGCACCGCCCACGCGGTCAGCGATTACACCGACGAACGGGTCTTCCCGCTGCTGGACGCACTCCCCTCCGACCAGTTCTACGACCAGATCGTTCCCTTCCACGTCGTGCAGGCGATCTTCCGCAAGGTGCAGGCGGAAAATCCGGCGTACAGCTATCGCGAGCCCGCGCTCAATCCGACGAATCTGAACGACCGGCCGACCCCGTTCGAGGTCGAGCTGACCAACCGCTTCCGCGCCGACCCCAGCCTCAAGGATCTGCACGGCATTCGGGAAGAGGCCGGCCACGACCTGTTCTACCGGGCTGAGCCGATCCGGGTCAGCAGCGCGGAGTGCCTCGTCTGCCACAGCCACCCCGATCGCGCGCCGAAGGCGATGGTCGCCCGCTACGGTCCGGTGAACGGCTTCGGCTGGTCGATGGGCGAGATCGTCGGCGTGCAGGTGCTGAGCATCCCCGTCACCGAGGAACTGCGCGGGACGAGCGAACTCGCCGTCATCCTCGCCGGGGGCTTGGTGCTCGTGTTTCTCCTCACCTACATCACGCTGATGGCGTCGCTGCGGGTCATGCTGGTGCGGCCGCTGCAAGCCTTGGCTCGCGCGGCGGATGTCGCGAGCAGGACCAGCGCTCCCCGCGCCGATCTCCAGCATTCCGGCGTTCGCGAAATCAACACGCTGGCCGCCGCGATCCGGCGCTTGCGCATCAGCCTGCAGAAAGCGCTCGCGCTGGCGAACGCCCGGTCTCCGGACCCGCAATGACCCGCGCGGCCACGCCATGCCGCGCATAAGCTTCGACCTGATCTTCGCGGCCGTCTCCATCGCGCTTTGGTGGTTCCGCGATCTCGCCCTCCGTTCGCACCTGTTTTCGAGCCCGAGCTTTGTCTGGTTTCTGGATGCCGCGGCCGCGATCACCACCGCGGTTGTCGCCGTCACGATCGCCGAACGGGTTTGTTTCCGTGTGGTCGTTCTCGTGTACGGCGCCGCGCCGAGCGGCTTTCAGCGCGCCGGCCTCTATGCCGTGATGAGCGCGGTCGGCACCGCCGCCGTGCTCACGCATCTCGGCGTCAACGTCACGACGGTTATCGCGACCTCGGCCACCGTGACCGTGATCGTCGGCCTGGCGTTGCAACCGACGCTCGGCGCGCTCGTCAGCGGACTGACCTTGCAAACCGACCGCGTGCTGAGAATAGGCGACGCCATCGTCCAGAACGGACAGCTCGTCGTGGTCACCGCCTTCAACTGGCGCTCGGTCTCCGGAGTCAAACTCGACGGCACGGCGGTCGTCGTTCCGACCGGACAAATCGTCGACCATGTGCTGGAGATTTGCCGGCGCGATCAGCCGGTTCGCGCCGACACCACCTTCCCGGCGCCGATCACCGTCCCGCCGCATCGGGTTTCCGAACTGATCTGCGATTTGGTGGCTGACTTCCCGCAGGTTGACAACACCCAGCCGATCAGCGTCGCCCCGGTCGAGTTCAGCCCCGACCACGCGACCACCTGCTACCGGATACGCTACTGGATGCACCCGTTTTCGGAGCCCAGCGATCTGGAACCCGAGTTGCTGCGCCGTGTCTGGTACGCGCTGCACCGGGAAGGCTTCGCCTGGCCCGTCAACCGCTATTACGAGCCGGAATTGCGGGCGCTCGCCCCGCCCGCGGAGCTGTTGGGGCGAGACTGGGCGGACGCGGTGGCGATCGCCCTCGCCCATGCGTCAGCGCAGGACGCACGGTTCCGATTGGGCGGCAGTCCTGCGGAGGCGATTGCCGATACCTCGACGCCGCTCTTCTTTACCGGAATGGAACGGATCGTCATTCCGGGCCGCCTGTCCGGCGCCGTCTGCCTGCTGGTGTCCGGCGAGGCGGTCGAGATCACGTCGGAGCTGGAACCCTTGCCGGCGCGGAACCGGAATGCGACCACCCCAAAAGCGGCGCCCGGGCCCGGCGGTTCGCAGGCGGCGGCACTCAAGCGCATCGGCGCGCGGCTCGCCGACGTCATCGGTCCCTACGCGGAGATCGCGGTCCGCCGCGCCGCCCGTGAAAGCTCGCATCTGTCGGCCGTCTGCGAGCGCGTCGCCCAGGAGATCGCCCACCCTGCCGAGCGGGCCAGCTTCATGCAGGACGTGCTGGCGACCGAGGAGCGTCGGCATGGCCCCGGTCTCGTGCTTCACCTCCGGCGCGGACCATCGGGCGACCTCCTTCCGGAACCGGCGCTGCGCGCCTCGAGCACCTGCGCCGTCATCGCCATCAGGCCGGCCACGCTCGCCGCCTACGTGCGCGCGGTCTGATTTCCGCTCGAACGGAACGAATCGACGCCTCAGTTCGCGGACCCGTGCGCCGCACGGTGGTAGCGCGCCCGCGTTTCCTCGTTCATCGGATAGAGCCCGGGCAGGGGGACGCCGCGCTCCACCTCCGTCATGATCCAGGCTTCCATCCGTTCCTGCTCGACCGCCTCGGCCAGCACGTCGGTGACCAGGGCGGCCGGGATCAGCACCGCGCCGTCCGCGTCCAGCACGACGATATCGTCCGGAAACACCGCGACCCCGCCGCAGCCGATCGGTTGCTGCCAGGCGACGAAAGTGAGGCCGGCGACCGAGGCCGGCGCCGCCGCGCCGCCACACCACACCGGCAGCCCAGTGCCGAGCACGCCCGCGAGGTCCCGCACGGCCCCGTCGGTAACGAGTGCTCCGACGCCGCGTTTGTTCATGCGCGCGCACAGGATGTCGCCGAATATGCCGGCATCCGTTACCCCCATCGCGTCGACGACGGCGATGCAGCCATCCGGCATCGCCTCGATCGCGGCGCGCGTGGAAATCGGCGACGCCCAGGAGGCCGGTGTCGCCAGATCCTCGCGCGAAGGCACGAAGCGCAGCGTGAACGCACGGCCGGCGATGCGTGGCCCGTCCGGCCGCAGCGGCCGCGCGCCCCGCATCCACACGTTGCGGAGGCCCTTCTTCAGCAGCACGGTCGTCAGCGTCGCGGTGGTGATCCCTTTGAGCGCTGCAAACAGCTCGGCATCGGTCTGCATGGTGTCCTCCGGTCTGGCGGGCCAGCATAACGCGGTCCGTTCCCGGTTGAACACGCGCGGCCCCTGGGCGCCCGACCCGGAGGCCGCCTTGCGAGCGCAACGTCCCGCGCCTCAACTGCGGGCCATGACCGCGCGCCGCTACCTCGATCTGCGCCTGCGCCTGTTGCGGGCGGCGGAGGCGATCGAGAAGCACCGGAGCTTGCTCAAGGCCTCGGCTGCGCTCGGCGCCAGCCAGCCCGCGCTGACCAAAAGCCTGCACGAACCTCGAGGGCATCCTCCAACGCGACTGTTCGAGCGCCATTCGCGCGGCGTCGCGTCCACGGACGCGGGAAAGGTGTTCGTGCGCTCAGCCCGGCGCGTGCTCGCAAAGCTACGTCGGCTCGACGAAGACCTGGACCGGCTTTCCACGCCGGATGGCGGGACGGTGGCGCTCGGCGCCGGTCTGCGTCTCAGGACCTCCTTCTCCCGACATCAACCAGCGCGTCGGGCACGAACTCGATCATATCCTCGCATTGCTCGGCATCGACCCCGGTTCTGCCCTCCGCGCCAGCTCATACGGTTTCACCCGGGAAATGCTGCACGAGACGGACATGCTTTCCGTGATGCCGCGGCTAATAATGGTCGGCGACCCGTTGCGCGGCACGCTGCGCGCTGTGCCCCTGCCGCTCCCCGCCCACGACCGGCCGGCCGGCCTGATCCGCCACGCCGCGGCCGCCGCTACCGCCGTCGGCGGGGGCTAGGACCCGAGACGAACGGTGATCGCACGCTCACAATGCTGCCCGGCGACGTAAGATTTTTGAGCGTGCTGCGAGAGGAGGAGAACGGAATGCACGATGAACCGGTGATGGACGTGGCGCATCTCGCGCATCTGGAGGTGCTGACGCCGAAACCCGAAGAGTCGCTTCGCTTCTTCGTCGACGTGATGGGCATGACGGAAAGTGGCCGCCGGGGCGATTCCGTCTATTTGCACGCCTGGGATGACTATGAGCGCTATTCGCTGCAACTCACGGCGTCGCACACATCCGGAATGGGTCACGCCGCCTTTCGGGCGCGCAGCCCGCAAGCGCTGCAACGGCGCGCCAAGGCGGTGCAGCAATCCGGGCTCGCCATCGGCTGGCACGAAAACGAACTCGGGCACGGGCCTGGTTTCCGGTTCCATGATCCGGATGGGCACGTGATCGAACTCTACTACGAAACCGAGTGGTACGAGCCGCCCCCCGCGCTCAAACCGTCGCTGAAGAACCAGGCGCAGCGTTATCCCGCCCGTGGCGTCAATGCGCGGCGGCTCGATCACTTCAACTGCCTCGCCGTCGACGTGCAGGCGAACCGGCTGTTCTTCGAACACTATCTCGGCTTTCGCAGCACCGAGCGCATCGTGCTGAACGATGGCACCGAAGCCGGCATGTGGCTCACCTGCACCAATAAGAGCTACGATTTCGCCTTCACGCGCGAGGCGCACGGCGTCAAAGGCCGCTTCCACCACATCACCTACGCGCTCGATAGCCGCGAGGCGATCCTCCAGGCGGCGGACATCTTTCTCGAAAACGGCGTCTTTATCGAAACCGGGCCGCACAAGCACGCGGTGCAGCAGACCTTCTTCCTGTATGTGTACGAGCCCGGCGGCAACCGAGTGGAGGTGGCCAACGCCGGCGCGCGGCTGGTGCTGGCGCCGGACTGGAAGCCGATCACCTGGACCGAGGCCGAGCGCCGGAAGGGCCAGGCCTGGGGCCTCAAGACCATCGAGAGCTTCCACACCCACGGCACGCCTCCCTTGCCCGAGCAGCACGGCGGCGACCCGGCCCGGGCGGGAGAGGACATGGCGGTCGCGGGCGTGGACGACCTGTCGGAG
>JAFAXA010000318.1 GCA_019241425.1 Acetobacteraceae bacterium | reverse complement strand
TCAGCTTTCAGGTCATCAGCAAGTTCGATAGCCGCACCATTCTAGGTGAGCAGGGCGCGGAGCAATTGCTCGGCCAGGGCGACATGCTGTTCATGGCGGGCGGCGGTCGTATCATTCGCGTGCATGGGCCGTTCGTGTCCGACCGCGAGGTGGAGGACGTGGTCACCTATCTCCGTTCGCAAGGCGAGCCGCATTATCTGGACGAGGTGACAGAAGGCGCCGAGGACGAGGAGGGCGGCGAGGGGCCGCTCTCCGGCATCGCCGGCGCGAGCGACGGCGAAAAGGGGCTGTTCGATCAGGCGGTCGCCCTGGTCGCGCGCGAAGGCAAGGCGAGCACCAGTTTCATTCAGCGTCATCTGGCGATCGGCTACAACAGGGCCGCCAAGCTGATCGAGCAGATGGAAAAGGAAGGCGTGGTCGGTCCGGCCAACCACGTCGGCAAGCGCGAGGTGCTGGTGCGGTCAAGCGGCCGCGACGAGTAGCCGCGTTCCACGCCCTGCTTTGCTGCGCTGCAGCCAGCGAAAGCGCGGGCAGCGGATGGACGGGGGTGCAAACCGGCCCTACGGTCCCACGCTGGTGAGACGGCGCTCCGAAAGCGAACGGCGTGCGCCGCGGTCTAACAAACCCGCATTGCGAGGATTTTTCGTCCCCGGGCACCTGTTCGCGTTGCGGCGTGCCGTGCATGATCGCTTGGCATTTTCCGCGTGGACGCGCCAATGCGGATCGGCAACGCGACGCAAGCGGCGATGCCGGGAAGCTGCCGGGAGGGAGGATAGAGCATGGATATTCAAACGGATCGGGATCCCGGCGAGACGCAGGAATGGCGCGAGGCGCTCGGGTCGGTTCTGTTGTTCGAGGGGCCGGAACGGGCGCGCTATCTGCTCGAGGAGTTGATCACGGAGGCGCGACGCCAGGGCGCGCCGGTTCCCTATTCCGCGACCACACCATATGTAAATACTATTCCGGCCGGCAAAGAGGAGCCGAATCCGGGCGATCACACGATCGAGCCGCGCATCCGTTCGCTGATCCGGTGGAACGCCGTCGCGACCGTGCTGCGCGCGAACAAGGAATCATCTGAACTCGGCGGCCACATCGCGAGCTTCCAGTCCGCCGCGACCTTGTACGACGTCGGCTTTATGCATTTCTGGCATGGGCAGACCGAACAGCATGGCGGCGATCTCGTCTTCATGCAGGGCCATTCCTCGCCCGGCTTTTATGCGCGCGCCTTTCTCGAAGGTCGGCTGACCGAGCAGCAGATGCTGCATTTCCGGCAGGAGGTCGACGGCAAGGGCCTGTCTTCCTACCCGCATCCCTGGCTGATGCCGGATTTCTGGCAATTCCCGACCGTGTCGATGGGCCTCGGCCCGCTGATGGCGATCTATCAGGCGCGGTTCCTGAAATATCTGCATCATCGTGGTCTCGCCGACACGGCGAACCGCAGGGTGTGGTGCTTCCTCGGCGACGGCGAGACGGACGAGCCGGAAAGCCTCGGCGCGATCTCCATGGGATCGCGCGAGATGCTCGACAACCTGATCTTCGTCATCAACTGCAACCTGCAACGGCTGGACGGGCCGGTGCGCGGCAACGGCAAGATCATCCAGGAACTCGAAGGCGAGTTCAAAGGCGCCGGCTGGAACGTGATCAAGGTGATCTGGGGCAGCGGCTGGGACAAGCTGCTCGCAAAAGATACCAGCGGCATGCTGCTGAAGCGCATGGAAGAGTGCGTGGACGGCGAATATCAGGATTTCAAGAGCAAGAACGGCGCCTATGTGCGCGAACATTTCTTCGGCAAGTATCCGGAAACCAAGGCGCTGGTCGCCGATATGTCGGATGACGAGATTTGGGCGCTCAGCCGCGGCGGCCATGACGTCAACAAAGTGTATGCCGCCTATGCGGCGGCGGTGAAGCACAAGGGGCAGCCGACCGTCATCCTCGCCAAGACCGTGAAAGGCTACGGCATGGGCGAGGCGGGGGAGGGGCAGAACATCACCCATTCCGCGAAGAAGATGGGTGAAACGCATCTTCGCGAGTTCCGCGACCGTTTCCGCCTGCCGCTTTCGGACGATCAACTGAAGGAAATTCCGTTTCTCCGTTTTCCGGAGGACAGCAAGGAGGCGCAGTACCTCAAAGAGCGGCGGGCAGCGCTCGGCCATTTCGTTCCGTCCCGCCGGCGGAAGTCGGTCGCGTTGCAGGTGCCGCCGCTTTCCGCCTTCGAGAGCCAGCTCAAATCCACCGGCGACCGCGCGATCTCCACGACCATGGCCTTCGTGCGCATCCTGAACACGCTCATGCGCGACAAGCAGATGGGCAAGCACGTGGTGCCGATCGTGCCGGACGAAAGCCGGACCTTCGGCATGGAGGGCATGTTCCGCCAGTTCGGCATTTTCAGTCAGGTCGGACAGCTCTACCGGCCGGAAGACGCCAACCAGTTGATGTACTATCGCGAGGACAGCAAGGGTCAGATCCTGCAGGAAGGACTGAACGAACCGGGTTCGATGGCGTCATGGATCGCTGCCGCGACGTCCTACAGCAGCAACAACGTGCCGATGATTCCGTTCTACGTCTATTACTCGATGTTCGGCTTTCAGCGGACCGGCGATCTCGCCTGGGCTGCGGGAGACATGCGTTCGCGCGGTTTCCTCATGGGCGCGACCGCCGGACGCACCACGCTGAACGGCGAAGGCTTGCAGCACGAGGACGGGCATAGTCACATCCAGTCCTCCATCATCCCGAATTGCATCTCCTACGATCCGACCTTTGCGTACGAACTCGCGGTCATCATCCAGGATGGGCTGCGGCGGATGTATGCCGAGCAGGAAGACGTGTTCTACTACATCACGATCATGAACGAGAATTACGAGCATCCGGGGATGCCGGAGGGTGCGCAGGAAGGCATCCTCAAGGGCATGTACCCGTTGCGGTCGGTGGAGTCCGAAAAGGCGGACGGGCCGCGCGTGCAATTGCTCGGCTGCGGCTCGATCCTGCGCGAAGTGATCGCGGGCGCCGAAATGCTAGCCAAGGATTTCGGCGTGTCGTCCGACATCTGGAGCTGCCCGAGCTTCACCGAGCTGCGGCGCGAGGGGCTCGAAACGGAGCGGTGGAACCTGCTCCACCCCGGGGAAGCGCCGCGCAAGAGCTATGTCGAGCAATGCCTGGAAGGCAGGAGCGGGCCGGTGATCGCGTCCACCGACTACGTGAAGGCCTTCGCAGACGGCATCCGGCCATTCGTACCGGCTCGCTACCATGTGCTCGGCACGGATGGTTTCGGCCGGTCCGACTACCGGCGGAAACTGCGGAGCTTCTTCGAGGTCGACCGCAACTACGTGACGCTCGCCGCTCTCAAAGCGTTGGCCGATGAAGGCAAGATCGAGCGGTCGGTTGCGGCCGGCGCAATCGGGACGCTTGGCATCGATCCCGAGAAGCCCAGCCCCGTCACGGTCTGAGTCGGCGCTCGCCGTTACGACAAGCAATCAGCGCCCCCGCGCCACGCCGGCCGGGCGAGACGAAATGGAGGGAAGAAACGTGGCCGCCACGGAAGTGAAAGTGCCTGACATCGGCGACTTCAAGGATGTGCCGATCATCGAGATCCACGTGCAGGCGGGTGACGCGGTCAACGCCGAAGATCCGTTGATCACACTCGAATCCGACAAGGCGACGATGGATGTGCCCTCGCCGCAGAACGGCACGGTCGAGGAGTTGCTGGTCAAGGTCGGCGATCGCGTCGCGGAGGGGACGCCGGTGCTGCGGCTGAAGGGCACGGAGGACGGCGCGCGAAGCCAGCCGACCTCGCTTCTGTCGCAACAGGAGCCGGAGCCGCCGAGCAAGCAGGCCCCGGCGGCAGCGGCCGCCGCTGCCGCGCCCGCGCCCGTTCCGGCCGCAACCGTCGCCGGGCAGGCGGTGGCGTCGCAAGGCGGCGGCGTTCCCGCGACCGGCAGCAGCATGATGTCGACCATCACCGATTTCGCGCAGGTTCACGCGAGCCCGGGCGTGCGCCGTGCCGCGCGCGAACTCGGCGTCGATCTGACCAAAGTCAAGGGAACCGGCGAGAAGTCGCGCATCACCCGCGAGGACGTGCTGGCCTTCCTGCGCGGCCCTGCAACGGCGGCGCCGGCCGCCGCCGCCGCGCCCGCCGGCGGCGCCGGCATTCCGGAAATTCCGGCGCAGGATTTCTCGAAATTCGGTCCGATCGAAACCAAGCCGCTGTCCCGCATCAAGCGGCTTTCCGGCCCGCATCTGCACCGCGCGTGGCTGAACATCCCGCATGTGACGCAGAACGACGAAGCGGACATCACCGAAATCGACAAATACCGCAAGGAACTCGATACGGCGGCCAAGGAGAAGGGCTACCGCGTCACTCTGCTCGCGTTTCTGCTGAAAGCCTCGGCCGTCTGCCTGCGGCAGTTCCCGGAGTTCAACAGCTCGCTGTCGCCCGAGAAGGACGCGCTGATCCTGAAGAAATACTACAATATCGGCATCGCGGTGGACACGCCGGACGGGCTCGTCGTGCCGGTGATCAAGGACGTGGAACGCAAGGGCATCCACGAATTGAGCCGCGACATGGGCGACATTTCCAAGAAAGCGCGGGACGGCAAGTTGCAGGCGGCCGACATGCAGGGCGCGAGTTTCACCATCTCCTCGCTGGGCGGCATCGGCGGCACCGGCTTCACGCCGATCGTGAACGCGCCGGAGGTGGCGATCCTCGGCGTCGTGCGCTCCAAGATGGCGCCGGTCTGGAACGGCACCGAGTTCAAGCCGCGCAACATCCTGCCGATATCGCTGTCCTACGATCACCGTGTCATCGACGGCGCGCTCGGCGCGCGGTTTGCGCGCCATCTCTGCCACGTGCTCGAAGACGTGCGGCGGCTGGTGCTCTGACCGGATCGCGCGCGCAAGGAAGGGGCAACGATGGCAAGCGTTGAAATCAAGGTTCCCGATATCGGCGACTTCAAGGACGTGCCGATTATCGAAATTCACGTCAAACCCGGCGATCAGATCAATCCGGAAGACCCGCTGCTGACGCTGGAAAGCGACAAGGCGACGATGGACGTGCCGGCGCCGCAGGCCGGCACCGTGAGCGAACTCCGGGTGAAGATCGGCGACCGGATCAGCCAGGGCAGCGTCATTCTGACCCTGGAAGCGGCGGGCGCCGCTGCGACGCCGCCGAAGGACAAGATCCGGCAGGACGCCGAACCGGCGCCGGAAGGTCCGCCGCCAAGCTACGGCTCGCCCGCCGGCGTCTACGACACGGTGGATGTGCGGGTGCCCGATATCGGCGACTTCAAGAACGTTCCGATCATCGAAATCCACGTTGCGGAAGGCGACGAGGTGAAGGCGGAAGACCCGCTCATCACGCTCGAATCCGACAAGGCGACGATGGACGTGCCGGCACCCGCTGCCGGCAAGATCGTTTCGCTCAAAATCAAGGTCGGCGACCGGATTTCCGAAGGTGATCTGATCCTTTGCCTGCAGACCGGTGAAGCGGCGGCGCCGCCCAAGGCCGCCAGTGCGCCGCCGCAAGCGGCCCCTGCGCCAAAACCGCCGAGCGCGGCGCGCGGCGACGTGCATGCCGAGGTGCTGGTGCTCGGCGCCGGGCCGGGCGGCTATTCGGCCGCCTTCCGCGCTGCCGATCTCGGCAAGAGCGTCGTGCTGGTCGAGCGATGGAAGACGCTCGGCGGCGTCTGCCTCAATGTCGGCTGCATCCCGTCCAAGGCGTTGCTGCACGCCGCCAAGGTGGTGAGCGAAACGCAGGAGATGAGCGAGCACGGGCTCTCCTTCTCCAGCCCGAATGTGGACGTCGACAAGCTGCGGGGCTGGAAGGACGGCGTGGTCAAGAAGCTGACCGGCGGCCTCAACGGGCTCGCCAAGGCGCGCAAGGTCACCGTGGTCGAAGGTGCGGGAAAATTCGTCTCGCTCAACCAGGTCGAGGTGACGGGCGCGGATGGCGGTACCAAGGTGGTGAGCTTCGAGCAGGCGATCATCGCCGCCGGATCGGAACCGGTGACGCTGCCCTTCATCCCGCATGACGATCCGCGCGTGATCGACAGCACCGGCGCGCTCGAACTTGACGGGCTGCCGAAGCGGCTGCTCGTGCTTGGCGGCGGCATCATCGGGCTGGAGATGGCGACGGTCTACGAGGCGCTCGGTTCAAAG
>JAFAXA010000218.1 GCA_019241425.1 Acetobacteraceae bacterium | reverse complement strand
TATAAGGCGCGACCGCCGGAGAGGTGCCAGAGCGGCCGATTGGGGCGGTCTCGAAAACCGTTGTGCGTGCAAGCGTACCGTGGGTTCGAATCCCACCCTCTCCGCCAAGTCGTGTGCCGCTCACAATACTTTCCGTGGGACCACCTGGATCTTGATGGGGTTTCGCGCCCCCGCCAGGTTTTCTCAACCGCGCAGCGATCTTGGCGTGAACTGAGGCGCGGGCGTGGCCTAGCGGTTCGCGCCAGGAACCCACAGGATGTCGGCCCGGCCCGCGTCGTTCAGCACGCGGCCGAGAACGAACAGGTGGTCGGATAGGCGATTGAGGTAGCACACGATCGCCGGGTTGACGACCGTCTCCGACGCCAGATGCACAACCGTACGCTCCGCCGAGTCTTCCTGGGATAGTCTGCACCACCATCGAGGGCAGTCCGCTGTCCACATTCCCGGTTTTAGGCCGCCTGCTCCGGGGTGACCGCAGCGTGGCCACGGGGCAGCCAAATATCTCCGGTCTGGACCCGCGCAAAAATGGCGGAGAGGGTGGGATTCGAACCCACGGTACGCTTGCACGCACAACGGTTTTCGAGACCGCCCCAATCGGCCGCTCTGGCACCTCTCCGGCGGTCGCGCCTTATAGAAGCGAGGCTCCGGGACCGCAACCGGAACGCCCCCCGCTTACCGCCCCACAAGCGTGAGCGCCTGTGCAAGGGCGGCGTCCGCGTCCAGCGTCGTGGTGTCGAGCAGGACGGCATCCGGTGCCGGACGGAGCGGCGCAGTCGCGCGCGCCGCATCCGCCTCGTCGCGGGCCTGCATGTCCGCCTGCACGCGCGCCAGCGACACGTCGAAACCGCGGCCCCGCAGTTCCAGCCAGCGCCGCCGCGCCCGTTCTTCCGGCGAGGCCGTCACGAACAGCTTCACCTGCGCATCCGGGAAGATCACGGTGCCGATGTCGCGCCCGTCGACCACGGCGCCCGTGGTGCGGCCGAAGGCGCGCTGAAAGTCGAGCAGAGCGGCGCGCACCGCCGGGAGCGCGGCAACCCGGGAAGCGGCGGCATCCGCCGCCGGACCGCGCAGATCGTCCCGGGCGAGGTCAGCGGCGGCGAGCGCCCGCGCCGCGCGCGTCGCCGCAATCGGGTCGGATGGGTCATCGCCCGCGTCCAGCACGCGCCGTCCGACCGCGCGATAAAGCAAGCCGGTGTCGAGATACGGCAAGCCAAGCGCGGCGGCGAGCCGGCGGCCGAGCGTGGCCTTGCCGGAGGCGGCCGGCCCGTCGATCGCGACGATGAGCCGAGAACCGGGCGTCACGCCGGTTCGATGGCCGCGCCGAGGCTGCGCATGAGGTCGGCAAAACCCGGAAAGCTGGTGTCGATGAAGCCGGCATCGTCAACCCGCACCGGCGCCTCCGTCGCGAGGCCGAGCACGAGCGCGCTCATCGCGAGCCGATGATCCATATGCGTTTCGACGACGCCGCCGCCCGCGGGCGGCCGGCCGCTGCCATGCACGAGCAGATCGTCGCCCTCGATCGCGACCGACACGCCGTTCGCAGCCAGCAGGGCGGCGGTCGCGGAAAGCCGGTCGCTTTCCTTGACCCGCAGCTCCCGCAACCCGCGCATCCGCGTCGTTCCCGACGCGCATGAGGCGGCGACGGCCAGCACCGGATATTCGTCGATCATGCTCGGCGCCCGATCCGGCGGGACGTCCACACCGCGCAGCGCGGCCGCGTCTACCCTGAGGTCGCCGACCGGTTCGCCCCCTTCCGAACGGCGGTTCTCGATCCGCAGCGACGCACCCATTTCATCGAGTGTCGCGAGGAGGCCGCAACGGAGCGGGTTCAGCCCGACCCCGGGCAAGACCACGGACGAGCCCGGCACCAGGCAAGCGGCGATCATCGGAAAGGCGGCGGAAGAAGGATCGCCGGGCACCGTCACGTCTGCGGCCCGCAGTTCCGGCTGGCCGCGCAGCAGGATCACCCGCCCGGCGCCTGCGACCTCGACGCTGAGTTCGGCGCCGAAATGCCGCAGCATGTTCTCGCTGTGATCGCGGGTTGCTTCCGGCTCCTCGACCCGCGTCAGGCCCGCCGCATTGAGCCCGGCGAGCAGAAGCGCCGATTTCACTTGGGCGGACGGGACCGGCACCCGGTACTCGATCGGCAAAGCGAGCCGCGCCCCCTCGACCGCGAGCGGCAAGCGGCCGCCCTCCCGCGACGTGAACCGGGCGCCCGAGGCCGCCAGCGGATCGGTGACGCGCCGCATCGGGCGACGCCGCAGCGACGCATCGCCGGTCATCACCGCGAACAGCGGATGGCTCGCCAGAATGCCGCACAGGAGGCGCGCGGCCGTGCCCGAGTTGCCCATGTCAAGCACATCTTCCGGCTCGAGGAGGCCGCCGATGCCGCGCCCCGCCACCCGCCAGGTGCCATCGGCCGCCTCGGTCACCTCGGCGCCGAGCGCCCGCATGGCGGCCGCGGTTCGCCGCACATCTTCGCCGTCGAGCAATCCGCTGATCCTTGTTTCGCCGACCGCGAGCGCACCGAACATCAGCGCCCGATGGCTGATCGACTTGTCGCCGGGCACCCGCACAGTGCCGGACAGCGGCCCCGGCGGACGCCTCGACAGCAGCCGGGGCGGGGAAATCGCAGCATCCATTCGGCTCTCCCTCGCCACCGGTTCGGCGGTTCATCCGCACGGGACGGCCGTCTCCTACACGGGAGGACCGTGCCTGGCCAAGGTGCGGGGCGGCCAAAGGTTTGACACGGGCGCGGCACGGTGGCATGGGCGCGCCCTCCCCCGGCGCGTTTCGGGGTGGCCACCGCGAGCGGCCGGGCGGTCAATCAGCGAGCACGAGGCTTCATCCGGATGGCGAAGGTCGAACTCGGCACCAAGCGGGTCTGCACTGCTTGCAGCACGCGATTTTACGATCTCGGCAAGTCGCCGGCCGTTTGCCCCAAATGCGGCACCGAGCAGCCGATCGAGCAGTTGAGGCCCCGCCGCGGCGGCGGCGGCAATGTCGCGGAAGAGAAACGTCCCAAGAAGCCGGCGCCCGTGCCCGGCGCCGCGGAAGACGCGGATATGGAGGTCGAGGGCGTCGAGGATTCCGATGACGAGGATGTGCTCGAGGATGCGTCCGATCTCGAGGACGACAACGATACGATCGGGCCCGAAATCGAAGTCGGGACGGAAGGCGATGACAATGAGCGTTGAGCACGGTTGGTGACGCGCCCGCCCCCGCGTTCCGCTTCATTTTCGGCGCGCCTCGGGCGTAGTGTTCGGCCATGAGCTTGCCGATTCCCGTTCCGGACTGGGTACCTTGGTGGGTGCCGCTGGCGCTGCTGGTGCCATGCCTGCTTTACGCGCTCGCCTTGCTGTTCATGCCGTTCAGCGTCATCGGCATGAAAAGCCGGCTGGAGGCGATCGAGGCGCGGCTCGACGAAATCCAGGGCGAGATCCGCAGCCTGTCCTTGCGAATGCCCGAACGTCCGGCGCGGTCGCATTTCGACGAGCTTTACACGGCGCCGATGTCCTCGCCCGACGAGCCGCGCAACGAACCGGTCTACGCGCGGCCGCCGATCCCACCCGCCCCGCGCTATGTCGAGGAGCCTTACCCGCCCGCCGGACGGACGGACGAAGCGTTGCCGCGACGGACCGCCGCAGGCGGGCGGGATCCGGGCCGCCGCACGGCGCAATCCGACCGCAGCGAGCCGCATCTCGACTGGCCGCCGTGACTTGACGCTGACCGGCTCGGGATGCGCGCGGGCTTCGCGCGTGCCGCGGCGCCGCTGGGAGTGACCCTCATGCGCGTAAGCGTGATTCAGATGTGTCCGTCCGAGGACAAGGCGGCGAATATCGGCGAAGCCGGCCGGCTGATCGAGGCGGCCGTTGCCGCCGACCGGCCGGAACTGGTGAGCTTGCCCGAGGTCTGGACCTGCGTTGGCGGCACGCGCGAAACCAAGTTCGCGCAGGCCGAGGAGCTACCCGCCCCGGCCGGGGGCGCCGCCGCCGGACCCGCCTACGATTTCCTGCGCGGCGTCGCGCGCAAACACGGCCTTTATGTGCATGGCGGCTCGCTCATCGAGCGACAGGGCGACCGGCTTTTCAACACGACGGTCGTGTTCGACCCGGCCGGACACGAAATCGCCCGCTATCGCAAGATCCATCTGTTCGACATCGTGACCCCGGACGGCGCCGCGTATCGCGAAAGCGCGACCTTCGGCGGCGGCGAGCAGATCGTCACCTGCCGGGCCGGCGCGTTCACGCTCGGCCTCGCCATCTGCTACGACCTCCGCTTCCCGGAACTCTTTCTGGCCCTCCGACGGGCCGGTGCCGACCTGATCATGCTGCCCGCGAATTTCACGCTGCAGACCGGCAAGGATCATTGGGAAACGCTGATCCGTGCGCGCGCGATCGAAACCCAATGCTGGATCGCCGCTTCCGCAAGCTGGGGCAAGCATCTCGACGCCAAGCGGGAGCCGCGCTTCACCTATGGCCATTCGCTCGTGTGCGACCCGTGGGGGCACGTCGTTGCCCAAGCGTCGGATGGCATCGGCTGGGCGAGCGCCCGTGTCGACGGCGACCTCACGAGGCGGGTGCGGCAAGACATGCCGGTGCTCGAACACAGGAAGCTCGCTTGACTCCGTTGGCCGCAGAGATCGGGCCGCGAGCCGGGGAAGCTCGCCGCATCAAGGCAGGCCGGATCGCCTTCGTCTGCGCCTCCGCGCCGTCCGCGCAGGACTGCCGTGACCGGCTGGTTCGCATCTACGGCGATATTTCGATCGCGGAAGCCGATATCGTCGTGGCGCTCGGCGGCGATGGTTTCATGCTGGAAACGCTGCACGCCGTGCTCGGCCGCAATCTACCCGTCTACGGCATGAATTGCGGCTCGGTCGGGTTTCTGATGAACGGGTTCGGCGAAGCGAACCTGGTGAACCGGCTCAACACCGCGCAGGCAGCGATCCTGCATCCATTGCGCATGCACGCCGTCACCGCTTCCGGATCCGTCGAGGAAGCGCTGGCGCTGAATGAAGTCAGCCTGCTACGGCAACTCCGCCAGGCGGCCAAGATCCGGATCAGCGTTGACGGCCGTCAGCGGATCCCGGAACTGATCTGCGATGGCGTGCTGGTGTCCACCCCGGCCGGGTCCACCGCCTACAACTTGTCCGCGCATGGGCCGATCGTTCCGCTCTCCGCCAATCTGTTGCCGCTCACCCCGATCAGCGCCTTCCGCCCGCGCCGCTGGCGAGGCGCCCTGCTTCCGAGCGGCGCCGAGGTGCTGTTCGAGGTGCTCGAAGGCGACAAGCGGCCGGTCGCGGCGGTGGCCGACTTCACCGAAGTCCGGGACGTCGCGTCCGTTGCGGTGAGCGAGGATCGTTCCATCACGACGACGATCCTGTTCGACCCGGATCAGGGCCTGTCCGAACGGATCATCGCCGAGCAGTTCACGGTCTGACGGTCAGGCGGCCTCCACGGCCAGCATGGATGCGCCCGCCGGAACCTCCGTACCGTTGCGCTCCGCCGGCGTCGGCTCACGCAGCATGTAGCCCCGGCCCCAAACGGTGCCGATCAGGCTCCCCGCTCCCGCCTGGCCCAGCTTCTTGCGGAGCTTGCAGATGAAGACATCGATGATCTTCATCTCCGGCTCATCCATGCCGCCGTAGAGGTGATTGAGGAACGCCTCCTTGGTGAGGACCATGCCCTTGCGCAGGACAAGCAACTCCAGGATCGCGTACTCCTTGCCGGTCAGGTGGACCGGCATACCGGAGACGGTGACTTCGCGGCTGTCGAGATTGAGGTGCAACGGCCCGACCGCGAGTCCCGGCTGGCTGAAGCCCTTGCTCCGCCGGACGATCGCCTGCACGCGGGCGACCAGCTCCGACCCGTCGAAGGGCTTGGTCAGGAAGTCATCGGCGCCGACGCTCAGGCCCTTCACCTTTGCCTGCGGCCTGGACAGCGCCGACAGGATCAGCACGGGCGTGTCGATCCGGCCCGCGCGCATCCGGCGGACCACCTCGTAGCCCTCGATGTCGGGCAGCATCAGGTCGAGCACAACGGCGTCGTAGTCGTAGTGGCGGACCAGCTCCAAGGCTTCTTCCCCGGTTTCGGCCTGATCGATGATGGAGCCGCAACCCTTCAGGAGCGACGCGACGCCACGTGCACAGGTGGAATCGTCTTCAACCAGCAGCACTCTCATCACACCCCCTGGGTCTACACCCATGGTGTATACCACTTTAACGTGTGATGGCCTAGGAAAATGTCGCGTCCCGCGTGCGAAGGAGGGGGTCGCTGCACGAATATTTAGACAAGTCTCCTTCCGCTTCAGCGAGCGGCTCGGCTCCGGGCGAGCGGTACGCCGCCCACTCTACCCCGGCCGGATTACCGGCTTTTTTACCGTTGGTCCCGAATCTGCCCGCTCATGACGAGCGCATTCCCAAACCGGCTCCCGCCCATCGTAATTCACCCGGAGGCCACAGCATGAGGCGTGACGGTCTTCGGTCCGCCCTTCGCCTGCGTCGGCTGGCTCAGGCCGAAGCACGGCGGCAGCTTGCCGATCGCCTGGACGCGCAGACGGCAGCCGAGGCCATGGTGGGCGAAGCCGATGCGGCAATCGAGCGCGAGCAGGCGGCGGCCCTCGATCTCGTTGCGGGGGATGAGGTGGTCGAAGCCTTCATCGCCTGGCTGCCCGCGGGCCGTAAGGTGCGCGCCCAAGCCGAAGCCTTGCGGCAGGCGGCCGTGGCCGAAACGGCCCGCGCGCGCGCGGTTCTGACCGCGGCGCGCTCGGCCTTGCACGCGGCGGAGCGCGTCGCCTCAGCACGCGAGGCGGCGATCGCGAAGCGCCTGCGGCGGCGCCAAGGTTTCCCGGTTGCGGAATTGGCGCAACGCCCGTCGGCGGAGAAGGGCCGATGATGCGCATCGGCACTGACATGCGCGCCCGTGGTATGCTCAAACGGCCCGGCACATTCGGGTGGAGTGATTTTCGTGCGGATTGCAATGATCGGCGGCGGGTATGTGGGTCTCGTGTCCGGCGCCTGCTTTGCGGAGTTCGGCGCTGAGGTATCGGTTGTCGAAACCGATCCCGACAAGCTCGCCGCGCTTCGGCGTGGCACCATGCCGATCTACGAACCTGGGCTCGACAATCTCGTGGCGGGCAACGTCGCGGCCGGCCGGCTGCGCTTTCATGACGACCTGAAGGGGGCGGTCGACGGGGTCGCGGCCGTGTTCATCGCGGTCGGCACGCCGACCCGCCGCGGCGACGGTCATGCCGATCTTTCCTACGTGTACGCGGCGGCCGAGCAGGTCGCGCGGGCGCTCACCGGCCACGCCGTGATCGTGACGAAATCGACGGTTCCGGTCGGCACCGGACGGCGGATCAAGGAGATCGTCCAGCGCACCCGGCCGGATCTCGATTTCGACGTCGCATCCAATCCGGAATTCTTGCGTGAAGGCAGCGCGATCCCGGATTTCATGCGGCCGGACCGGGTGGTGATCGGCACCGAAAGCGAGCGGGCGCGGGAGGTTCTGAGCGCCATCTACCGGCCGCTCTATCTGATCGAGGCGCCGATCGTGTTCACCGGGCTGGAAGCAGCCGAACTCACCAAATACGCGGCGAACGCGTTCCTCGCCATGAAGGTAACCTTTATCAACGAAATGGCCGATCTCTGCGAAAAGGTCGGCGCCGATGTGCACGACGTCGCGCGCGGGATCGGCCTCGACGGGCGCATCGGCCGCAAGTTCCTCCATCCCGGCCCGGGTTTCGGCGGCTCGTGCTTCCCGAAAGATACGCTGGCCTTGATGCGGATCGCCCAGGATTACGGCGCGCCGTCGCGCCTGGTGGAGACGACGCAAGCCGTGAACGACGCGCGCAAGGCCGGCATGGCCGCGCGCATCATCGCCGCTTGCGGCGGCTCGGTGCGCGGCCGCACGATCGGCGTCCTCGGCCTCACCTTCAAGCCGGAAACCGACGATATGCGGGATGCGCCGTCGATCCCCATCGTTTCGCGCCTGGTCGAAGATGGCGCGACCGTGCGCGCCTACGATCCGGAAGGCATGGGGCAAGCCCGCCCGCTGCTGCCGCCGGACGTCGTCTATTGCCATGACGCGCTAGAAGCGGCGCGCGACGCCGATGCCGTGATCGTGCTGACCGAATGGAACGAGTTCCGGGCGCTGGCGCCGCAGCGGCTGAGCGAAACGATGCGTGGGCGGATCGTAGTCGATTTGCGCAACATCTACGATCCGACGGCCATGCGCGGCAGCGGCTTTGCTTATCACTGCATCGGCCGTCCGCCGCGCTGACAAGGCACACGGGCGGCATTCGTGCTGACCGTCCTTTTCGCCACCCGCAACCGGGCGGCAATGCTGCGCCGGGTGCTGGAGTGTTTCACCCGTTTGCAATCCCCTCCTGGGGGCTGGAAGCTGGTGGTTGCCGATAATGGGAGCACCGATGACACGCGGGCGGTGCTGGGCCGGTATGCCCTCCGACTGCCGATGGAGGTCGTCGACGCGGGTCGGCCGGGCAAGAACGCGGCGTTGAATGCAGCGCTGGCCCATTTGGCGGGCGATCTTTCCGTCCACACCGACGATGACGTGCTGCCCCGCGCCGATTGGCTCACCGCCTTCCGCGCGGCCGCGGATACGAGGCCGGAATGCCTGCTATTCGGCGGCACGGTGGAACCGGAATGGCCGCAGGAGGCCCCGGATTGGCTCCTCCGTTCTCGCCGCCACCACGCGATCCTTTACGCACGTTGCGTGCAGCCGGACGGCCCGTGCAGGACGACGGCTCTCTTCGGCCCCAATTGGGCGGTGCGGCCCTCCGTGTTCCGGACCGGTCTGCGGTTCGACGAAACGATCGGGCCGGACGACAGCAAGCCGTTCTATGCGATGGGGAGCGAAACGGAGTTCATCGGCAGGCTCGCCGAACAGGGGGCGCAAGCGTGGTTCGTCGCGGGCGCAGTCGTCTCCCATATCGTGCGGCCGGATCAGTTGGCGGAGCGCTGGGTGCTCGACCGCGCCTACCGTAATGGCCTGGGCGTCGGCATCACGGGCCGTCCGCGCTGCCTCGCCGGCCCGCGCCTCGGCGGGGTTCCGTGGCGGCTGCTCGCCCGCCGCGCAGCCTATAGGGGCCTCGCCATGGCCGCCCGGCCATTGCCGCCCACCCCTCTTCGCCTCCGCGTGCTGTTTCAGGAGCGCTGGCTGGCGGGTCTCGCCACGTCCGTCCGAGCGAACCTTTCCACTTGCAACGAGAGCCGACGAAAAAACCTCGCGACCGCGCGAGCGTTCACGCCGCAGGTGGAAACGCGAGGTCCAATCAATGCGAACGTTCCTGCTGACGGCCTGTTCGGCGGTGGCCCTGAGTGTCGCGCCCGCGCTGGCGCAACCAACCGTGCCCGGTCTCACCTACACCCAGCCGCTGACGACGCAAGCGATCCAACTGATCCAGCAGCGGCTGCAGCAGCAGGGCGCGTATAACGGGCGCGCCGACGGCATCTGGGGGCCGGACAGCCAGTCCGCGCTTGAGCGCTTTCAGGGCGCGCACGGCTTGCAGGTCACGGGCCAGATCAACCAGGCAACCGCCGCGACCCTGGGGCTGCCGACCGATCAGCTCCTCGCCGCGGGCCAGGTTCCCGCACCGGCCGTCGCGGCCACCGAACAGCCGGTGGCCGGCGCCAATCTCAGCCGTAACGCGGTGCGGAGCGTGCAGGCCCGCCTACGCGAGCTGAACTACTACCATGGTCCGGTTGACGGGGTGTGGGGCGGCTCGACCCAGCAGGCGGTCGAACGCTTCCAGCAGGGGCGCGCCTTGCAAGTCAATGGTCAGCTCAACCCTACAACCATCTCGGCGCTCGGCCTTGCCCCGGACGTGTTCGCGCGCTGATGCGCGGTGCCTGACGGGCGGGGAGAAAAGCGCCGGCGCTCTGAGCAGCGCCCGCCGATCCGTCAGACCTTCTCGACCTGCCCGTATTCCAGTTCCACCGGCGTTGAGCGGCCGAAGATGGACACGCTGACCTTGACGCGGCCCTTTTCCTCGTCGACCTCCTCGACCGTGCCGTTGAAGCTCGTGAACGGCCCGTCGGCCACCCGCACCTGCTCGCCCACCTCGAACAGCACGGAGGGG
>JAFAXA010000072.1 GCA_019241425.1 Acetobacteraceae bacterium | reverse complement strand
GACCCGGTGCGCAAGCGCGGCCGCAAGGTCAGCCACAGCCGGAGCGCAATATCCGCCGCCTCCGCCGCGTGCGGCGTCATGCGCTCGGGCGCGGTTTCGATGAGCCGCAACCGGGCGCGGCCGGTCCCCGTCACCGCGTCCAGCCCCGCCGGCGTGTGTTCCAGATGCAGCGGGCTGAGTTCCTCGAGCGTATGCCCGTGCAACCCGGCGTCCAGGCTGTAGGACATCAGCAGCGGGTCATCGACCGCCGCCGCCGTGGGCGCTCCCAGGAGGGCCAGCACGCGCTTGGCGTCCGGCATGATCTTCAGCACATGCGGGTCGGCGATCAGGGGCGCGAGCAGGGCCAGGGCGGTTTCGGGCGCAACCTGTTCCGCGGTCAGTTCGGCATGCCGCAGCGGCAGGTAGGCGGCGCGGCCCGGCCGTCGCGCGACCGCAAGCCCGATCAGCGTCGCCCGCATCGGGTCCGGATCGTCGGCGATCGCGTGGAGAACGAAGCGGCCCTCGCTCGCGCCCTCGGCGAGCCAAAGCCGCCATTCCTCCGCCGTCGTGATCGTCTCGTACGGACCGAATGCGGCGACCGGATGCGCGGCCTCGATCGCCTTCACCTCGGTCGCCGGTTCGCCGGGGCCTTGCGGCACCGCGCGGGGCTGCACCTGCACGGGCGCGCCCCCGGGATCGTCGAGGCCGAGCCGTGTGAGCACGCTGCGGAACCCCATCTTCGCCAGCCAGTCGCCCAAGGTCGCGCGATCCGGCTGCCGCGCGGCGAGGTCGGCAAGCGGCGCCGGCAGCGGCGCGTCATGACGAAGCGTGACGAGCTTGCGGGAGAGCCGCGCATTCTCCGCGTGGGCAAGCAGCATGTCGCGGCGCTTCGACGGCTTCATCGCCGGCGCCGCCGCCAGCACCGTTTCCAGATCGCCGAACTCAGCGAGCAACTGCGCCGCGTTCTTCGGACCGATGCCGGGAACGCCCGGCACGTTGTCGATCTTGTCGCCGATCAGCGCCTGCACGTCGATCAGCCGGTCCGGGGTGACGCCGAATTTCTCCAGCACCTCGGCGTCGCCGATCGGCTTCTGCTTGATCGGGTCGAGCATCGCGACGCCCGGCCGCAGCAACTGCATCAGATCCTTGTCGGAGGAAATGATGGTGACGCGACCACCCGCCTCCGTCACCTCGCGGGCGTAGGAGGCGATCAGGTCGTCCGCTTCCCAATCATCGAGTTCGACGGCGGGCACGCCGAACGCCGCCGTCGCGTCCCGCACCAGCGCGAATTGCGGCAGCAGGTCGTCGGGCGGCGGCGGCCGGGTCGCCTTGTAGCTGTCGTAGATGCGGTTGCGGAACGTCGTCCGTCCGGCGTCGAAGATCACCGCGAGATGCGTGAAACTCGCCATGCCGGATTGCACTTCCGTGCCGGCGCCCTGGTCGCGCAGCAGCTTGGCCAGCATGTTGGTGAAGCCGAACACCGCGTTGACGGGCGTGCCGTCGGCGCGGTTCATCGGCGGCAGCGCGTGAAAGGCGCGGAAGATGAAGCCCGATCCGTCGATCAGGATCAGGTGAACCGGGTCGTCCGCCACGGCGCCGCCGCTAGTGCTCGCCGCCGTGTCCCGCACCTTCGTTCAGCACATAAAGCCGCGAGCAATAGGGACACATCACCTGCTGCCCCGGAATGCGGAGATAGACGCGCGGATGGCCGAGCGCGCCGTCGCCGCCGTCGCACGCCACCGTCCGGTCATCGACGTGGATGATCTCGGTCGGGGTCATCGTCTGGGTCGCGTCGTCCGGCATGGCGGTCCTCGTCGTGGGGCGGCGCGAATGCCGCGAAATACGGGAAGCGGGCGCGACGCAATGGCCAGCCGGCCCGGCGGATGATAGCGTCGCCCGCCGTGCTTTCAACCGCCGCCCGATGCTGAAGCCGCCGCGG
The DNA here is from genome assembly GCA_019241425.1 of Acetobacteraceae bacterium. Lineage (GTDB taxonomy): Bacteria > Pseudomonadota > Alphaproteobacteria > Acetobacterales > Acetobacteraceae > JAFAXA01. The sequence continues at coordinate 1,564 of JAFAXA010000072.1, read as the reverse complement.
CCCCGTCCGCTGGCCGCCGCCTTGCTTCTCCTCCTCACCGGCTGCATGGGCCACGGCGCGGTGCCGCTGACGCGCTGGCCGCCACCGCCGCCGGTTGTCACCTCCGGCGCCTTCGCGATGCCGGACGGCGCCCGACTGCCCTATCGGCAATGGCTGCCGGACGGCGAGCCCGCGGCCGTGGTGCTCGCGCTGCACGGCATGAACGACAGCCGTGACGCTTGGGAGATCCCGGCCGCCGACTTCGCCCGCGCCGGTATCGCCGTGTTCGCGCCCGACCAGCGCGGCTTCGGCGAAGCGCCCGGGCGCGGCTTCTGGCCGGGCGACGCGGCGCTGGTCGCCGACGCCCGCACCATGGCGGACACGCTGCGTCGCCGGTATCCGCGCGCCCGCCTGATCCTGATGGGGGAGAGCATGGGGGCGGCGGTGCTGATGTGCCTGGCGACCGGCGCCGATCCGCCCCCCGCCGATGGTTACGTGCTGGTCGCGCCCGCGGTTTGGGGCCGGGCGGAGATGAACATCCTGCTGCGCGCCTCGCTTTGGCTCGCGACAGGGATCGCGCCCGGGTTGGAGCTGACGGGGGCGCCGGTGCGTAAGGTCGCCAGCAGCAACCGGGCGGCGATCGTGCGGCTTTCCACCGACCCGCTCACCATTCGCCGCACGCGGGTCGACGCGGTGCACGGCCTGGTCGACCTGATGGACGCGGCATTGGCGGCCGCGCCCCGCTTCAGCGCCCCGGCGCTGTTCCTGTACGGCGGTCATGACGAATTGGTGCCGGACGCAGCGACCGCCGCGACCTGGCGCGCCCTGCCCGCCGGCGAGCGGCGCGCCTTCTATCCGAACGGCTACCACCTGCTGCTGCGCGACCTCGACCGCGCGCGGCCGATCGGCGACATCGAGGCCTGGATTCGCGACCCGGCTTCGCCCTTGCCGAGCGGCGCCGAGCCCGCGGCCCGGCAGTGGCTGGGGCAGCAGGACTGACGTCGGGGCTTTCCCGCCGCCCCGTTTCCGGCTAATGCACCGGCGGGACGGACCCGTAGCTCAGCTGGATAGAGCGTCGCCCTCCGAAGGCGAAGGTCGCACGTTCGAATCGTGTCGGGTCCGCCAATCTCCGGACATTTATGTAGCACCCGCCGCGTCAGACCAGCTCACGGTAAGGTGCTCGGACACTCCGGTGAGAACAGCCACTCGAAGCAAAATCGGGGTACGCCCGCTTGCGCCCGCCGCTTCTTCGCCGGTCAGTATGTCAAATAGTGCACGGCATCAGGATCTAGAACCCTGACCGCGATCGATTCCTCGATGCGGAGATTGGTGACGCCCTGACTTTTGCCCCGCACGGTGAGTGCGGGCAGTTGCGTTTGCACGAGTTCTACCGCGGGCGGATCGGAGCGAAACAGGATCCCGCACACGTCTCCAGGATTGGCGGCTTTCCCCAACGCGCTCGTGCCGACAATACGGTTTCCCCCGATCACCGTAGTGACACCGTTGATTTCAGAAGGAGCACCGGCTGCTGCCGGCAAATCCAGGGCTGACCGCAATCTGTTCTGGAGAATGAGCGAATAGGTGC
>JAFAXA010000001.1 GCA_019241425.1 Acetobacteraceae bacterium | reverse complement strand
CAGGAGTCGAACCTACCCGGGACCGCTGAGCAGTCCCAACCGGCTTTGAAGGCCGGCCGATCCACCGGAATCGCGTCTCTTCCGCCCCTCTCCTACGGAACCGGCGGGCCGTTGCCAATCGCGAGCGTGGTCATGTTCTTGGCGAATGCCTGCAAGGCGTCCACCTCGAGGCATCGGCAGTCGAGCCAAAGCCGTCCGCCGGCGATGCGGCCGATGACCGGGCGCGGCAGCGCCCGCCACGACCGGGCCAGCGCCGGGAGGTCCGCACCCTCGATCGTAACGGCAAAGGACGGCAGGAGATCGACCGGCAGGGCTCCCGACCCGATCTGGCTTCGGCACTCGGCGACGGCGACACGGCGATCGGGGAACCGGGGCGTCACCAGCGCCGCGAGCCGTTCCGCGACCGCCCGGATCTCCGCCGCCGGGCGGGTGAGCAGGCGGAGGGCGGGCAGGCGTTCGCGCAGGCGGTCCGGATCGAGATGCAGCCGCAGCACGTGGGCGAGCGCCGCAAGCCGGCCCTTGTCGAGCCTCAGCGCCCGTTTCAGCGGATTGGCGTTGAGTGCCTGTATCAGCCCGGCCCGGCCGACGATCAGCCCGGCCTGCGGGCCGCCCAGCAGCTTGTCGCCGGAAAAGCAGATAAGATCGGCGCCCGCCGCGAGCGACTGGCCCGGCATCGGCTCGTGCGGCAACCCCCAGGACGCGAGATCGACCAGGCTGCCGCTGCCGAGATCCTCAACACAGGGCAAACCGGCGGCGTGGGCGATCGCGGCCAGCCGCTCCAGCGACACGGAAGCGGTGAAGCCCGCAATCGCGTAGTTGGCCTGGTGCACGCGCAACAGCAGCGCGGTTCGCGCCCCGATTGCGGCCTCGAAGTCGCGGGCGTGGGTGCGGTTGGTGGTGCCGACCTCCACAAGCTGCGCCCCCGCCCGGGCCATGATGTCCGGCATCCGGAACGACCCGCCAATCTCAATCAGCTCGCCGCGTGAGACCGGCACCTCCCGTCCGAGCGCCAGCGTGTTGAGGATCAGCAGAACAGCGGCGGCGTTGTTGTTGACCACCGTCGCGTCCTCGGCGCCGGTCAGGTCGCGGAGCAGCGCGCGCACGTGGTCATCCCGCTCGCCGCGCCGGCCGGTCTCCACATCGTATTCGAGGGTGCTGGCCTCGCGCATGACGAGCGCCGCCGCCGCCGCCGCTTCGGGTGGCAAGGGCGCGCGGCCCAGGTTCGTGTGCAGGACGGTGCCGGTGAGGTTGAAGACCGGACGCTGGGTGGCGCGGAAACGCCGCTCCAGCGCATCCGCCGCGGCGTCCAGCAGCACCGGGGGCGGCGGATGGAACGCCCGGTTGCGCCGCCGTTCAGCGAGTTCGTCCCGCAAGGCGGCGAGTGTCGCGGCGCGTCCGAAACGCTCGACCAGCACGGCGGCCGCCGGCAGCCGGAGCAGGGCATCGACCGACGGCAGCTTGCTTTCGGTCGTCGTCACGCGAGGAGGCGTCCCTCGAACGGCGGCAATCCATCGGGCGCCTCGAATTCGAGCACCCAAACATCAGGATCGTATCTCACCTGCCGCGCGGTGTAGGCGTCGGCGGCGGCTTGATCCACGGGCGCAGCACCGGTGCCGCGCATCCAGGCCTGGCCGCCATCCCCGCTCGTGACACGCGACAACACGACCAGGCCGTCCGGCACGCGTAGCACGACCAACACGCCGCCCGCGTCCGGATCACCCCGTCGCAGCACCATTCCGGGCCGCCCCGCCGAGTCGCCGAGCCGCAACGCCATTTTCACCCACAGGCCCGCCTTCACCCGCGGCTCAGCCATCCGCCGTTCCCATCCCGCGCGGAGCTTCCGTCGCGGATACTCTGTCGCCCCGACGTGCTTCGGAGAGCGGCTCCGCTTTCCTGCAAAGCAGAAGGACCTCGTCGGTCTCGTCCGCGTCGGGAAAGCCGTCCCGCCAGTTCAGCGCCGGAGCGAAGCGCAGCGCCAGCGGTGTGACTCGGTTGTACCAGCGCAATGCCCGCTCCTTCCGGTGCTCCAGGAACCACATCCCGAGCGCGACGAGATTTGTGTTGCGGGGTCGCAAACCGAAGGTCGCGCTGCGCCGTATCGAAAATCCCGCTTGCGCCAGTGACGCGCTGAGGGCCGACGGCTCGTAGCGGCGGCGATGGCCGACCATCGCATCGAAGGCGGTCCACGCGTGGCGATGCAGCGGCACAGAGAGAAGCATCGCCGCGCCCGGCCGGGCCACCCGCGCCAGTTCCGCGAACGCCGCCCAGTCGTCGTCCACATGCTCCATCACGTCGCAGGCGCAGACCAAGTCGAAGCGGGCTTCGGCAAACGGCAGGCGGGTGATGGATCCGAGCGCCGCGTGCCCGCCCGCGGCGCGGAGCTGCGCCAGGGCGGGGTGGCTGATGTCCACGAAATGCGTGCCGGCAAGCGGCAAGCGGGGACGCAATCCGGGTGCCACTTCCAGACGCTCCGGCGCCGCGCGGGCGAGTGCTTCGACGACCGGCCAGGTGTTGAAGCGGTCCGGCCGGACCAGCCGGGCGCCGGACCACAAGCCATCGTAGAAGCGGCGGTTGACCGCGAGATCGTCGCCGGCATCGGCCGGAACGGGCGTCAGGCCACTCCCGCCCGCGCCAGATGCGGCGCCAGCCGGCCGCTGGCCGCGAGCGACGCCATGCGGAAGTCGCTCAGGAGCGACCAAACCGGGTGGCCGAACGTTTCCGGCCGATTGTGCTCGATGCCGTAATGGGCGCCCCAGGCAGAGCCATAGCCGATGGCGGGTGCCGCGAGCAGCCATCGCCAATCCCGGCGCCAAACCGCGCGCAGGATGGCGAGAATGGCGAGCGAGCTGCCCGCGTAGTGGATCGCCCGCGTTTCGGGTCTGGCGTGTGCCCGCAGGTAGCGCAGCCAGAACTGGTCGTAGGTCATGGTGCCGTCCCCTTCCCGCCGAGCGATCCTAGACCCCGATCACCCCCTCGCGAAGCGGGCAACAAGTTCTCTCCGGAGCCGTTGGCTGCCAAACCCCAACCGGAGCGAGCAATGGACCCGAGCAAGATCACAAACCCGATGACCCGGCGCACGATGGTTGGCAGTGCCGGCATCGGCCTCGCCGCGGCGGCCGTTGGACCCGCCGCCGCGCAGGGGCAGCCCCCGCCGGGACCCGAGGCCACCGGCCAGCCCTTGACCGATCCGAAGACCAAATATCCAAGGCCGCCGTTCAAGGGTCAGAGCCAGCCCTGGCCGGGGCTCGCCGGCAAGATGGACCCGCAGCCGGATCACGGCGAGACGAGCTATCGCGGATCCGGACGCCTGGCCGGACGGCGCGCGCTGATCACCGGCGGCGATTCCGGCATGGGCCGTGCCGCCGCCATCGCCTACGCCCGCGAAGGCGCGGATGTCGCGATCAACTACCATCCGGATGAGGAGCCGGACGCCCAGGAGGTCGTCACCCTGATCCGGGAAGCGGGCCGCAAGGGAATGGCGATTCCGGGCGACATCCGCGACGAGGCGTTCTGCCAGCGTCTCGTGGAGCAGGCCGTTCAGGGCCTGGGCGGCCTCGATATCGTGGTCAGCAACGCGGGCCGCCAGCAGACCCACGCCTCCATTCTCGACATCTCGACCGAGCAATTCGACTGGACGATGAAAACCAACATCTACGCGCCGTTCTGGATCATCAAGGCGGCGCTGCCGCATCTCGCGCCCGGCTCCGCGATCATCGGCACCGCCTCCGAGCAGGCCTACGATCCGTCGCCCGATCTCTACGACTACGCGCAAACCAAAGCGGCGACGATGAACTACGTGAAATCGCTGGCGAAACAGCTCGCGGGCAAGGGCATCCGCGTCAACGCCGTCGCGCCGGGACCGATCTGGACGCCGCTGCAGGTGAGCGGCGGCGCGACCCAGGAAAAGCTCCAGAAATTCGGCAGCCAGACGCCGCTCGGCCGCCCGGGACAGCCGGCGGAACTCGCCTCCATCTACGTGCAGCTCGCCGCCGCCGACGCGAGCTTCGCGACCGGGCAGGTCTACGGCTCGGCCGGGGGCAGCGGCCAGCCCTGACGGGTCGCTGCCCGCGCCCCTTCCGGCGCCCGGCTCTTGAGCCGGGCACGGGGCGCGGCTATCGGGGGCCATGACTGACAAGCCCCGCCGGCTGCGGCGGAAGACGGCGGCGCCGTTCGGCCCGGGCTGGACGGTACCGGATGGCGGTTCCGGTCCGGTTTTCGGCGACCGCGAGGGAGCGGTCGCTCCCGCCGTGCGGGCGGTCATCCGGTCCATCCTGCTGCTGATCTGGACCCTGCTTGGGGTCAGCGTGCAGGCAATCCTGATTGCGCTGCCGGGGCGGCCGAAGATCGTGTTCGCACGCTGGTTCTGGGCGGTGTTCAGCCGGGTGCTCGGCATTCGCGTGCGCCTGATCGGCAAGCCAAGCTACCGGGGCGATCGCCGGCCCGTCGTGTTCGCCTCCGGTCATTCGTCGTGGCTCGACATCGCCGTGCTCGGCGCCACCCTGGACGCGGCGTTCATCTCCAAGGACGACGTCGCCGAATGGCCGATGGTCAGCCTGGTCGCGCGGTTGGGACGCACCGTGTTCGTCAGCCGTCAGCGCAGCAGCACCGGCCGGGAGCTTGCCGAAATCAGCGACCGGCTGACGGAAGGGGGCAATCTGGTCCTGTTCCCCGAGGGGACGACCTCCGATGGCTCACGGGTGCTGCCGTTCCGCTCGCCGTTTTTCGCGGTCGCGGATGCCGGGACGCCGGTCGTGATCCAGCCGGTGTCGGTGGTGTACGACCGGCTGGACGGATTGCCGATCGGGCGCAACAGCCGGCCGCTCCTGGCCTGGTATGGCGACATGGCGATCGCGCCGCATTACTGGCAAACGGCGCGGCGCGCCCGCGTGCGCGCGACCGTGGTCCTGCATCCGCCCCTCGATCCCGCCCGGTTTGCCAGCCGCAAGGCGTTGGCGAATGCGAGCTGGCGCGTGGTCGCCGCGGGCTCTGCGCTGCTGCGCCAGAACCGCGACCCGGCGGCGAGCGATGTCACCCATTCGACACACGCCGTCGGTTGACATGGCAGCCGGTTTTCCTGGCAGGATGCGCGCGCGTCGCCGCCCAACCCAGGAGCCGCATGAACGGCCGTAACGCTTGACCGGCTACAGCACGATCGCCATTCCTCCCGCTCTCCGCGCCGGGCTGTTCCGGCCGGTCGAAGCGGAGTGCGTCCGGTGACCGCAACCGAGCCGGCGGCAACGGGCCGTCCCTCCCCCAAGCGCCTGCACGTCATCACCTGGGGCTGCCAGATGAACGTGTATGACAGCGGCCGCATGGCGGAGGTGCTGGCGCCACTCGGCTACGCGCCCGCGCCGCAGCCGGACGGCGCCGACATGGTTATCCTGAACACCTGCCACATTCGCGAGAAGGCGGCCGAGAAGGTGTTTTCGGAGCTCGGCCGCCTGCGCCTGTTGCAGCGGCAGCGGGAAGCCGAAGGCGGGCGGATGGTTCTCGCGGTGGCGGGCTGCGTGGCCCAAGCCGAAGGCGCCGAGATTCTGGCGCGTGCCCCGTTCGTGGACATCGTGCTCGGGCCGCAATCCTATCATCGCCTGCCCGAGATGGTGGCGCGGGCGGCGCGCGCGGGCGGCGCGGTGGTCGAGACCGCGTTTCCGGCGGAAAGCAAGTTCGACTTCCTGCCCGAGCAGCGTTCGCCGGGCGGGGTCACGGCGTTTCTCACGATCCAGGAGGGCTGCGACAAGTTTTGCAGCTTCTGCGTGGTGCCGTACACCCGTGGGGCGGAGGCGAGCCGCCCGGCCGGCGCGATCCTGGCCGAAGCGCGGCGGCTGGTCGCGGCCGGCGCCCGCGAGATCACGCTGCTCGGCCAGAACGTCAATGCGTGGCACGGCGAAGGACTGGATGGCCGCACCTGGCGGCTCGGACGGCTGATCCGGGCAATCGCCGCCCTGCCCGGATTGCTCCGCATCCGCTACACGACCTCCCACCCGTCCGACATGGACGCCGAGTTGATCGCGGCCCACGCGGACATTCCGGCGCTGATGCCGTTTTTGCATTTGCCGGTGCAGTCGGGCTCGGACCGGGTGCTCGCCGCCATGAACCGGCGGCACGCCGTCGCCGACTTCCGGCGCATCGTCGACGCGCTTCGCCGCGCCCGGCCGGACATCGCGCTGTCGTCCGATTTCATCGTCGGCCACCCCGGCGAAACGGCGGCGGATTTCGGGGACACGCTCGGGCTGGTCGAGGCGGTCGGCTTCGCCCAGGCGTTCAGCTTCAAATACTCGCCGCGCCCGGGCACGCCCGCCGCCGGCGCCCCCGGCGCCGTGCCCGAGGCCGAGAAGGACGCCCGCCTCCAAGCGTTGCAGGCGCTGCTCCGCGCCCAGCAGGCGGCATTCAACCGGGGCATGGAGGGGCTGACCCTTCCGGTGCTGGTCACCGGCCCGGGGCGACGGTTCGGCCAAATCGCGGGCCGGTCGCCCTATCTCCAGCCGGTCCACCTCCTTGGTCCCGCAACCCTGGCCGGCGCGGTCGTGCCCGTGAAGATCGCCGCCGGGAACCCCAATTCCCTTTCCGGAATTCTCGCCACAACGCCAGCATGGGAGCTTGCCTGCGCTTGACACACATCGCCGCGTCACCGGCCATTGCCTCCGCCCACGGCCATCGGGCCGTTACCCTCACCTTCGGGGACAACACGCTCCTGCCGCTGCTGCTCGGGGATCACGACCGGCATCTGGTCCGGATCGAACAAGCGCTTGGGGTTCGTGTTTCTTGTCGCGGCAACCGGCTCGCGATCTCAGGTGATCCGGCGCGGGTCGAGGTGGCACAGGCGACGCTGAAGGAGTTGTGGCGCAAGCTCGAGCGCGGCGAGCATATCGGCCGCGCCGAGGTCGAGGCGGCCATCCGCCTGCACGAGGCGGCCGACGCCGATCCCCGGCTGCCGCTCTCCGATCTGCCCGCGATCCGGACCCGCCGCGGCGCCGTGACCCCGCGCAGCCCGGGCCAGGCCACGTATATGGACGCGCTCACCGCGCACGAGATGGTGTTCGGGGTCGGGCCGGCCGGCACCGGCAAGACCTATCTCGCGGTGGCCCAGGGTGTTGCGCTGCTACAGGCCGGACGGGTCGATCGCATCGTCCTGTCCCGCCCGGCGGTGGAGGCCGGCGAGCGGCTCGGCTTTCTCCCGGGCGACATGAAGGAAAAGGTCGATCCCTATCTGCGCCCGCTCTACGACGCCCTGCACGACATGATGCCCGCGGATCAGGTGATCCGCCGGCTCGGCAACGGCGAGATCGAAGTGGCGCCGCTCGCCTTCATGCGCGGGCGGACGCTGGCGCATTCGTTTGTCATTCTCGACGAAGCGCAGAACACGACCCCGGTGCAGATCAAGATGTTCCTCACCCGCATGGGGGAAGGCACCCGCATGGTCATCACCGGCGATCCGAGCCAGGTGGACCTGCCGGCGGGAACGAAATCCGGGCTCAAGGATGCCTTGGAAACGCTGGAAGGCCTGCCCGGCATCGGGGTGATCCGGCTCGATCAGCGCGACGTGGTACGGCATCCGCTTGTCGCCGCGATCGTCGGCGCCTACGAACAGCGCGCGGCAGCCGAGGGCGAAAAGCGGCGGGAAGCGCGCCGGCGCGATCAGAGCCGGGCAGCCGAGGCCTTTCCGGTGATCGAGGCCGTGAAATAGGGCGATGGAAGCGGGCGGCAGTAGCGGCCCCGCGCGAGCGGGGATCCCAGTTCTGGTGGTGGCGCCGGGATGGCGGCGGCTGGTCAGGCATCCCGAGCGCCTGGCGGCCCGCGCCGCTGCCGCGGCATGCGCCGGCGGCAACGTCGTGCTGGCCGATGACCGGACGGTGAAGCGCCTCAACGCGCGCCATCGCGGCCGCAACAAAGCCACCAACGTGTTGAGTTTCGACCCGCCCGCCCCGGCGATGCCGGGCGAGGTGGTGCTGGCGCTCGGAACCGTCCGCCGCGAGGCGGCATCCAGCGACCGCCGACCGGCGCATCACCTGGCGCATCTCGTGGTGCACGGCGCCCTGCATCTCGGCGGTCATGACCATTCGCATCCGGGCGAAGCGCGACGCATGGAAATGGCCGAGACGCGCATTCTGCATCGCCTGCGCGTGCCCAATCCGTGGAAGCGACGATGAGCGGCACCGGGCGGCTTTCCGCGGCGGCCAAGCTCCGCGCGCTGTTCGGGCGGCGGGCGGCCGAGCCCACCGTACGGGAATCGATTGCCGAGCTGGTGCAGGAAGCGGCGGATGCCGATGACGACGCGGGCCAGCCGGAGGATACGGACGCATCGCCGGAGCTGGACCGTCACGAGCGGAAACTGATTGCGAACGTGCTGGAGTTGCGCGCCATGTCGGCCGACGACGTGATGGTGCCGCGCGCCGACATCGTCGCGATGCGCGCCGACGTGACGTTGGAGCAGGCGATCGCGCAAATTCGCGAGGAGGGGCATTCGCGGTTGCCGGTCTACCGCGAGCAGCTCGACGAGATCGTGGGCATGGTCCACATCAAGGACGTGTTCGGCTATGCGGGGAACCCGGACACGTTCTCGCTCGAACCGCTGCTGAGACGGCCGCTGATGATCGCGCCGCAGGTTCCGGTGCTCGACCTGTTGTTGCAGATGCGACAATCGCGGGTCCATCTGGCTTTGGTCGTCGACGAATACGGCGGGATCGACGGGCTGCTGACGATCGAGGATCTCGTGGAGACGATCGTCGGCGACATTTCGGACGAACACGACGAAGTGGTGGGTCCGATGGTGACGGAACGGCCGGACGGCTCGCTCGACGTGAATGCGCGGATGCCGGTCGAGGATTTCGAGCAGCGGATCGGTCCGATCCTCACCGAAGGCGAGCGGGTCTCGGATATCGATACCGTCGGCGGGCTAGTGTTCCGCATCGCGGGGCGGGTTCCGGCGCGGGGCGAGATCGTTGGCCACGCGTCGGGGCTTGAGTTTCGCGTGCTGGATGCGGATCCGCGCCGCATCCGCCGGGTGCGGGTCCGCCCGCCCCCGCCCTCCACGCCCGCGTCAGCGGCGGCCGAGGCCGCCGACTGACCGGGGTTTCCGCGCAACTTGGGCCGCCAAGCGGCGACGGCCGTGTTCAGCCTCGCCACGCCTCACGTCTGGTGCGGTCCCCGCATCAACTTCAGCGCATCCTCGATGCGGCGCCAGGTTTCGGCCTGTTTCGGTTCGCCGCGCCGTTCGAAGCCGGCGGCCTTTTGCGCCGCTTCCGCAACCGCCTTGCCGCCATGGGCTTCGAGAAGTTGCCGTGCGTAGTCATGGATTTCGCTTTCCTGCATCCGTCTCGCCCTCCTCCCTGATCTGATCCTCCGATGGGAACTGGCGTGCTCCGCACGGGTTCACCCGGAAAATCCCAGGTCAGGGCTGCTTTGCGCGCCCGGCACGGCCAGCGACGGGGTTCAGCGGATCGGCACCCGTTCAGAACCGCCAGGCGGTTTCAGGCGGGAACAGAATCGGGTTCGAACACCGTTTGCTCGCGCGCGAAGCCATAAAGTGCCGCAGGGTTCTCGGAGAGCACGCGATTCCGCATCGCCCGATCCGGTATCCAGACGTCGAGAGCGGCCAGATCAGCATCGAAATGCGGCCAGCAGCTTCCCCACACGCACCGATCGGGGGCGCTGGCGATCAGTCGGCGCACTGCTGAAAGGACCTTTTCTCTACAGCCGTCGGGCGCGCGCGGTGCGGCGGTCGGTCCGGTGAACTTGACCCAAACGCGCCCGGTGTCGACCAGCCTGTGCACGGCGGCCTCGACCGCGTTGTCTTGCGCCAGTTTCGCCCGATCGGAGTGGCCGAGGTGGATGACCAGCATACCCGGCAAGCGCCGCAGCCAGATTTCCTGCCCGGGGAGGATCTCGGCGTCGCATGTGACGTCGACATGCCAACCGTGTTCGGCGGCGCGTGCGGCGGTGCGGGCGAACGCGCCGGGCGGCTCGCTCGCACCTGCCCCCAGGATGCAGCGCATCCCGGCAATACCTTGAGCCGCAAGCAACTCGATATCGCGGTTGGAGGCGGTGTCCGGCAGGATCGCGATGCCGCGCGCCGCCGGCCCGAGTGCCGCAAGCGCCGACAGCAGGCAGGCATCGTCCGTGCCATACGCTTCGGGCTGCACGATCACCGCGCGTGAGACGCCCTTGCGCTGCATCGCGTCCCGGCAATCGGCGACGCTCGCGCGCATGGGCGCGAGCCCGAGCCGCGCCGGACAGCGCGGCCCGTAGATCTGCATGTGGGTATCGGTCGCATCCCTCGGCAGGGCATCCCGCATGTCCGACCCCTGACTGCCTCCCGCTCAGGTAAGTGCTCAATGTTGCTCAAAATTCAACAAGGGGCGGTGGCAAAGGCGGGGTGACGATTGGGTGACTCGGCGGCGCCGTTCACCCCGGCCGGTTCAGCATCGGGCCGAGCGGGCGCCCGGCGAATAGATGCATGTGAAAATGCGGCACCTCCTGGCCGGCATTCGCCCCCATGTTGGCGAGCAGCCGATAGCCCGCGGATTCCAGGCCGAGGGTGCGTGCGACGTGCCCGACCGCGCGCGTGAACCCGGCGATTTCGGCGTCGCTCGCATGCGCGCTGAAATCGGCGAACGAGCAGTAAGGGCGCTTCGGTATCACGAGAACGTGCACCGGTGCTTGCGGCGCGATATCATGGAAGGCGAGCGCCCACTCATCCTCGTACACGGTCTTGTTCGGGATCTCTCCGCGCAGAATGCGGGCAAAGATGTTGTGCTCGTCGTAGGGCGGCAATCCACTCACAGCCATCCCGGCGCTCCGTCGCGTGTTCAGGGTATTTTCGTTGTGCTCAAACCGGCCGCGCGCGGCAGCGCCCGTGCGCGGGACGCCTTCTCGGCAATGCCGCTTATGCCTTCCCGCCGCTTCAGCTCCGCCCAGACCTCGCCCGGCCGCACGCCGGCATTCACCCAAAGCACGATCAGATGATAGAGCAAATCCGCGCTTTCGCCGATCAGCGGCTCGCGCCGGCCGGCGATCGCCTCTATCAGGCACTCGACCGCCTCTTCCCCGAATTTCTGCGCGACCTTTTCCGTTCCGCGCGAGAGCAGCCGCGCCGAATGGCTGACCGCCGGATCCGCGTCCCGTCGCAGCAACACGACCTCCGCGAGGCGGTCGAGCACGGTCGCGTCCACGCCGCCCAGGGCGTGGCTCAGCAGCGCGGCGCGCCCAGCCTTGCGCGCGCTCGCCTTGGCGCGCTTCAGCGACTCGACGCTGCGCAGCTTTTCGACGCGCTTCTTCTTGGTGTCTTTCGCCATCAGACCGTCACGCGGCTCGCGGCAGCAGCCGCACCGGATGACCCGCCGCCGCCAGGGCTGCCTTCACGTCCGGGATCGAAAAGGTTCCGAAGTGGAAGACGCTGGCGGCGAGCAAGCCCATTGCGCCGGCCTCGGCGCCCTCGATCCAGTGGCGGAGGCTGCCGACGCCGCCCGACGCGATAACCGGGACGCGAACAGCCGCGCAAACGGCGCGTAGCAGGTCGAGATCGAAGCCCTGCCCGGTGCCGTCCCGATCCATGCTCGTGAGCAGGATTTCGCCCGCGCCGAGCGACGCTGCCCGCTGGCACCAACCGACCGCGTCGATGCCGGTGTCGGCGCGGCCGCCATGCGTGAAAACGTTCCAGCGGTTCGGCCCGGTCTGCTTCGCATCCACCGCGACGACGACGCACTGACTGCCGAACTTCTGAGCGGCTTCCCGCACGACCTCCGGCCGGGCGACCGCCGCCGAATTGATGCTACATTTGTCGGCGCCGGCGAGCAGCAGCCGGCGCATATCCTCCGTGCCGCGAATGCCGCCGCCGACCGTCAGCGGCAGAAACACGCGCGCCGCCGTGCGGTCCACCACATCCAGCATAGTGTCGCGGTTTTCGTGGCTGGCGGTGATGTCGAGAAAGCAGAGTTCGTCGGCACCGGCCCGATCGTAAATCTGCGCCTGTTCCACCGGATCACCGGCGTCGCGCAGCGAAACGAAGTTCACGCCTTTGACGACCCGCCCGTCCTTCACATCGAGGCAGGGAATGATCCGCAGCTTCAGCACTCCGATCCTCCAAGCCCCTGGTAGCCCGCAGCGCCGTGGCCGCTGCAAGTAGAGTCGCCATAGATGCGCGGCAAACACAACCGGCGACACGCAGCGATGCGGCCGCCATCATCGGCGCGTGCTGAACCGATCAGTTGCGCGCCACGATCTGCGCCGCGGCCTCGAGCGCGGCGGCGATGCTTTCGGCCGCCGCCTGATCGATCGGCCCGGTCCGGAGGCGGAGGCGGAGGGCGAGCTTCAGCTTCTCCATGCCCCGGAGCACCGGGGCCGGAACGTGACCGGCCCCACGCGGCCGGACCACACCGATCCGAGACCGCAGATCGTCGACCGCGCGACGATTGGCGGCGAGGAACGCCTCACCCTCGGCGGTGATGCGGTAGAGCTTGCGGCCGGTGCCTTCGGACTGGGCCGCCGCGTAGCCCATGTCGTCGAGCCAGGCGAGGGTCGGGTACATGACGCCCGGGCTTGGGCTGTAGCTGCCGCCCATCTGGTCCTCGATCAGTTTCATCAGTTCGTAGCCGTGACGCGGCTGTTCCGCGATCATCGCGAGGGCGAGCAAACGAAGGTCGCCGTAGTCGAACGGCCGGCCGCTTTCCCGGTCGCCGCCGTGGCGCCGCCGCCCGTGATGCTGTCCGCGCGGATCGTCTCTGCGGCCGTTGCGCTCTTCCGGGCGATGTTTGTGATGGTGTCGCATGCGGCCGGTGTAGTCTCGATATATCTGAAGTCAAGATATATCGAACAGCGAAGGAGCGGGCTCGCCCGGGCTCAGCGCGCGTCGTGACGCGTCTTGAAGCGGGCCAGGGCTTCGCGATCGATATCGATGCCGAGGCCAGGTCCGTCCGGAATGCGCACGCGGCCGCCGGAATGCTCGATCGGCGTTCGCAGGATCGCTTGCCGGATCGGATGCTCCGTGCGGTCGAACTCGAGCAGCGGTTCGGCAGGACGGAGCGATGGGGGCGTGTGCGCCGGCAGCACCGCCAGCAATTGCAGGGACGCGGCGATGCCGATGCCCGTGCCCCAGACATGCGGATTGTATCGGACGCCGAACGCCATCGCCATGTCGGCGATCTTCTTGCATTCCGACAAACCGCCGGCGGCGCAGATGTCGGGCTGGATGATGTCCATCGCGTGCGCGGTAAGCACCTCGCGGAAGCCGTAGCGGGTGTACTCGCATTCCCCGCCCGCGATCGGAATGCCGAGCGCGGCCTTCACCGCCTTGTAGCCGGCCAGATCCTCTGGCGGCACGGGCTCCTCGAACCAGCCGATGTCGAGTGGCTCGATCAAACGGCCGAGCGCCATCGCGGCGACGGCGTCATAGGCGTGGTTCGCGTCGACCATCAGGCCGATCTCCGGACCGATCGCTTCGCGGACGGCGCGCGTCACCGCCGCATCTTCGGCGACGCCGAACCCGACCTTCAGCTTCACGGCGCGAAATCCGTCCGCGACGTAGCCGGCCGCTTCTTCCGGCAGGTATTTGAGCGGGTCGCCCGCCTTCCGGCGATACAGCCCGGTCGCGTAGGCCTCGACGTCCGTGCGGAGCGGGCCGCCCATCAGGCGATGGACCGGCACGCCGAAATGCTTGCCCTTGAGATCCCAGAGCGCGATGTCGATCCCGCTCAAGCCTTCGATGACCAGCCCCTTCTGACCGTGGTCACGCAGGCGGGCGTAGACGTCCTGCCAGATCCACTCCGTCCGCAGCGGATCGGCGCCGGTCAGCCACGGCGCGATCGTGCGGACCACAGCTTGCGTCATCGGTGCCGGACCGTAGCATTCTCCCCATCCGGTCAGACCGGAGTCGGTTTCCACTTCGACCAGCATCGCCGTGCGTGTGCCGTACCAGGCGCGCGAATAGGCGAATGGCTCCGCTAATGGCGCTTCGAGCAGATGGGTGTGGATTGCCGTGATCCGCATCGGCCTTTTCCTCTTGGGCGCACTCGTGACGAGTGCAACGAAACTGTCAGCCGGCCGCCGCCAAAGCGAGCGCCTCGACCGCGCTCACCCGCCCGTCGTACAGCGCCCGGCCGACGACCACGCCGACGATGCCGCGCCCCGCTTCGGTTGCGGCGGCCCGCTTGACGGCGGCGATGTCGGCGACGCTGCCGATGCCGCCGCTCGCAATGACCGGCGTTCGCAGCCGGGTGGCGAGGGCCAGCGTTTCGGCGACATTGACGCCGGTGAGCATGCCGTCTTGCGCGATGTCGGTGTAGATGATTGCGGCGGCGCCGGCGTCCTCGAACCGGCGCGCCAGGTCGAGCGCGGAGAGTTCCGCCGTTTCGGCCCAGCCTTCGGTCGCGACGCGGCCTCCCCGGGCGTCGATGCCGAGCACGATCCGTTGCGGATGCGCGCGGCATGCTTCCCGCACCAGTTCCGGATTTTTCACGGCCGCGCTGCCGAGGATCACCCGCCGCACGCCGGATTCGAACCACGCCTCGATCGCCGCCCGATCCCGGAGGCCGCCGCCCAATTGCACGGGGATCGTCACCGCGCGGAGGATGTCCCGCACCGCGCCCGCGTTGCGCGACCGGCCCTCCACCGCCCCGTTCAGATCGACGACGTGCAACCAGTGAAAGCCGCTGTTCTGCCACGCCCGCGCCTGCGCGGGCGGATCGGCGGAATAGACCGTGGCGTCGTTCATCTCGCCGCGCCGCAGCCGGACGCAGGCGCCGTCCTTCAAATCGATCGCCGGAAACAGGGTGAAGGTCAAAGCGGCGTCTTGCGCGGCCGTGGACGCAGTTGCTTGTAGTAGAACAGGCCGCGCACCGTCTGGCCGGTGACGCGCGCGTAGCACGGATGCTCGCCCCAGCGCACATAGCCGAGCGACTCGTAGAGCCGGATCGCCCAGGTCTGGGTTTCGCGCACGTCGAGATTCAGAACGTAGTAGCCGAGCGCGCGCGCGCCTTCCTCCACGCGGCGGAACAGCAACCGCCCGAGGCCGCGGCCGCGCGCATAGGGCGCGACGAAGGCGTGCATGACGCTCGCGGCGAACGCCTGCGCCTCGTTGTTGCGCGGCGGCCGGACGAGCTGCGCACAGCCGACGATGGTGCCTTCGAGACGCGCCACGAACAGCTCGCGCTCCGGCACCAGCAGCACGCCCTTGAAATAGGTTTCCAGTGCGCGCCGGCCCGGCGGCTCGACCCAGCCGAAACCGCCGCCGTCGATGATCGCCGCGTCCGTCGCTTCGCACAGCGCCTGGAGGTCGTCTTCGGTATAGGTGTGCAGCACTTCGACCATCAGCCCGGCTTCCGGCTGCTGCGGCGGCACGGCGGAGGGGGGGGAAAGTTCGGGCTGGTCCGACACGGCTCTTACGGCGCCCAGCGGAGAAAATTCGACAGGATGCGAATGCCGACATCCTGGCTCTTTTCGACATGGAACTGCGTGCCGACGCGGCAGCCGGAGGCGACCATCGCGACCACCTCCTGTCCGTAGTCGGTGGTCGCGACGATCTCCGCTTGCTTGCCTTCCCGCAGCGCGTAGCTGTGGACGAAATAAGCGTGATCGCCCGGCCGCAGCCCGTCCATCAACGGATGGCCGCCCGGTTCGAAATGCAGCTCGTTCCAGCCCATTTGCGGCAGTCGCAATCCAGGGCTGTCCATCGGCGCGATCTCGCCCGCGATCCAGCCGAATCCCGGCGTGACCTCGTGCTCCAGCCCGCGTTCGGCCATCAATTGCATGCCGACGCAGATGCCGAAAAACGGCTTCCCGGCCCGGCTCGACGCCTCGATCGCGGCCCGCATCCCGGAGATCGCGGCGATGCCGCGCGCGCAGTCGGCGAACGCTCCCTGCCCCGGCAACACCACCCGGTCGGCGCCGGCCACCGTCTCCGGGTCGCTGGTGACCGCGACCTCCACCGGCAGCGAAACACGATCGGCCGCCACCGCCAGCGCCCGTGCGGCGGAAGCGAGATTGCCGCTGCCGTAATCGACCACCGCGACCTTCACCGGGCGAAGGTCTCGGCGAGATCGGGGCGGCGGTCGAGCAGCCGGACCAGCGCCCCCTCGGAGTCGCGGGCCGCCACCACATGCGCGAGCGCGAACCCGCGCCGCTCCAGCGACCAGCGGCGGAGGTCGTTGCCGAACAGCCCCTGCAGCACCGCGATGGCGACGCCGACCAGAGGACGGGCGGCGGCGGGTGTGAGGACGATGACGACGATCGTGCCCGCGAGCCACAGGGCGGCCGCGATCCAGGCGCGGTGCGCGAGCAGCCAGATCCAGCCGAAGAAGAATGCTCCCCAGCTAAAGCCTTCGCGAACCAGCGCCGGCGTCGCGTTACGGCGAAGATGCACCGTCCATGTTCTCACAACGCCCCCTTGGTCGAGGGAACGGTGTCGCCGACGCGCGGATCGCGCTCGGATGCCATCCGGAGCGCCCGGCCGACCGACTTGAAGCAGGCCTCCGCGACGTGATGCGCGTTGCGCCCGGCCCGACGGCCGACATGCAGCGTGATCAGCGCGTTGGTCGCCAAAGCGCGGAAGAACTCCTCGAACAATTCGGTATCCACGGCGCCGATCTTGTTGCGCTCGAACGGCACGTGCCAGGCGAGGTAGCCGCGCCCCGATATGTCGACCGCCGCCTCCGCCAAAGCCTCGTCCATCGGCGTCAGCGCCTGTCCGAACCGCCGGATGCCGCGCTTGTCACCGATCGCCTGCGCGAACGCCTGGCCGAGCACGATGCCCACATCCTCCATCGTATGATGGCTGTCGACATGAAGGTCGCCCTCGGCGCGAACCGTCAGGTCGAACAGGCCATGGCGGGCGAAGGCGGTCAGCATGTGATCGAAGAAGCCGATGCCGGTGCCGACATCGGCCAGCCCGGAACCGTCCAGCGCGAGGGTCAGGCTGATATTCGTTTCGCTGGTTCGGCGGGTCAGGCTCGCGGTCCGGAGCATGAGGAGCGATTACCGCGAAACGCCGCCCGGCGCCACCACGGCCGCTTCGCGCCGGCAGGCCGGGCATCAGACTGGACGGAAGACGGGAAGCGCTGTACCGGTCGGCAACGGCTCCGGAGCACGCCCCCGATCGTGGGCGTTCACGAGAAAGACGAAGGAAAACAAAATGAAGCCGCTGACCGTTATTGCCAAGCTGAAGGCGAAATCGGGCTGTGAGGAACAGCTGGCGGCGATGTTGCAGGGCCTGGTTTCTCCCACCAGGGCTGAGAAGGGGTGCATCAACTACGACCTGCACCGGTCCCTCGAAGAGCCTGGCGTGTTCATCTTCTACGAGAACTGGGAAACCCGGCCGCTTTGGGACGATCACATGAAGTCGCCGCATCTCGTCGCGTTCGGCGAGAAGGAGGGGGCGCTGACGGAAAGCTGGGATCTCTTCGTGGGTGAGAAGATCTAGTCACACTGGCCACAATTTGCGGGGAAAAACGTGAAGATCACATTCTACGCTCACGCAAGCTTCCGGCTGGAGGCGGACGGCTTGGCGATCATCACCGATCCGTACACGCCGGGGCCGGGCAATAGCGGCTTCGATCCGATCGAGGAGCCGGCCGATATCGTGCTGATGAGTTCGGCGACCGACGATTTTCATTCCGACCCGAGCCACGTGCGCGGCGATCCGATCGTGATCAACACCCTGGAATTGCCGCCCGAAGGCACCGAGGTGCGCGGCGTGCGCATCCGCTCCTTCCCCGCCTACGAAAGCAAGACTTTCGACTATCAGGCGGAGTTCGGGCGCGATGCCGATGCCAACGCGCTCTACCTGTTCACGCTCGGCGGCCTGCGCGTGCTGCATATGGGGGACATCGGCAATCCGGTCGATCCGGCGCAGCTCGACACCCTGCGCGGCCAGGTCGACATTCTGCTGGCGCTGACCGGCGAACACGCGACCATCGCCCTCGACGATCTCGACGTGGCGATCAAGACGATCGGTCCGCGCGTCGTCATCCCAATGCACTATTACAGCCCGCGCGGCGTGCTGAAGATCGAGCCGGTGGAGCGCTTTCTCGGCCGCCTGCCGCCGGAATCCGTGACGCGGGTCGGGAGTTCGGAGCTGGAGCTGTCGCCGGAGACGCTGCCGAAGGACGCGCCGCACATCTACGTGCTGGAGCAGTCGCGCTGAGGAGCTGACATTTTGTCGTGTTCGGATCGGCGGGTTGAGCTGGCCGAAACCGTGCGGGAGGAAGCAAACCCC
>JAFAXA010000099.1 GCA_019241425.1 Acetobacteraceae bacterium | reverse complement strand
CCCGCCAGCCGAGGCGCGGCGGCCCCATATCCACCTGCACGCGTCCGCTCGCCAGCATCTCCGCCGGCAGATCGCCCGCGAACGTCCGGATTACCAGCGATCGCCGCCCGCTTTCGGCCGCCAGGAACGCGGCGACGCAGCGTGTCGCATTGCCGCAGGCGCCGGCCTCGCTGCCGTCGGGGTTGTGGATGCGCATAAAGGCGTCGGCCCTGCCCTCCGTCACCGGGGCGATGCTGATGAACTGGTCGCAGCCGATGCCGGTCCGCCGGTTCGCCAACGCGGCGATCCGGGCCGGCGTGAAGCCGAACCGGCCCGGCCGTTCGTCGAACACGACGAAATCGTTTCCGCAGCCCTGCATCTTGGCAAAATTTGCCCGCATGGGCCGTCCTATAGCGGAGCGCCGGCGGCCCGGCTACGCGGCGGCGGCGCTGACCGGGCGCCGACGCCGGCTGCGGCGCCGAGGCCGCGCGGCGGCGGGCGGACTGTTCGGCCCGCGCTCCGCCCCGTTCTTCGCAAACGGCCGGGGCTGCGGCCGGTATGGGCCGGATCGCGGCCGGGCGCCGGGTGACTCGGCCCGTTCGGCCGGAACCTCGCCGACGGGCCGCAGCTTGGCGCCGGTCAGCCGCTCGATCGCCCGCAAGGCCGGCCGCTCCGCATGGTCGCAGAAGGAAATGGCGATCCCCTCCGCGCCGGCCCTGGCCGTACGGCCGATGCGATGCACGTAACTCTCCGGCTCCACCGGCAGGTCGAAATTGACGACGTGGGTGATGCCCTTCACGTCGATGCCGCGCGACGCGATGTCGGTCGCGACCAGCACCCGTGCCCGACCGGTGCGGAACCGGTCGAGCGACTTCTCGCGCGCGGACTGGCTCTTGTTGCCGTGCAGCGCCTCGGCGCCGATCGCGGCCGCCTCCAGATGCTCGGCCACCCGGTTGGCGCCGCGCTTGGTGCGGGTGAACACGATCACCCGCTCGAACGCCGGCTGCCGCAGCAACTCCACGAGCAGCGCGTTCTTCCCGCTCGCGCCGACGAAATGCACGCTTTGCTCGATCTTCTCCGGCGTGCGGATCTCCGGGGTGATCTCCAGACGCTGCGGCTCGCGCAGGAAGCTCGCCGCGAGCTGTCCCACCTCCTCGGGCATGGTGGCCGAGAACAGGGAGGACTGCCGCGAGGCCGGCAGCGCGGCGACGATATGGCGGATGTCGCGAATGAAGCCGAGATCGAGCATCCGGTCGGCCTCGTCGAGCACGAAATGCGTCACCTGGTCGAGCTGCAGGTGTCTGGTGCCCATCAGGTCGCGAATGCGGCCGGGCGTGCCGACCACGATATCCGGCCCGCGCCGCATCCGCTCCTCCTGCGGCCGCCGTCCGACGCCGCCCAGGATCACGCAGGTCGACAGGCGAAGCTGGGCGCCGAACCCGCGCAACGCGGCGTCGATCTGCAGGGCAAGCTCGCGGGTCGGGGCGAGGATCAGCGCGCGGGTGGCGAATGGGCGGGCCTTGAAGCGTTGCGCGGCCAAATGGTGCAGCAGCGGCAGGCCGAACGCGCCGGTCTTGCCGGTGCCGGTCTGGGCGATGCCGAGCAGGTCGCGCCCGTCCAGCAGCAGCGGGATGCTGCCGGCCTGGATCGGGGTCGGGGTCGTGAAATCCTGGGCGGCGAGCGCGCGCAGAATGGGCTCGGCGAGGCCGAGCGATACAAAGCTCTGTGTTGTCATAATGGGGACGAGCGTTCCGGCGCGCGCGGCCGATGCGGAGGCGCTGCGCCAAGTGTCCGCCTCCCCGCGTACCGTCGGGGCGGACCAGTTTCGGATAATAGTTCCGGGAAAGGCGCAGGAGGTCCGGAGAACCCGACCCAAGCGCCGGTGACGCGATCACGGAAAGACACGATGCACATAGGAGGGGCCGCGCTGCACTGCAAGGAAAATTGCCGTGTTTAAGCTGGACGGGTCGCGCCGCCCGGCCGACGATACAAGCGCGCAACGGGCGGAGCGGTGTCTGATGAAAGGCGAGCCTTGGTTGAGGGGCGTGGGGTTTGCCGCCGTGTTGCTCCTCGGAGCCGCCTCCGGTCCGGCGCGCGCCGCCGATCCGCTCGTCGTCTACGGGGCCGGCAGCCTCCGAAGCGTCTTCGACGAACTGCTGACCGCGTTCGGGGCGCCGCCCGGCGGCGCATCCCGGCCGACCTACGCCCCGGCCGGGCTGCTGCGGGCGCGGCTGGAAGGCGGCGAAACGGCCGATCTGTTCGCCTCCGCCGATCTGGCCCAGCCGGAACGCTTGGCCGCGGCTGGGCGAGGCTCGCCCGTCGTCATGTTCGCCCGCAATCGGATGTGCGCCCTGGCGCGGCGCGGGGTCGGGCTGAACCCGGCCAATCTGGTTGACCGGCTGCTCGATCCGGCCGTGAAGGTCGCGACCAGCACGCCGGGCGCCGATCCCGGCGGCGACTATGCGTGGATGATCTTCGACCGCATCGACCGCCTGCGCCCCGGCGCCGGCAACGCGCTGCGCGGCAAGGCGAAGCAATTGGTGGGCGGCCCCAGCATGGGTCCGCCGGTCGCCACCGAGAGCGTGTTTCTATCGAACCGGGCCGACGTGATGCTCGGCTATTGCAGCGGCGCGCCATCGCTGAAGCGGCTCGTGCCGGATATTCAGGCAGTGCCGATGCCGCCCGGCCTCGATCCGGAACCCGCCTTCGGGCTCACCGTCCTGTCCGGGAACCCGCTTGCCTTTCGGTTTGCGTTGTTCGTCATGTCGCAACCGGGGCAGACCATCCTCGAGGAATACGGCTTCATTCCGGTCGCCTTGCCCGACGCCACCCGCTCGCCCTGACCGGGGGCGGGTGCCGGGGGCAATGCGCCCGGTGCTGGAATGGCCGATGGTGCAGCGTTCGGACGCGGCGAGGCCCTCAGTCGCCGGGCGGTCCGGTTCCGGTGCGCCCGGGCGCTGGGGCGCTGAGCGCTCGCGCCATCCCCGGCAGCGGCGGCGATTTCGGCCAGCGCAGCCAATGCGGCTTCGGCCGCTGCGGGCGCGCCTCGCGCCCCTGTTGCGCATGGCCGGATGGGGCGGGGCGGGGCCGCTTCGGACGCGGCGGCAACCGTAAACAGTCCGGCAGCGGGATCCGCAGCATGTGGCAGAGCGGGCGAAGGATGCGGCCCGCCTGCGGCGCCTGCGCCAGCAGGGCCAGCAACGCCGGGTCGGCGGTCAGCGTCTCGATCTGCGCCCGGCCGATCCGCGTGTTCAGCTCGGGCGCCAGGGTCAGCAACCAGCCATACGCCTTGGGCGACGGCACTTTCACGGCCTGCGCCCGCGCCTCCTTCCGGCTCTCCGGCGCAAGCTGGCGCGGCCTTCGCTCCACGACCGGGGTGCGGCGCGCGATAGAGAACCGCCCGGCCTCAACCGCGGCGACGAGCGCGGAAAACCGGGCGACCAGCCGGTTCAGCCGGTTCCAGGTGCCGAGCGCGAGCGGTGCCGCCTCGCGCCTCGTCCGCAGACTGAACGAGAGGCCCCGCAGCACCAGCCCGACCGCAAAAGCGAAGCGCTCGGTCAGGGTTTGGCTTGGGGCGGCGGCCGCGTTCATAACGAAAACAAAATAGAACCGGAAAGCAGTCCTAGGCAACAAGTTTCGCCGGCGGCTGGCGGGGCCGCCGACGGCGCAAGACGGTTCCGCCGCGACCGGCGGCGGCGCCCCTCAATGTGCGGTCAGGAATACAGCCGCTGGTTTGCCTCGTTGACCTGCGCGGCCAGGAATGTCCGCCCCTCGCTGCTGTCGCTGAAGCCGACCAGGACGCTCCCCGGCGACATGGCGCCGCTGTTCAGCGCCCCGACCCAGGCTTGTTCCCCCGACGGGTCGGCCGCGCGGCCGAGCGCGTCGGCATACAGGCGGTCCACGATTTGCGTGGTGTTCAGCCCGGCCACATCGCCGCGGTACTCGCCGGAGCCGGCAATGGCCTGCGCCAATTGCGGCAGCGTACACGCGCCTGATTCCAGGGCCGATGTCCAGCCCCGAAGGCCGCCTTGCTCGGGAGAACGGGCGAGGGCGGCCTCGTAGAGCCGCGTTACCTCGCCGACCGCGTCCAGCGAGTTCGCGAAGATCGGAGCGATCGGCAGCCCGATCGAACTCGCGGCCAGCTCCTCGGCATTGAGGAGGTCGGAACCGTCGAGAACGCCGTGATAGGCCTGGAACTCGCCGATTGCGGGTGGCGGCACGCCGTTATCCGCCCCCGCGCTGGGGCTGGAAGTGGGCGGGAAGCCGCCGCCGATCATGAAATTATTGGCGGTGAACGCTTCATGGTCCGCAAGCGAGGCCGTCGACACCTGCTCGCCATCGAGCCGGTAGATGAGGGTGCCGTCATGCTTGATCATCGTCATGACGTGCCAGCCGGACGTGATCGGGTCGTCCGTATGCGATCCGCCGGACGCGCCATACATTTGGCCGCCTGCCGCATCGGTGTAGCTGCTATAGCGCAGTTGCGTGTATTGCAGCGGACCGGGAACGGCGAGCGAGCCCCAGATCGGCCCGGCGGCGTAGGGATAGGCCTTGTCGATCTCGAGGGCGATGATCGCCGTGAAATCGCCCTGCGTGCTCATATCGGCCGTGTTGGCGAGCGTGACGAGCGCCGACCCGGCCGGACCGTTCACCCCTTCGGCGTCGAGCCAGTTGGTCGCCGGGTCGTATTCGTCGGGCACGATGGTCGTCGGGTGGAATTGCAGCACCCGATGGGCACCGTCTGCCCCCGAGTTGCCCGCGGCGAGAACGGGATTGCCGTCGCTCCCCTCCTCCACCACGAGATATTGGCTCGTGTTGAGCGAATTGCGGACCAACGACACCACGCCGGTGCCGCTGGCGGGCGCGATCCACGGATCATTGGCATCGAACTCGAACACCGGCGCCGCACGGGGCGAACTGACAAGATCCCTCGGCGTCCACGAACTCATGACGGTAAGGCCAAATGGATTATGACACGCGCTCCAGACAATTGTATGTAAAGAATTAAGATCGAACGAATCGGCAGCTACGTAACCAATAAACGCGGAACGCGCAAGAGAAGCGTGACAGGCAGTTCAGACTGCGCCGGCGCTTGGGCGTTCACGGCGGGAGATCCCCGGGGTTACCGGCCGTCGTTCCGGGAGAACCCGTGGCAAGATGGCTTGGCAGATTGGGCACTTGTGGACTAAACTTAGTCCATGCAGGTCTTCAACATCCATGCGGCGAAAACCCAGCTTTCAAGGTTGCTCGAAGAGGTTGCCCGAGGCGAGGAAATCATCATCGCGCGCGCCGGCAAGCCGGTGGCCAAGCTGGTTTCCGTGCGCAATGAATGCTCCGGGGCGAGAGTGCTTGGCCGGCTCAAGGGACGATTGCGGGTGCCGGCCGATTTCGATGCGCCCCTGCCGGACGAGGTGTTGGACGCCTTCGAAGGACGCTGAGTGCGGCTGCTGCTCGACACGCATATCCTGCTATGGGCGCTGGAGGACGGCACGCGTCTTACAGCCGAAATGCGGCGTCAATTACAGGACCGCGCCAACGACGTGTTGTTCAGCGCAGCCAGTGTTTGGGAGATCGCCATCAAGACTATGCTCGGCCGGGCTGATTTCGGCGTCCAGCCGCAGGAGATCGTGGAGGCTGCACGCGAGACCGGGTTTATGGAGCTGCCAGTCAGCGCCGCCGCAGCCGCCCGCGTTTCCGAGCTTCCGCAATTTCACCGCGACCCGTTCGACCGCCTGCTGATCGCGCAGGCCATCACCGAACCTGCCCGGCTCTACACAGCGGACCGCCTGTTGCGCCGCTACTCCGAGCTGGTCACCGTGATGGCCTAAGCGCTCGTCGGCCTAACATTCTGCTCCCGAAGTGGTCGCGCGCTTCGCAAACAAAATGATGCCGTCAGCGCCTGCTCCGCGCGCCTCCGGCGCTTACAACCGGCAAGCTCCCGCGTCGTCTGACTGCCAGGCCTGTCGTTTCAATTGGTGCGAATCGTCGCTGCGTGTCGCTGCGACAATCCGACCGAACGAGAGTCTGCTGCAATCGATGCGTCTCGGTCAGACACTCAGGTCCGCTCCAATGGTTTCGGGAAGCGCAATCGCGGCACAGAACGCGACCGCATAGGCGCAGAGGGCGCATGCGCCCATCGCGGTGCCGAGCGACAGCGACGCCGCAAGGAGTCCCACCGTAGCCGGAACGACCGAGCCGACGCCGCGGCCGCCGCCGACGCAAAAGCCTTGACCGCTTGCGCGGATCGCGGTCGGGAACAGCTCTGCGAATGTCGGCAGCATGCCGGAAGCCAGCCCGCCCTGGAACGCG
>JAFAXA010000078.1 GCA_019241425.1 Acetobacteraceae bacterium | reverse complement strand
GCGAGCTTGGCCGCGGCGAGGGCGAGCGGGGCGTTGTCGGCGATGGTGCGCGCGAGGTCGACGACGGCGTCGGACAACGCCTCGTCCGCCACGGTGCGGTTGACCAGCCCGATTCGCTGCGCCTCCATGGCGTCGATCTGCGCCGCGCTGTACAGCAGCCGCCGCGCCTGCGCTTCGCCGACCAGCGACACGAGGCGCGTCACGGTGTCGAAGCCCATGACGAAGCCGAGCCGGGCGGCCGGAATGCCGAACCGGCTATCCACCGCCGCGATGCGGATATCGGCGTGCATGGCGATCGCGAGCCCGCCGCCGAGGCAATGGCCGCGGATGCGGGCGATCACCGGTTTCGGGAACGCCGTGAGCTTGGCGCGCGCCGCCGCCGTCAGTTCCTCGTATTCGCGCCGCGGCACCGCGCCCTCGCGGTCGCCGCCGAACTCGCTCAAATCGGCGCCGGCGCTGAACGCCTTGGTGCCGGCGCCGCTCAGGATCACGACGCGAACGGAATGGTCCTCGCGGCATTCGTCGAGCACGCCGCCGATCGCTTCCCACATCGCGACCGAGATCGCGTTGCGCTTCTCCGGCTGGTTGAAGGTCAGCAGCGCGACCCCGTCATCCTTCGCCAGCAGCAAGCGTCCATCCGCGTATTTTCGCGATTCGAGCGCACGCGCGAACGCCTCCATCCTGGTCTCCTCCGCAGCGAAGCGCATCTTTGGTCCATCGGGCGGCGGGGCGGAAGAGAGGGCGGAGTTCGCAATGGCGATGACGGCGGATCTCGCGCTCGTGCTGGCGCTGGACGGCTCGGCGAGCGTCACCTTCGAGGAGTTCGGCCTGATGGCGGGGGGGATCGCGGCGGCGCTGCGCGACCCGGCGGTGGCGTCGGGCCTCACCGGCGGGCGCGCGGGCGCCAGCCTGCTGTCGCTGCTGCTCTGGTCCGGCAGGGGCGCGCAGGAGGTGCTGGTGGCGTGGACGCGGATCGCTTCGGCCGCCGAGGCGGCGGCGTTCGCCGACGCGGTGGAGAACGCGCCCCGCATCGTGCGCGCGGGCAACACGGCGATCGGTGAAGCGCTGCTCGCCGCGCTCACCTTGCTGAGCAACGCACCCGCACCGGCTGCGCGGCGGATCGTGGACGTGATCGGCGATGGCCGCTCCAATGACGGCATCGATCCCGGCCCGGTCCGCGACCGCATGGCGGCGGCGGGCATCACGGTCAACGGGCTTTGCGTGCTGCACGAGGAGGCCGACCTGCTCGAAACCTATCGCGCCGAAGTTATCGGCGGCCCGGATTGCTTTGCGCTCCCCTGCGCCGACTATGCGGACTTCGCGGACGCGATGAAACAGAAGCTGCGGCGGGAGATCGGCAAGCCGGTTGCGTAACGGCGTCCGGCCCGCAGCCCGCAAGGAGAGAACGACGATGGAATACCGGCTGCTCGGCCGCTCCGGCCTCAAGGTCTCGACGCTTGCGTTCGGCACGGCGACATTCGGCGGCGTCGGCGCGCTGGCCAAATGGGGTGCGACGGATGTCGCGGGCGCCGCGCGCCTGCTCGACATCTGTCTCGAGTCCGGCGTCAACCTCATCGACACCGCCAATGCGTATTCGGAGGGACGATCCGAGGAGATCCTCGGCGAAGCGCTGGACGGGCGGCGCAACCGGCTGGTCGTTGCGACCAAGGTGCGGTTTCCGATGGGCGGCGGACCGAATGACGAGGGCTTGTCCCGTTTCCACATCATCGCGCAATGCGAGGCGAGTCTGCGCCGGCTGCGCACGGACCACGTCGATCTGTATCAGATCCATCAATGGGACGGCTCGACGCCGCTTGCGGAAACGCTGGAGGCGATGGACACGCTCGTTCGCTCCGGCAAGGTGCGTTACTACGGCGTCTCGAATTTCTCCGGCTGGCATTTGATGAAGGCGATGGAAACCGCGCGCGTCCACAACTTCGTGCCGCCGGTCAGCCAGCAGATCTACTACTCGCTGGAATCACGCGATGCGGAATACGAGCTGATCCCGGTTACACTGGATCAGGGGCTTGGGGTGCTGATCTGGAGTCCGCTCGCGGGTGGCCTGCTATCGGGCAAATACCGGCGCGGCAAGACGCCGGAGGAAGGCGGCCGGCATCTCAACGACTGGCACGAACCGCCAATTGCGGACGAGAAGCGGCTCTACGATACGATCGAGGTGCTGGTCGGGATCGCCGAGGGGCGCGGCGTGTCGGCGGCGGAAGCCGCGCTGGCGTGGCTGCTGGGGCGGCCGGGCGTGACGGCGACGATCATCGGCGCCCGCACCGAGCAGCAATTGCGCACCAATCTGCGCGCGAGCGAGTTGGTGCTCACGAGGGAGGAGCGCTCCCGGCTCGATAAGGTCAGCCAGCAGCGCCTGCTCTATCCGTACTGGCACCAGCACCAGACCGCCGCCGCCCGGCTCGGCCCGGCGGATCTGAGCCTGATCGGGCCGCATCTGGGGTAACGTTCCGTCAGGCGGCGCGCGCGAATTGCGCCCTGAACGCCGGCGATCCCGTTCGAATATCGGCGCGCGGAACGCCCAGCAGTACCGGACTGAGGTGCCGCGACCGCCTGACCAGTTCGAAAGCCAGCATGGGAACCGCGAGCGACATCACCGCAATCGCCGGCTCGGCGGACAGGAACTTCGCAAGCGAGAAATGAACCGTCTGATGCATGAACATGATGAACAGGGACGCCTGCCCGGTTCGTCGTAACAACGGACCGAGGACGGCGACGCGATCCAGTCCCTTGCACAGTTCCAGCAGCAATAAAGACAGCGCGATGGCCAGCAGCGCACCGGTAAGTGGCGGCCCGTACTCCGCCTGCTTCATGTCTAGGTGAAAGGCCATGGAACGGGTCGCGGCGAGCAAAGACGTGGCGACCAGGATCGCGGCGGCGACAACCGGCCAGTTCGGACCGCGGAACGACCGGTAGGCGTAACCGACCCCTAGCATCACGACCGCGAACGGAACGACACCCATTGCCAGCGGGCCGGGGTGACCGGAAAGCACCGTGGCGGTCGCGAGGCAAGCGATGAGCACGGAGAGTGTTCCCGGTCCGAATGCACGAGGAGACGCCGTCAGCACTGCGTTGAAGGTTAGCTGTGCGCCGAACAGGCAGGTCACGAACCAGAACACCCCGAGAAAACCGCCCAGCCTGGTTCCGCCGTAAGCGAGGCTGAGGAGATCGTTCGCCAATCCTCCCCCGGCGTACTGGTCCTTTGCGACGAGCAAGCCGCCGAGCAGGATCAGAAATGCGGCGTAGGGCACGAGGAGCGAGCGCGCCCGCTTTTCGAGCAACTGCCGGGGCGGCGCTGCTCTGGTCAGAATGCCCGCGAGGATGAAGAAGAACGGCATGTGAAAGAGAAAGAGGAACCAGGTCAGACCGCCACCCGCCACGCTGACACAGACATGCGAGACGACGACCAGAATGATGCCGACCCCCTTGGCGGTATCGATCCAGGCGATTCGGGCGGGTGCGGAAAACTGATCGGGCAAGACCTGCTCCTGCGATTTTGGCAGTGCTTGACCTTACAATGACCACGCGGAGCGCTGCCGCATCGTGAATACGCCCGCTATCGAGCGTGACAAACGTATCGCGTGCGGATTTCCTTTCGGCCTACTTCACAAGCGGGCACCCGCCTTCAGCTAGCGGTCTGAACGCGTCCTCCGCCGGAATGGTCGACAGAAGAGAATAGTAGTCCCAACGCCCCTTCGACTCGGCCGGCGTCTTTACCCGGAACTCGTACATCGCGTGGATCGCCCGGCCGTCCGGGCGCACCGTGACGCGGCCGAACAGCTTGTCGTCGATCGGCGCGCGCCTCATCGCCGCCAGCACCTTGTCGCCGTCGATGCTGCCCGCGGCCTTTGCCGCGTTGAGGTAGGCAAGCACGGAAGAATAGACGCCCGCCTGATTCTCGGTCGGCACGCGACCGCCGAAGCGGTCGGCGAAGCGCTTGCTCCACGCGCGCGTCGCATCGTTCAGATCCCAGTAGAACGCCTCGCTCAACAGCAAGCCTTGCGCGTCCTTGAGGCCGATCGCGTCCACATCGACGATTTGCGTGAACAGGCCGGTCAGCATCTGCGCCGGCGTGATCCCGAACTCGCCCGCCTGCTTGACGCCGTTGACGAGATCGGTGCCGGTATCGGCCAGCGCCACCACCTTCGCGCCGGAGGATTGCGCCGCGATCAGATAGGACGAGAAATCCGCGGTGCCGAGCGGATGTTTCGAGGAGCCGAGCACCTCGCCGCCCAAGCTCTTCAGCACCGCCGTCGCGTCCCGCTCAAGCGCCGCGCCCAGCGCGTAATCAAAGGAAATGAAATACCAGCTCGTGCCGCCCTGCGCGTAGAGCGCGCGGGCGGCGGCGTTGCCGAGCGACCAGGTGTCGAACGTCCACTGCACCGTGGTCGGCGCGCAGGCGCGGCCGGTGAGGTCGGAGGTGCCGGCGCTGGACGCGATGAAGGTGCGGTTCCGTTCGCGCATCAGCTCGTTGACGGCGAGTGCGACGGCCGAGTTGACGGTATCGGCGACCGCGACCACGCCCTGCCGGTCGAGCCATTCGCGCACGATCTGCGAGCCGATATCCGGCTTGTTCTGATGATCGGCGGAAACGATCTCCACCTTGAACCCGCCGCCCGCGGCCGCGAAATCGTCGGCCGCCATCCGGGCCGCGACCACCGATCCTTTGCCGGACTGATCGGCGAACGGCCCGGACACGTCGTTCAGCACCCCGATTTTCACGGTCTCGGGCAATTCGGCCCGCGCCGGCGGCGCCGCCGCCAGGGTCAGTCCAACGGCCAGCAGCCACGCACGCATGTCGCCATTCCCTCCCGAAAGCACGGGCAGGATGGCGCGGGCGGCGGGCGGCGGCAATCAGACCTGCAGGCCGGGCGGGATCTTCAGCCCGAGACGCACCGGCACGTTCCACACCTCGCGCACGTGCCGCACCGGGCGAAAGCCGGCCCGCAAATAGGTGGGCAGCGCGCGCGGGCTATCGGCGGTACAGGTGTTGACGGTCATGCCGCGGGCTCCGCTGGCCCACGCGGTATCGATCGCGTGCCGGAGGAACACCGGGCCGAGCCCCCTGCCGACCGCGTGCGGCATCAGGCCGAAATAGCTGATATTCACATCCGGCCAGCCGCGCGCATCCAGCTCGTAGAAGCCGTACGGCTCGCCGCCCACGTAGAGCGCGGTGATCGCGACTTCGGGCTGCCGGAGCAGCGCCTCCAACTCCGCATCGGACGCCGCCCGGCGCAGCCACCAGACATGCGCCGCACCGACATTGCCGTAGAGATAGCGGTAGAACAGCACGGAACACGGCGCCACCCGCACCGGCACGGCGTCGGGCGGAAACAGCCGCGCAGGATCGGCGGGCGGCCGGTCCATGCGCAGAAATGTCACGGTCACGCCGACCCGCACCACGGCTTCCATGCGCCCGCCTTCCCCCGTTCCGGCCGCGTTCCGGCGGCGGATCAGTCGTCGAGAAAGCTGCGGAGCTTGCGGCTGCGGCTCGGGTGTTTCAGCTTGCGCAGCGCCTTGGCCTCGATCTGGCGAATGCGCTCGCGTGTCACGTTGAACTGCTGGCCGACCTCTTCCAGCGTGTGGTCGGTGTTCATGCCGATGCCGAACCGCATGCGGAGCACGCGCTCCTCGCGCGGGGTGAGGCTGGACAGCACCCGGGTCGTCGCTTCGCGCAGATTGGCCTGGATCGCGGCGTCGAGCGGGATGATCGCCGCCTTGTCCTCGATGAAGTCGCCGAGATGGCTGTCCTCTTCATCGCCGATCGGGGTCTCCAGGCTGATCGGCTCCTTGGCGATCTTCAGCACCTTGCGGACTTTTTCGAGCGGCATGCCGAGCTTGTCGGCCAGCTCCTCGGGCGCCGGCTCGCGGCCGATTTCGTGCAGCATCTGGCGCGAGGTGCGCACGAGCTTGTTGATCGTTTCGATCATGTGCACGGGGATGCGGATGGTGCGCGCCTGGTCGGCGATCGATCGGGTGATCGCCTGCCTGATCCACCACGTCGCATAGGTGCTGAACTTGTAGCCGCGCCGGTATTCGAACTTATCGACGGCCTTCATCAGGCCGATATTGCCTTCCTGGATCAGATCCAGGAACTGCAAGCCACGGTTCGTGTATTTTTTGGCGATTGAAATGACCAGCCGGAGATTGGCCTCGATCATTTCCTTCTTGGCGCGCACGCTGTCACGCTCGCCCCGGCTCACCGTCATGTAGACGCGGCGGAACTCGCCGATCGGCAGGCCCGCGTCGTTGGCGACGGCCGCGATCTGGCCGCGCACCGTCGCGATCTCCTCGAAATACTTGCCGGTCACCGTCTTCCAGCCTTTGCCGGGAAGATGGGCGACGCGCTCCAGCCAGGACGGGTCGAGTTCGTGGCCGCGATACTGCTTCAGGAACTCCTCGCGGTTGACCTTGCAGCTTTCCGCCATGCGCAGGAGCTGGCCTTCCAGCCCGTTGAGGCGCTGGTTGAGCTGCTTCAACTGCATCACCAGTTCCTCGATGCGGTTGTTGTGCAGCCGGACCTGGCCGACCTGCTCCACCAGTTCCTCGCGCGACTTCTCGTAATTCTTTTCCGAACGCGAGTTGACCTCCTCGCCGGCCGTCAGCACGTCGAGGCGCTTGTGCTGCATCTTGTGCAGCTTCTTGTAGAGGTTCTCGATTTCCTCGAACCGCGCCAGCACCTCGGGCTTGAGCTTTTCCTCGAGCGCGGAGAGCGACATCGCCGCACCTTCGGCATCTTCCGCGTCTTCCGGCGGTTCCTCGGCTTCCTCGGCCTCGGCGTCGCTGCTTTCGCCGCCATCAGTACCGGCCGCGCCATCGGCCGCGGCTTGCGGCACGCCGGCGCCCTGGGTCGCCTCCAGGTCGATGATGTCGCGCAACAACATCCGGCCGGCCTTGAGCTGGTCGTGCCAGGAAATAATCGCCTTGAAGGTCAGCGGGCTTTCGCACAAACCGCCGATCATCATGTCGCGCCCGGCCTCGATGCGCTTGGCGATCGCGATCTCGCCCTCGCGCGACAACAATTCGACCGAGCCCATTTCGCGCAGATACATGCGCACCGGATCATCGGTGCGGCCGACGGTCTCCTCGTCGATATTGCCGGACTGTTCTTCTTCTTCCTCGGCCTTCTCCGCTTTGGCGGGCGGCGCTTCGCCTTCCTCGTTCTCCTCGCTTTCGACGACCTGGATGCCCATTTCGCTGAAATTGGCCATCACGTCCTCGATCTGCTCCGAACTGTTCTGATCGGGTGGCAGCACGACGTTCAGCTCATCGAAGGTGATGTAGCCCCGCTCCTTGCCCTTCGCGACGAGCCGCTTCACCGCGGCCGACTGCACATCGAGCAGCGTGGTCTCGACATCCTGCTCGGCGGCTACGGCCTCGTTCGCGGTGCCCGGCTTCGTTGCCATCGTTCAGAACACTCCAGAAAACAGGTTGGACGGCCTCTCCTTCGAGCGGCCGCCCGGATCATTCCATCATGCGCCTGGTCGGGCTCAGGCGTCGTCCCGCTCCTCGCCCCGCCGCAGCGCGTCCCGTGTCGCGCAGAGCGCCAGGAACCGGCGATGCGACGCGCCGTCTCCCAAGCGATCGAACTGGCGACGCGCCGCCGCCACCTCGTCGTCCAGCCGGTTGCGGTGCATGAGCCCGAAAATATGCCACCATCCGGCCTCGGCTTCCGCAGGCATCGCGCCCGGCTGTGCGCAGCCCGGCAGGGGAAACGGCAACGCCGAAAGCGCCCGGGCCGCTTCCGCTGCCAAGCCGACCGCGCTCAGGTGGGCAAGGAGCGCAGGTGAGTCAAGCGGTTCCACGGCCTCTGCATGGCCGAGCACAGCGTCCCGCAGCCGCGCGAGATCATCCGGCAACGCCAACTCGGCATAGGCCTGCTCCACGTCATGCAGCAGGTCCGGATGGTTGAGCAGGATCGCGGTCAGGATGCGCGCCTGCTCGGCCGACACGTTCTGCACGCTCGGCACCGGACGCGGCGGAAGCTGCCGGCGTGGGGTGGGGCGATCGCGCTGCCGGCGCTCCTCGAAGAATCGGTCGCGCAACGTGCGGCGATACTCGGCGGCGAGCCCACGATCGGCAATGCTGCCCGCCGCCGAGTCCAGCCGGGCGAGCAAGGCGGCGCGTTGCTCCGGCGTCTCGAGCGCCCCTGCATTGTCGCGCAGCAGATCGAACAGGGCGTCGGCAAGCGGACGCGCGGCGGCGAGGCGGGACCGGAACGCCGCCGTGCCCTCCCGCCCGAGCAGCGAATCCGGGTCGTCGCCGTTCGGCAGGGCGACCAGGCTCAGCGTGCGTCCGGGCGCGAGCAGCGGCAGGGCCAGCTCCGCCGCGCGGCCCGCGGCGCGCGCACCGGCCGCGTCGCCGTCGAAGCAGAGCACCGGGTTCGGCGACAATCGCCAAAGCGCCGCCAACTGCTCCTCGGTCAGCGCCGTCCCGAGCGGCGCGACGGCACCGCCGAACCCCGCGCGCCCGAGGGCGATCACGTCCATATAGCCTTCGACCACGATCACCGGGACGCCGGAGCGCACCGCTTTGCCGGCGCGCTCGATGCCGTAGAGGCTGCGGCGCTTGGAGAACAGCGTCGTCTCCGGCCCGTTCACGTATTTCGGCTGACCGTCCCCGAGCGCCCGGCCGCCGAAGCTGATCAGCCGGCCGCGCGCGTCGCGGATCGGGAAGGTGATGCGCTTGAAGAACAGATCGACCGGCCGCCCGCCTTCCTCGGCGGCCCGCATCAGCCCGGCCTGCACCAGCAGGTCCGGGCCGATCCCCTCGGCGGCCAGTTCGGCGCCGAGCGCGCCCCTGCCCTCGCCGGCCCAGCCCAGCCCGTATTCGCGGATCGCCTCGTCGGTCAGGCCACGTCCGTGCAGGTAGTCGCGGGCGGCGCGGCCCTCGGGCGCCAGCAGCCGGCGCGCGAAGCTTGTGCACGCGGCCTCCAGCACGCCGTGCAGATCGAGGCGGCGGCGCTCGTCGGCGTCCGCGACGGGCTTCGGCACCGCCATGCCCGCTTCGGCGGCCAGCCGCTCGACGGCCTCGATGAAGCCCGCGCCGTCGCTTTGCATGACGAAGCTGATGGCATCGCCATGGGCGCCGCAGCCGAAGCAGTGGAAATGGTCGTCATAGACGTAAAGCGATGGGGTCTTCTCGCCGTGGAACGGGCAGCAGGCCCGCCATTGCCGACCCGCCCGCACCAGCTTGGTCTTGCGGTCGATCACCGCCGCCAGCGGGGTGCGGGTGCGCAACTCGTCGAGGAACTGGGCCGGGAGCGGCATCAGCCCGCCAGCTTCGCCTTCACGACCGGCCCGGCCTTGGCGGCGTCGAGCGACGCCCCGTGCTTCGCCTTCAGTTTCGCCATCACTCGGCCCGTGTCGCGAACGGAGGCGGCGCCGGTGCCGGCGATCGCCTCGGCGACGGCGCGGTCCAGCGCCGCGTCGTCCATCTGCGCCGGCAGGAAGTCCTCGATCATGGCGATTTCGGCCTCCTCCTTGGCGACCAGCTCCGGCCGCCGGCCCTGGCGATACAGCTCCGCCGCCTCGCGCCGGGACTTCACCATGCCGCGCAGCGCCGCCACCACCTCCGAATCCGGCGCGCGTTCGACGCCCCGCGGGCGGCCGGCGATGTCGATATCCTTCACCCGCGCCAGCACCATCCGCAGGGTCGACACCCGCGCCGCATCCCCGGCCTTCATGGCCGCCTTCAGTTCGTCGGTGAAGCGATCGCGCAAGCTCATCGGTTGATCTCCCTCCGCCGCCCTATACAGATGCGTCGCCCGAGCCGGGAAGTGTTTTCCCGTCGTCCGGTGCCGCTTGCGTTTGGGAAATTCTTTCCCGTATCAAGGCGCATGACCGATGTGACCATTATCGTCGAGCGTCTCGGCGGCACCGAAGCCGCGGCCCGGCTGACGGGCGTTGGGGTCGAGGCGGTGCGGAAGTGGCGGCAAACGCGATCGATCCCCTCCCGGCACTGGCCCGCCATCATCGCGGCGACCAGCCTGACTTTGCACGATCTTGCGGGGATTGTCGCGCCGAAGGACGAGCCTGCCTCGCCCGCGGCGCAACCGTCCGACGCACCGGAGGGGGCGACGGCGGCGCTCGTGCTTGCCGACGGCCACGTATTCTGGGGGCGGGGTTTCGGCGCGCATACCGGGGCACGGCTTGCGGTCGGCGAGGTTTGCTTCAGCACCGGCATGACGGGCTACCAGGAAACGCTGACCGACCCCTCCTTCGCCGGGCAGATCATCACCTACACCTTTCCCCATATCGGCATCGTCGGCGCGAATCCGGCCGACAACGAGACGACCACCATCGCGGCGCGCGGCATCGTCGTGAAGCAGGACATCACCGCCCCCTCGAACTGGCGGGCGGCCCAGCCATTCGACGCCTGGCTGCGCGCGCAGAACATTCCCGGGATCGCCGGCGTCGATACGCGCGCCCTCACGCTCCGCATCCGCGACGGCGGCGCGCCGAACGGCGTTCTGGCCTTCCCGGCGGACGGCCGGTTCGACCTGCCGGCCTTGGAGGCGGAGGCAGCCGGGTGGCCGGGCCTGGAAGGCATGGATCTGGCCAAGGCGGTTTCCTGCACCCAGAGCTATCGCTGGGACGAGACGCGCTGGGCATGGCCCGACGGCGCCGGACGCCTGACCGATCCGAAACACCACGTGGTCGCGGTCGATTACGGGGCGAAGCGCAACATTCTGCGCTGCCTCGCCTCCGCCGGATGCCGGGTGACGGTGGTGCCGGCGACGGCGACGGCGGCCGACATCCTTCGCCACGATCCGGACGGCGTGTTTCTGTCCAACGGTCCGGGCGATCCTGCCGCCACGGCGGAATACGCGGCGCCCGCGATCCGCGGCGTGCTGGAGGCCGGCGTGCCGCTGTTCGGCATCTGCCTCGGCCACCAGTTGCTCGCGCTCGCGCTCGGCGCCACGACCTATAAGCTGGAGCGCGGCCATCGAGGCGCCAATCAGCCGGTAAAGGATCTGGCGACCGGGCGGGTCGAGATCACCAGCCAGAATCACGGCTTCGCGGTGGACGATGCGTCGCTGCCGGAGGGCGTGCAGGTGACGCATGTTTCGCTGTTCGACGGCTCGAACGAGGGATTGGCCTGCACCGGCCGCCCGGCCTTCTCCGTGCAGTACCATCCGGAAGCAAGCCCCGGTCCGACCGACAGCCACCACCTGTTTCACCGTTTCCTCGACTTGATCGAGCGCTCAAAGGCCGCATGAGCCGACCGGGACTTCCGGAGCGCGTGCTCGATATTGCGCGGCGGCACCGGGTCGATGAACCGAATGCGGAGGCCGGGTTCGACCGGCTGCGCGCGCTCGGTTGCGCCTGCGACAATGCGGCACTCGCTTCAGCCGTCGCCGCCTGCGTGCGCGACGGCACGCTTGCCGATCCGGTGTTTCTCGCCGACGGCGCATTGCAGTGCCGGTGGCGGCTCGTTCCGACACCAAACGCCGCGAAAGGCTGATCGCCATGCCGAAACGTACCGATATCGCGAGTGTCATGATCATCGGCGCCGGCCCGATCGTCATCGGCCAGGCCTGTGAGTTCGACTATTCCGGCGCGCAAGCGTGCAAGGCGCTGAAGGCCGAGGGCTACCGCGTCATCCTCGTCAACTCCAACCCGGCCACCATCATGACCGATCCCGGGCTGGCGGACGCGACCTATGTCGAGCCGATCACCCCGGAGATCGTGGAAAAGATCATCGCGCGCGAAAAGCCGGACGCGCTGCTGCCGACCATGGGCGGCCAGACCGCGCTGAATACGGCGATGGCGCTCGCCGCGAATGGCGCGCTGGAACGGCACGGGGTGGAGCTGATCGGCGCCCGGGCGGAGGTGATCGACCGCGCCGAGGACCGGCTCAAGTTCCGCGACGCGATGAGCGAGATCGGGATCGCAAGCCCGAAAAGCGCGATCGCGCATTCGCTGGCGGAAGCGCGCGCGGCGCTGGCCGAGGTGGGCCTGCCCGCCGTGATCCGCCCCTCCTTCACGCTGGGCGGCACCGGCGGTGGCATCGCCTACAACCGGCAGGAGTTCGAGGCGACCGTTGCGAGCGGGCTCGAAGCGTCGCCGACGACCGAGGTGCTGATCGAGGAAAGCGTGCTCGGCTGGAAGGAGTTCGAGATGGAGGTGGTCCGCGACCGCGCGGATAACTGCATCATCGTCTGCTCGATCGAGAATGTGGACCCGATGGGCATCCACACCGGCGACAGCGTGACGGTCGCGCCCGCGCTGACGCTGACCGACAAGGAATATCAGATCATGCGCGACGCCTCGATCGCCTGCCTGCGCAAGATCGGCGTCGAGACCGGCGGTTCCAACGTGCAGTTCGCGCTCAATCCGGCGGACGGCCGGCTGCTCGTCATCGAGATGAACCCGCGGGTTTCGCGCAGCTCCGCGCTGGCATCCAAGGCGACCGGCTTTCCGATCGCCAAGATTGCGGCGAAGCTCGCGGTCGGGTACACGCTCGACGAACTCGCCAACGACATCACCCGTACGACACCCGCGAGCTTCGAACCGACAATCGACTACGTCGTCGTGAAGATCCCCCGCTTCACCTTCGAAAAATTCCCGGGCACGCCGGCTCTGCTGTCGACCAGCATGAAATCGGTCGGTGAAGCGATGGCGATCGGGCGCAGCTTCGCCGAAGCGTTGCAGAAGGGCCTGCGCAGCATGGAGACGGGACTCTCCGGCCTCGATCCGGTCGAGCCCCCCGGCGACGGTGAGCACGATTCGTTTCGCGCCGCGCTGTCCACGCCACGACCCGAGCGGCTGTTGATGGCGGCGCAGGCGCTTCGCGCGGGCATGAGCGTCGAGGACGTGCATGCGACCAGCAAGTTCGATCCGTGGTTCCTGCGCGAGTTGCTGGCGATCGTGGAAGCGGAGCGGCATCTCGAAGCGCAAGGGCTGCCGGCGACGGCGGACGGTTTGCGGCGCATAAAGGCGCTCGGCTTTTCGGATGGGCGTATCGGCGCGCTCGTGGGCAAGGGCGAAGCCGAGGTCGCGCATGCGCGTAAAGGCCTGGGCGTGCGGCCGGTCTATAAGCGCATCGATACCTGCGCCGGCGAATTCGCGTCCGCCACCCCGTACCTGTATTCGACGTACGAGGGCGGTTTCGGCGCGCCTTCCTGCGAGGCCGATCCCACCGACCGGCAAAAGATCGTCATTCTCGGCGGCGGCCCGAACCGCATCGGCCAGGGGATCGAGTTCGACTATTGCTGCGTCCATGCCTCCTATGCGCTGCGGGACGCCGGCTTCGAGACCATCATGGTCAACTGCAATCCGGAAACGGTTAGCACCGACTACGACACGTCCGACCGGCTGTATTTCGAGCCGTTGACTGCCGAGGACGTGATCGCGCTCGTGCAGCGGGAGCAGGAGCATGGCACCTTGCTCGGCTGCATCGTGCAGTATGGCGGGCAAACGCCGCTCAAGCTCTCCAAGGCGCTTGAGCGCGCCGGCATTCCCGTGCTCGGCACCTCGGCCGACGCGATCGATGTCGCCGAGGATCGGGAGCGCTTCCAGCAATTGCTGCGCGGTCTCGGCTTGCGCCAGCCCGATAACGGCGTCGCGCGTTCGGTCGCCGAGGCGGAAGCGATCACCGACCGCATCGGCTATCCGGTGGTCATTCGTCCGAGCTACGTGCTGGGCGGCCGCGCGATGGAGATCGTTTACGACCGAAACGGGCTGTCCCGCTACATGCGCGAGGCGGTGCGCGTTTCCGGGGAGAACCCGGTACTGATCGACCGCTATCTGAACGACGCAATCGAAGTCGACGTAGACTGCATCTCGGACGGCGAGACGGTCTATGTCGCGGGCGTCATGGAGCACATCGAGGAAGCCGGCATCCATTCCGGCGACAGCGCCTGCGCCCTGCCGCCCTACACGCTTTCGCCCGCAACCGTCACGGAGCTGAAGGCCGAGACGGAAGCGATGGCGAAGGCACTCAACGTCGTCGGGCTGATGAACGTCCAGTATGCGATCAAGGACGAGGACGTGTATGTGCTCGAGGTCAATCCGCGCGCCAGCCGCACGGTCCCGTTCGTCGCCAAGGCAACCGGCGTGCCGGTCGCGAAGATCGGCGCACAGGTGATGGCGGGCGCCAAGCTCGCGGCCTTCGGAACCGACAACCCGGCGAGCGCGCCGCATGTCGCGGTGAAGGAGGCGGTGTTTCCGTTCGCGCGCTTCCCGGACGTGGATACGATCCTCGGCCCCGAGATGAAATCAACCGGCGAGGTGATGGGCATCGATACGAACTTCGAACGCGCCTTCGCCAAGTCTCAGCTCGGCGCCGGCGTGCGCCTGCCCGCCGAGGGCGCGGTCTTCATATCGGTGCGGCCCGCCGACAAGAAGGCGGTCCCGGCGCTCGCGCGGCGGCTGAACGACATGGGATTTTCGCTGATCGCAACCAGCGGCACCGCATCGACGATCCGCGAGGCCGGGCTGCCGGTGCGGGTCGTCAACAAGGTGCTGGAAGGCCGGCCGCATTGCGTGGATGCGATCCAGTCGGGTGAGATCCAGCTCGTGATCAACACGAATTCGGGTCCGCAATCGGTCGCCGACAGCTACACGATCCGCCGCTCGGCGCTGACGGAGGGGGTCCCGCACTACACCACCGTCGCGGGCGCGCGAGCCGCCGTTCACGCCATAGCTGCCCTCAAGGCGGGAACGCTTGAAGTCGCCCCGCTCCAGTCTTACTTTCGCGGTTCGTTCTGACCGTCGGCCGGGGTCAACCCGCGCCGCGCCGTCGGCGTATTTGTCAAGTTCGTTCGGCTCCCGCGTTGGCCACCACTCCGAGGATCGCCCGTGCAGAAGTACCCGATGACCGCCCCCGGCCTTCAGCGGTTGGAGGAGGAACTCCGCAAGCTGAAAAGTGAGGAGCGCCCGGCCGTTATTCGCGCCATCGCGGAAGCGCGCAGCCATGGGGATCTGAGCGAGAATGCCGAGTATCACGCGGCCCGCGAGCGCCAATCCTTTATCGAGGGGCGCATCGCGGAACTCGAGGAAATCGTATCATCCGTAGAGGTGATCGATCCGGCGAGCCTGTCCGGCGACCATATCAAGTTCGGCGCCCATGTCCGCTTGGTTGACGAAGAAACCGACAAGGAATCAACCTATCAGATCGTCGGCCTGCATGAGGCCGATATCAAGATCGGCCGGCTGTCCGTCTCTTCGCCGCTCGCCAAGGCGCTGATCGGCAAGAAGGTCGGCGACACCGTGTCCGTTCCGGCGCCCGGGGGGGACCGGACCTACGAAGTGCTCGAACTGCGCTACGGGTGACACATCCGACCGTCGGCCTGGCCGACGTCGAGGCGGCATCGGCGAGGATCGCTGGCCGTCTCCTGCGCACACCGGCGATCCCGTGCCCTACGCTCTCCCGTGCCACGGGGGCCTCGGTCTATCTCAAGCTCGACAACCTTCAGGCAACCGGCGCCTTCAAGGAGCGGGGTGCCGCCAACCGCTTGGCGCTGCTCAGCGAGGCCGAGCGGCGCCGGGGCGTGATCGCCGTCTCGGCGGGCAATCACGCCCAGGCCGTCGCCCGCCATGCCCATCTGCTCGGGATCGCGGCAACCATCGTGATGCCGAAGCACACGCCCTCGACCAAGGTGACGCGCACGGCGTCCTGGGGTGCGCGCGTGGTTCTGCATGGGGACGACCTGGCGGAGGCCGCGGCCCACGCATTCGCCCTGGCCGAGCGCGAACATCTCGTCTTTATCCATCCCTACGACGACCCGGCCGTCATCGCGGGACAGGGCACGCTGGCCCTCGAGTTTCTCCAGGACGTGCCCGAGCTCGAGGTCATGCTGGTGCCGGTCGGCGGCGGCGGCCTGCTCGCCGGCTGCGCGACCGTCGCCGCCGCGCAGCGCCCCGGAATGGAACTTTGGGGCGTCGAGGTGGAAAGCTACCAGCCGATGGCGCAGCACCTTGCGGGCGAGCCGATTGCGGTCGGCGGTCCCACCATCGCCGAGGGCATCGCGGTGCGCGACGTCGGAGAGTTGCCGCTCGCCATCATCCGCGAAAAGGCGGCCGGGGTGCTGGTCGTGCCGGAACTGGCCATCGAGGAGGCGATCGGACTGCTCGCCGAGGGCGCCAAAGTGGTTGCCGAGGGTGCGGGCGCGGCGGGTGTCGCCGCTCTGCTCACCTATGGCGAGCGTTTCTCCGGCAAGCGCATCGGCATCCCGGTGTGCGGCGGCAATATCGACGCCCGCAAATTGTCGAACATCCTGCTGCGCAATCTGCTGCGGGACGGCAGGCTGCTCCGGCTGCACATGCAGATCCCCGACCGGCCCGGCGTGCTCGCCGACATCGCCGCCAAGATCGGCGGCACCGGCGGCAACATCATCGAGGTGTCGCATCAGCGCCTGTTCGCCTCATCGAGCGTGCAGGCCGCCGAACTCGAAATCATGGTCGAGGCGCGCGATCCGGCCCATGCCGAGGAGATCCTGGCGTCACTGAAGACGAGCTACACCGTCCGCCTGGTATGACGAACGAGGCGACGATCTCACCGAAAGAACAAGGGCAGCAGGCTGATCACGAGAGCCATCACGCCCACTCCGACGCCGACAACCTCGATCACCTGCAGATTGGCAAGCCAGGATTCGTCACCGGGCAGGTCGGTCTCCCCCTGGCATCCCACATCGTCCCACAGGTCGCCGCCGGGATAGAGCTCGGTGGTGCCCCGTCCGGGGAGACCGAACTCGTCCGATTTGTTTTTGCCGCTCATGGCGCCCCCCTCGATCGAACCCGGGGTGCTTTTCGGACATCACGATGCGGCTGGCTGTGAGCCGGATCACAGCCTAGCGAATCACTCCTTGCTGGTCGGACCCGGTGCCGGCTTGGTCAGCCCGCCCGCGGGAGCGACCGGCTGATCGCGGTGCTCGTCCGAATGCGGCGCCGTCTCCGTGGGCCTAATCGATCCTTCCGGCTTCGCGGCGCGGCCGCCCGGCAAGGCGCTGTTCGCCTCGTCCCGGTTCTCGTCTTGCAGGCCCCGGACCTTGGCCGCGGTCTCGGCGGGATTGTTGTTCTCGCTGGTTTGCATGATGCGGACCTCCGCGACTGCAACCCCGCTCCCCCCAAGCCGGTTGCCTGTCGCCGAAGGAGAACCCGAGCCGTATGTCCCCCACCGATAAGCCTTGCATTCCCGCAGAGCCGGATGCCCTGCTGACGGCCCGATTGGTCGAACGCCTGGCGGCGAGCCCTTCCAGCCTTCTTATGGTGACGAGGAGCGAGGACCGTGCCAGCCGGCTCCATGCGGCGGCCTCGGCGCTCGCGCCTGCGCTCGCGGTGCACCTGCTCCCGGGCTGGGATTGTCTCGCCTATGACCGCGTAAGCCCCTCGCGCGGCATCATGGGAGCCCGGATGGACGTGCTCCATCGGGCCGCGCAGCCGGGTGGCGGCAAGCTTCTTCTGCTCGGTTCCGTGGACAGCGTCACGCAACGCCTGCCCCCACCTGGGGCTTGGCGGGAGCTGACCGTGCGGGTGGGCGAGCCGGTCGAGCCGGACGCCGTCACCCGGCAACTCGCGGCGCTCGGCTACACAATCGAAGACCGGGTGGACGAGCCGGGCGACGCCGCTATCCACGGCTCCGTGATCGACGTGTTTCCGCCGACATCGGCCGCGCCATTCAGGATCGATCACGCGGACGGCGCGGTGACGGACATCCGCCCGTTCGACAGCGTGACCCAACGCAGCCGCGACGAGCGTGTGGAGGCGGTGACGTTGGGCCCTGCCTCCGAAGCGGTTTTGGACGAAACGACGGCGGAGCGTCCGGACGGCGGCATGGAGCATGTGCTGCTGACCCTCTACCCCGGGCTGGTCACGATCTTCGAGGCGATCCCGGATGCGGAGATCGTGCTCGATCCGGAGGTGGAGGCGCTCGCCGGGCAGCATGAGGCGGATGTCCGGGACGCCTTTCGCACGGCGACGGCGACTGCCGAGGAAGGCGCGGATGCCGCCGGTTCGCCCTGGGCCTTCTATCTCGATCGCGACGCCTGGGAGGCGGCGCTGGCCGAACGGCGCGTGATCCGCCTGGCTCCGGAGCCCGACGCAGACGCGAGCAGGCTTCCCCGCTTCAAGGGTGCCGCCGATTTCGTGCGCTTCGTCCGGCAGCGCGCCGATGCGGGTGACCGGATCGGGATGATGGGGCCGGAACGGTATCGCCGCGGCTTGCTCCGGTTGTTGTCGCTCGCCGACGCTCCCCGCCTCTCTGGATGGCTGGAATTGCTGCAAGCGGAGGCCGGGACCGTGGCCCGGCTCGACGGGTCGCTTGCTGCTGGCTTCCAGACCGAGGGCGCCGTCGTGGTCGCCCCGGCCGACGTTCTGGGGGCGCGGGCACGCCACCACAAGGCGGGCACGACCGCCGGCTTCGAGACGGCGATGGCGCCGGGCGATGCCGTGATCCATCTCGATCATGGCCTCGGCGTGCTGCGCGGCGTGGAGACGGTCACCGCCGCCGATGTCGCCACCGACTGCCTGCAACTTGCCTATGCGGGC
>JAFAXA010000337.1 GCA_019241425.1 Acetobacteraceae bacterium | reverse complement strand
ACGCCGCCGGCCACCACCAATCCATCACCGTTCCGCAGGCCGCCGCCGCCATCGCCGCCGCGTCCCAGGCGGGCAGCGAAGGCGGCGCCGCTTCCTGCATCGCCGCCAGCACATCGACCGCCGCATCGAACAAGCCGGGGGTCCCTTGCGCCGTCATCACCGCCGGAAGGATGCGGTCGCCGAAATCCTCGAGCAGCAGCAATCCGGCCGCCTCGTCGGCCGCGAACACGGCGGGCACGGACAGACCAAGCGACGCCAGATGCCCGCCCACGTCCAGGAACGGCCGCACATCCTCGGGCGGCGGCGCGTCCATCAGCAGCGCCGGTCGCGGCCCGCCATGCAGGCGGACGTAGCGGCGGAGGCTTGCATCGGCGGCGAGCGGCACACCGCGGGCGCCGCCATAGCCGTGCCGGCCGAGAAAC
Organism: Acetobacteraceae bacterium; assembly: GCA_019241425.1. GTDB lineage: Bacteria > Pseudomonadota > Alphaproteobacteria > Acetobacterales > Acetobacteraceae > JAFAXA01. Next base: position 3,168 of record JAFAXA010000337.1, on the reverse strand, counting down.
GCCGCGACCGCCGCTTCACGTTCGGCGCCGCTCACGCCAGCCGTCCCGGCCAGCCGGACAGCGTCACGCGCCGCGCCTCGTCATCCCCCGGAACCGTGCGGAGCGTGACCAGCAGCGCATCGGCGGGCCGCAGCGCGCCGAGCCGGCCCGGCCACTCGACCAGCGTGATGCCCGCTGCGGCGTCGTCCCAACCAAGCTCGGCGAGGGCCGCCGGCCCGTCCACCCGCCACAGATCGTAGTGGTGAACCGGGCCGCGCGGCGTGTCGTAGGTCTGCACCAGCGTGAAAGTCGGGCTCGGCACCTCGAGCGCCGGATCGCCCGCCGCGTGGCGGATGAACGCCCGCGCCAGGGCCGATTTGCCGGCGCCGAGCGGGCCGTCGAGCAGGATCGCGTCGCCTGGCTGCGCCAGCGCCGCCAGCGCCGCCGCCAGCGCTTCGGTTTCCGCAAGCGAGCGGAGAACGCGGCCGGCGGGCGGGGGCGCGGCGATCATCGCCGGTATCTGCCCGATCCCCCGAGTCGGGGACAATTTCGCCGCCGATTGTCGCGCCGCACCCGCTGCCGGTAGGGTCCGGCCATGGGACAAACCATCGAAACCGACGTCGCGGTCATCGGCTCGGGCCCGGTCGGCCTGTTCGCCGCGTTCGAACTCGGGATGCTGAAGCTCCGCTGCGTGTTGATCGATGCGCTGTCCGAGGTCGGCGGACAATGCACCGCCCTTTATCCGGAAAAGCCGATCTACGACATCCCCGCGCATCCTGCGATCAGCGCCGGCGCGCTCGTCTCGGAGCTGGAACGGCAAATCGCGCCGTTCAACCCGCGGCGCCTGCTCGGCCGGCGGGTGGAACGCCTCGCCGGAACGGCGGGCGCCTTCACCCTCGGCACGGATGTCGGGGACGACATCCGGGTGCGCGCGGTGGTGATCGCGGCGGGCGCCGGGGCGTTCGGCCCCAACCGGCCGCCGCTCGACGGCCTCCCCGCCTTCGAGGCGTCCGGCGGGGTGCAATACTACATCCGCCGCAAGGAGGATTTTCGCGGCAAGCGCGTGGTGATCGCGGGCGGCGGCGATTCCGCCGTCGATTGGGCGCTGGCGCTGAAGGACATCGCCCGGGTGGCCGTTGTGCACCGGCGACCAAAATTCCGTGCCGCGCCCGAAACGGCGGCCCAGCTCGACGCCGCCGCCGCCGCGGGCGCGATCGAGATGGTCATCCCCTACCAACTGCATGCGTTGCACGGCGACGGCGGACAGCTTGCGCAAGTCGAGGTCGCGACGCTCGCCGGCGAGAAACGCCGCCTCGCCGCCGACGTACTGCTGCCGTTCTTCGGGCTCGCCATGGATCTGGGGCCGATCGCGGCTTGGGGGCTGGCGCTCGAGCGCCATCACGTCGCGGTTGATCCCGCAACCTGCCAGACCAGCGCGCCGGGCATTTTCGCGATCGGCGACATCGCGACCTATCCGGGCAAGCTGAAGCTCATTCTGCAGGGTTTCAGCGAGGCTGCGGTGGCGGCGCACGCCATCCATCCGATCGTCCATCCCGGCCAGGCGCTGCATTTCGAATACTCAACGACCAGCGGCGTGCCACGCTTGGGTTGACGATTCGTTGCTTTCGCGTCAAGGCAACCCCGCTTCGATCGCCATCCGCTTTTCAGTGCCGGCCGACGTTGAGTCAGCATCCGACCCAAGGTCGGCCGCTTGGCGACCTTCGGGCCAGCGATCCCGGAAGCAGTCATTTGCGGATTCGGGGCAAAGGAGGCTCTGCGCTTTGTCAGAATTCAGCCAGCTGCTCCGGAGCGCGATCACGGCGAGCCACATGTAAACGCTCCGGGCTCGACCCCGAAGCTGGTTCAAACAATTACCACTTATACGAGGCTGACCCTACCTCTATTCGCTCAGGCAGTTCAATGCGGTTCACAGAATTCGGTCCCAGTATTCCCAACGCCTTGCTCGACGCGCGCGACGCTGGCGAGGTGGTGTTCCTCTGCGGCGCTGGGATCTCCATCCCCGCTGGACTTCCTGATTTCTTTCGCCTCACCTGCGATGTTGCCCGCCGGTTGGGATGTACGCCCGAATCACCTGCTGGCAAGCTCATCACTATCGAACGGCGCCGTCGAGAAGGCGATACGACCGGCGATGTCAGCGAGCCGGTCTCGTTCGACCGCATCTTTAACCGACTTGTGCGCGATTTCGGGGCGGCACAAGTTGAAGGAGAGGTGGTTGAATTGCTGCGCGTACCCCGGCGGCCGAATCTGATCCGTCACCAGGCGCTATTGGATTTGGCACGCGGACCCGACGGCCACCGGCGGCTCGTCACAACCAACTTCGACCGGCTCTTCCAGAAAGCCGATCCGCGTCTTCGCAGCTATGCACAACCACACTTCCCTGATCTGGCGCAGCGCGATGGCTTCAATGGTGTTGTGCATTTGCATGGCGTTCTGCCTGCTAATGCCGCCAAGCCGATCAATGAGCTATTGGGGCTGGTTCTCAGCAGCGCCGATTTCGGCCGGGCGTATCTGGCGGAAGCATGGGCCACGCGATTTGTGTGCGATCTGCTCGACCGCTACATCGTAGTGCTCCTGGGTTACAGCGCCGACGATCCGCCGGTCCGTTACCTCTTAGAAGGCTTGCAGATGTCGGGGCGTATTCGCGAGCACCGGCTCTTTGCCCTTGCCTCAAAAGATCCTGCCCGCTCTGATCTGGACTGGCGCGAACGCGGCGTAACTCCGATTGTTTACGATCCTGGTGATGGTCACCGGCACCTTTGGGACGGCTTGTATGCTTGGGCAGGTCGCGCCCGCGACACGGGCGCTTGGCGTTCGCGCGTGACTAGCCTGGCACAGACAACACCCGAAAAGTTGAAGCCTTTCGAACGCGGCAAAGTCGCGGCCTTATGCAGCTCTAAGGAGGGTGCCCTAGCCTTCGCTTCCTCGATGCCGCCTCCGGCGCCTGAATGGTTGTGTGTGTTCGACGTTGGGCTTCGTTACGCTGAGCCCGGCCGGACCTTAAGCTTCGTTGATCAACGAAATCCGGAGGTCGACCCTTTGGCGACCTATGGGCTGGATGACGACCCGCCGCGCCCTAGACCGCTTGACAAAAGCCAGAGCAGCCCTGGCGTCGACCTCCTTCGGCCTTTGAACACGGATGACAAGGCCGCACGCGAACTGAGCATTCTG